>NZ_CP015381.1:2222866-2541799 GCF_001854245.1 Desulfococcus multivorans | reverse complement strand
AGGTCGAGCGGATAACGGCCTTTCTGGAGCAGCAGAACATGGTGGTGGAAAGAGCCGTGTTGATCGAAAAACACCGCAAGGGACTGACGCTTGCCGTAGCTGAAGAGATTTTTAAACATAACAAAACCCGGTATGACGGCTATGCCGGAAAGCTGATGCAATCCCCGAAAAAAATCGGAACGGCCCTGTTCAACGCTTTTATGCTGGACTGTGAACGCCATCAGCGAAGGAATCATGTGGCGCCGTACGCCTCTTTATGGGACAGACAACATGAAACGAAAAGAGACGTTCATCAATGACAAACGCCGCGTTTCCTATCTGGCGGCGATCTACAATCGAATCTACCGCGGACAGAGCGTGCTCATCGAAGGCGATTATGGCGTCGGCAAGAGTCGATTTTTAAACCTGATCCAGCCTCAGAAACTCCGGGGGGTCCGGGTGGAGACGCTTTTCAATATCCACGAACTGCCGGCATCCATCCTTCAGGAATTGAATTATGACGTGAAAGCCACCTACCGGAGGACACCGCGTCATTTGAAACAGATCTGCAGCCTGTCCGGATTTTTTATTGTCATGGACGAGAGCAATGATCTGGATCGCCGGGCATGGCCCTATCTGAAACGCATTATCGATGCCGGGGTTCCCATCGTATTTGCCGGACTGCCCAAGGTCAGAACATATCTGTCGAGCGAACATCCGGATATCCTGAGCCGACTTAAAACGCTCGTTCTCTACCCGATCGTCGTGGAAGATTTTATTCTGGAGTACAAAGATTTTGAACCCGAAGCAATCGAGCAAATCTATGTCCATACCCGCGGGGACATGCGCAAATTCAAGGAGGTCTGCACCGATTGCCGGGACAAGGCAAAAGAACTGAATCACAGCCTTATCGACCTCAACCTTGCGCTTGAGTTCCTATCCGATCTGCCCCTCATTTAACATCCCAAAGCCCCGGCGGGAGTCGTATCAGGACTCCCGTCATCACCATCCTATCGGCACCTCTTCCTGAATCACCTTTGCGTCCAGTGGGCGTCTGTCATTTGTGAAACGTGATTCGCTATGCGGCTTTTGTTTCTGTAATTCTTTGAGAATATAGGGGAAAAAACAATAGCGTTACACTATTTTGTCAAGCGGGAGAAAATCCTTTTTCCTTCTATTTTGCTGATTTTAAATTAGATTCTTACTGAAAAAGGTTGGGTGGGGTGTTTGTAAAACGTTACAGTATTCGAATCTTATCAAAGCATTACCAAGTTTGGGGGAATGTTGGGGGCTCATTTATGGCTAAAGATAAGAAGATCAAGACAAATTATCCCGGAGTACGATTTTATGAACATAAGGAAAGAAAATATAAACGAAAATTAGATCGATATTTTAGCATCAGATATAGATTTGATGGAAAAGATTTTGAAGAACCGGTTGGTTGGGCTTCTCATGGTTGGACGGAATCTAAGGCAAATGATTTATTATCTGAAATAAAACAGAACCAACGGCTTGGAAAAGGGCCGATATCTTTAAAGGAAAAAAGCAGACTACAGAAAGAGCAAAAAATAACCAAAGCTATAGAGACAATTAAAAGAAACAAAGAAAATATTACATTTAACAGAGCATGGAAAAAATATTTTCCAATTCAAAAATCAAATGTAACTGAACGATCTCGGAAGAGGGAACAATCTCTATTTAATCTTTGGTTGTCTCCTATTATTGGGGATCTCCCAATGAAAAACATTGGTGAATTAAACCTTCAAAAAATCAAAAGCGAAATGGAAAAAGCAGGAAGAAAGCCAAGGTCCATTAAATATGCTTTTGCTGTTATCCGTCAGGTATTCAATTTTATGAATCGAACTGAAGGGTTTGATTACAAGTCACCTACAAAGTTCACTAATATAAAGATTAAGTTTGATAATAAACGTGATAGATTTTTAACTCAAGAAGAGGTGAGGTTTTTACTTTCTGCTATAAAAAAACGATCACAATCTTTATATGAAATTTCTTTGTTATCCCTAAAAACTGGAATGAGAGCAGGGGAAATTTTTGCCTTAGACCTAAAACAAGCGCGTTTACAATACGACTAACTCAAATGAGAAAAATTGGGTTCGTCTCTATTTCCTGTGAAATTTCTAACTTCTGAAAGTCGAACCGGGCCGTCATCAGGGCGCGGATCACCCTGTATTTCATGTTCAGGCCGGATTGTCGTGTTACTGCATAGCGCTCTCCTTTCCGTGGTTTAAAAGCGGGCTCACAATTGCGTCATGCAATTCCTGCCCCGGAAAATACCGCTATGGAAAGTTGAACTGTTTCAAGGCGTGGAAACAATTCAGAGCGTGTTTCAGGGAATGATTATATCCCACGAGCCGATAGACAATTTTCCTGCCGGTTCTGATGATCAGGCACGGGATCCGGATAAAGGTATGGATGAACCTTTTGAATTCCATGCGTACGATCCGTTTTCCCAAGTGCCGATACGGCATCAGCAATCCGTACCATGCTTTCAAATCCCATGCCGTCGAAGCAATGGCCATGTAGGCCCAGTTGGAAAGCAGCGTGTTTGACGGCGCCTTGAGGGCGCAGGCCCCGTTTTTCAGCTGCTCGATGTCGTTTTCGTGATCAGCCCGCTTTCGATAGAATTCAAGAATCTGCTCTTTTGAGTTTTTGGCATCATTGGTGATATAGAAAAATAGCGTACATCTTTATCAAAATGGGCGGTCAGACCGAAATCGGTGTCTCCCCGGAGCTTGACGGTGCCAAAGATCCCTTTCACGAGATCCAGGCTCTTGTCGATCCAGACGGCCGAATCCAGATGAGACGGTGCATTGGCCGGCCGGTTGACCAGATAGAGGGGTTCCCGCGTCTGGGCCAGGGATACGACCAGGGGATGATATCCCCATCTCCCGTCATAAGAGATGTCCATGCCTTCCTTGCATTCCCCCGATGTTTCGGAAATCGTACCGTCGACATTGATGACCGCTTCTTTCCTGAAGCACCGGGGCTGCCGGCGCCATATCTTCTTCCGGATCTCGTTTTTGGCTTCCATCAGCTCGATGATCTGATCTTCATCAAAGCGTCTCAGAAAATCGCCGGCGGTTGTTGGATCGGGGATGAGCTCAGCGCCCAGCGCATTGAGCCAGGCCTCGTCATTCCTGAGCAATTCAATATCCTCAAGACAACTGCCTTCGGCAAGAAGGTTATAGGCGATGTCAAGAACATGGTCCGATTCATGGTAGGGCAAATGTCGCTTCAAGATCTCAAGCCGCTCATCGAGTTCATCCATCAAGCCGGTTCGTTCAGCCAGGGTGTGAATGATGCCGATCCCGCCGCCGGCAATGCCTTTGCTGCGACCGTCAAATTCATAATGGATATTGGACCCCGAAATCATCGGCCGCGGCCGGTCTTCCCAGTTTCTTCTTCGGGTTCGTCGCGTGATTTTTCGCTTGCGGTTCTTCAGCTTTTTAGAGATAATCGGTGTCACTCGAAATACTCCTTCTTGAGGGCATTATAGGTTTTGGCAAACACATAATACGCTGATAAGACGGATATTTCGAGTATTTTTTTGCTTTATGCTATAAAATCACGCTTGTTTTAGGGCAAATCGAGCTAAAGTTCATTTCTGAAGAAGATAGAAAGTTTGTTCCAATGCTCTATCGAAAGGCAAGGCGTGGGAGCGTCAGACAGGTGTTTTATTGATTCTAAACTCCCTATCTGTTATGAGATTGTGGAGCTTTTTTGTGGGGGGCTATGGATACGGACGTACAAAAAGAGCGCACAGAAATTTTTGATGAAGTTTGGTATGGCATTCCTCCAGTTGTGGATAGAAGAAAAATGTCTTCTGAAAAACTTGCTATTTTACTTTCTGAATGTGAAAAGGATACGCCAAAATATATTTTGATTGAACATGAGTTAAACATGCGTATTGCAAAGGAACAAGCAATCCCAGGGTATTACAGTGCAATAGCTGTAATAATCGGAACTATATTAGGTTGGTTTTTAAGCAATTTCAGGCTCTAAAAATATAATGCTCTGCGATTAATGGGAATTGTAAAGGTTCGGTGAAATGAGATAACGTGGATCCCCGTTTCATCTTTTAAATGGCTTTTTCTAAACGCCCATTTTTTGGCTTATTTTAATCCTAAAACAAGCGCGTTTACAATACGACTAACTCAAATGAGAAAAATTGGGTTCGTCTCTATTGCCTGCGAAATTTCTAACTTCTGAAAGTCGAACCGGGCCGTCATCAGGGCGCAGATCACCCTGTATTTCATGTTCAGGCCGGATTGTCGTGTTGCTGCATAGCACTCTCCTTTCCATGGTTTCAAAGCGGGCTCACAATTGCGTCATGCAATTCCTGCCCCAAGGAAATACCGCTATGGAAAGTTGAACTGTTTCAAGGCGTGGAAACAATTCAGGGCGTGTTTCAGGGAATGATTATATCCCACGAGCCGATAGACAATTTTCCTGCCGGTTCTGATGATCAGGCACGGGATCCGGATAAAGGTATGGATGAACCTTTTGAATTCCATGCGTACGATCCGTTTTCCCAAGTGCCGATACGGCATCAGCAATCCGTACCATGCCTTCAAATCCCATGCCGTCGAAGCAATGGCCATGTAGGCCCAGTTGGAAAGCAGCGTGTTTGACGGCGCCTTGAGGGCGCAGGCCCCGTTTTTCAGCTGCTCGATGTCGTTTTCGTGATCAGCCCGCTTCCGATAGAATTCAAGAATCTGCTCTTTTGAGTTTTTGGCATCATTGGTGATATAGAAAAAATAGCGTACATCATCGAATAGTTTCAGCTCACCTTTTGTCACCTTGAGGATCTTTTTCAGCACGATCATCCGATAGGGTTTTCTGCACTTTCCCGGCTTGTAGGAAAACTCGCTCAGGTATTCGGATGCGGTTTGAATCGTCTTGAACTTTCTCTTTTTTACCACCGCCTTTTTGATGTTTTCCGGTTGCCGACGCTTTCGGGTTTTTACCGTGTGCCTGGGTTTCCGCTCAAGCAGATCCCATTCCGTCAGGCTTTTTGCAAGCTTCACCAGATTCGGCCTTGCGTCCATGCCTAAAACGAAGGTACACAGTTCATCCCATTTATCGAAATGGGCGGTCAGACCGAAATCGGTGTCTCCCCGGAGATTGACGGTGTCAAAGATCCCTTTCACGAGATCCAGGCTCTTGTCGATCCAGACGGCCGAATCCAGATGAGACGGTGCATTGGCCGGCCGGTTGACCAGATAGAGGGGTTCCCGCGTCTGGGCCAGGGATACGACCAGGGGATGATATCCCCATCTCCCGTCATAAGAGATGTCCATGCCTTCCTTGCATTCCCCCGATGTTTCGGAAATCGTACCGTCGACATTGATGACGGCTTCTTTCCTGAAACACCGGGGCTGTCGGCGCCATATCTTCTTCCGGATCTCGTTTTTGGCTTCCATCAGCTCGATGATCTGATCTTCATCAAAGCGTCTCAGAAAATCGCCGGCGGTTGTTGGATCGGGGATGAGCTCAGCGCCCAGCGCATTGAGCCAGGCTTCGTCATTCCTGAGCAATTCAATATCCTCAAGGCAACTGCCTCCGGCAAGAAGGTTATAGGCGATGTTAAGGACATGGTCCGATTCATGGTAGGGCAAATGCCGCTTCAAGAGCTCAAGCCGCTCATCGAGTTCATCCATCAAGCCGGTTCGTTCAGCCAGGGTGTGAATGATGCCGATCCCGCCGCCGGCAATGCCTTTGCTGCGACCGTCAAATTCATAATGGATATTGGACCCCGAAATCATCGGCCGCGGCCGGTCTTCCCAGTTTCTTCTTCGGGTTCGTCGGGTAATTTTTCGCTTGCGATTCTTCAGCTTTTTAGAGATAATCGGTGTCACTCGAAATACTCCTTCTTGACGGCATTATAGGTTTGGGCAAACATATAATACGCTGATAAGACGGATATTTCGAGTATTTTTTTGCTTTATGCTATGAAATCACGCTTGTTTTAGGTTTAATACGGCCAGTCGCAGGCATCCCTCTTTTATCTTTTTGGGGTAATGCGAATTGGATTTTAAACTGTCGAAAGCGAACGGTATGATGCCCATTCCACCTGATATGATTGACAGTTGTCAAGAAAAAAATACTCTGCCTTCCTTGATTTTGAAAGAACAAGGATTTTAATAAGTGCCTCTCCAGGCCATTGGTAGAGACGGGATCTTTGAAAACGACGGTTGACCCTTCTGATATTCGCAGGTTGGTTACCGCATGACCTGGCTTCGTCGCGGAGCTGCCTCTCTCTAACATCGGAAGTTCGGCTGTTCGCCTTATTCCATAGGTGGTAACGAGGATTCTCCTATCCGAGATCGCGCCTCTGCCAATGACCTGGAAATATGTTTTGTTGTTCTTTGTTATCGACCTCCCAATCTGATCCGAGGATTGGGTGACTTTCAGGTTGTTCAGGTTACCGGCTGCAGCTGCTTTGCGATTGCCCACAAAAAGGCGCTCAATTCACGGGCAATGGCCGTGATCACCACCTGTTTCGGTTTGCCTTTGGCCATAATCCTTCTGTATTTGGCGCATAAACGAAGCTGGGCTTTCCATGCGACCTGCCGGACCGGGTCCGATAAATTCTCCTGGCGTTTGATCAATACCCGGCTGACCCGGGGTTGCATCCGGTACGCCCAGGCGGCTTCAATCAGTGCCCTTCGCGCATGACTGTTGCCGGTCTTGGTAATCCCCCCTCTTTTGATGCTGCCGCCGCTGGAGTGTTCCGAAGGCACAAGACCAAGATAGGCCATCAGTTGTCTCGGATGTTGAAAACGGTTGAGGTCGCCTATTTCCGAGAGCAGAGTTACCGCAACAATCAGCGATACGCCCCGGGCGGCCTGCAAGGCCTCCACAACATCCGCCAGTCGCCAGGCGGGCACCATTTGCCGGATCTGCTCGGTCAACCGTTCGATCCGGTCAAGGCTTTCATGCACGGCATCGATGTATTCCTGGAAAGCAATCTGCTGGGCAGGATGGGGCATGGCGATATCCGAAAGCCAGTTGAAATAGGCTTTGGACCATTTGGTCTTTCCGGAATAGGTTATTCCATGTCTCAGTAGAAAGGCATTGAGCCGTTGCTTTGCCTTACGGCCGGCGACGACCGCGTCTTCACGGGCACGGCTCAAATCGCGCATGGCTTCGTCCTGGGTATCCGGCACATAAATCGCGGTCAACTCGCCGGCACGATGGAGACGGGCCAGTGTTTTGGCATCCCGGGTGTCGTTTTTGATCCGATCACCGCTTTTCTTAGGGATCATTGAAGGGGCCGCCACCATGCAGCTGAATCCTTTGCCGGTCAAATGACGATGGATGCCGTAACCGCAGGGACCTGCTTCGTAGACAAAGTGCAGCTCGCTTGCAGTGGAAACCATTTTACGACAGAATTTATCCAATGCCTCAAAATCGTTGTTGATCGCGCCGTAGACCCGGACCGGATCCCGGGAACCCTCTTCAGCGATAGCAATGGTGATCGAATTTTTGTGGACATCCATGCCGATAAATTTTACAGTGTTCATGACCTGCCTCCTTGGTTGTGGCTCTGTGTTAGGGCGTTGATACCTTATACATAACCCACGTTTGCAAGGAAGGCAGGTCTTTTTTTTGGGTAACCACAATATATTCCATCCGAGGATATCAGCAGAGATTCATCATGGGCGAGAATGGGTCACCAAAACTCGTCGGAGCCCATGATGAATCTCTGCGGGTTGCGCAGATCCGGACGTTCCGGAAACTCGGATGGGAACTGTCAATCATTATGTCTAACTATGCTGCAAAAATAGGCTTTTTCAGGAACAAATAATTGATATTTCCAATTGGCATAAAAACTTGTGTGGAAGAAAGATGTTGATATGAGTGGAGATGAAACTATAAACTCTATATTATCATTGGTTAGCTCTGACTTAATCAGCAAAAGTTTGAAAAAGGCATTTATAAATTGCTTAGAAAGATATTTACGAGACAAGAAGACAGTTCATATCGACGAATTAAATTATATCAAACAAGAGATCAATCATCACGCTGTTCAAATTAAGCAGTATAGTGAGGAGGACGCTTATCGTTTACTACATGAACAAGAAAAGCCTTTCTTTGCCCCTAAAGAACCTATTCAAAAAACAGCCCAAAATTCCGGCACAGAGAATTGCAATTTCGAAAACAAAATCAGCAAACAACAACCAACAATAGATCAACTAAATGAGATGATAGAAGAATTGAGGCATAAGGGCAAACAAGCTGTTGCATCTCGTGATAATTGGAAGCAGAAAGCCGAAAAGGCTGAAAGAAAAGTAAAAGAACTCGAAAATAAGGTCTCCAAACTTGAATTGCAGAAAACAGATACCGATTCAAAATTCAAGAGGTTAAAAAACAAGTTTGCACTGATGTATCATCCAGACAAAATTATGGGAGAGAAATATGAAAAAATGATAAAGCAAGAATTTTTCAAGGAATTTTGGCAGGAGATTGAAATAATCGAAAGATCATAATGTTAGTAAAATCTAATGAACCAGTTCGTGGTCGGATTGCTTTTCTGATTTACTTAGTTATTAAACCAGCAATTCAAGATCCAAAAAAGAAATGAGATTATATATCATTAACTAACTACATTGTTTTATTAGATAAATCTTACTTCATATAGATAGTTGCCGGAGTAATATTTATTAGCGAATTCATGAGGATGTATGATCATCCAAAAAATTGAAATCCCATTTTCAACCGACAAATACGAAAAAAGACTAATTATTTTTATAGATCTGTTAGGATTTAAAAACTATATCTTATCAGACGGCAGAAAGGAAGACGACTTCATAGCCCTTACTTCTCATTTTCAAAAGAATGTGTCTGAAGGTGCAAAATACATTAAAGGAAACGCATACTCTTACAGCCCTACTTTTAATTTCTTTTCAGACACAATAATTATTTCCTTTCCATTAGAACTTTTTAATGCGCCCGCCGAGTGTAAAAAATTTACATCTGAAGCAGACCCATATAATGATATAAATATCGATAAATTAAATTTGTTGTTTTCAGCAGTTATGTACATTTGCGACATACAACTTCATTCGCTTAAACATGGTTTATTATCAAGAGGGTGTGTGACAATAGGTGATGTATACCATAATAAAAATACTTGGTTTGGTCCTGGATTAATTGAGGCGTACGAGCACGAAAGCAAGATTGCGATTTATCCCAGAGTTATTTTATCTAAAAACGCTCATGAATACTTTAAAAACGAAGTTGTTACTAACTTTTGCCAAAATCTCATCATTCAAGATTTAGACGGTCTCTTTTATGTGAACTACATTGCTTTTATTCACTCTAAATTCAATACTAATTATTGTAACGCTCATTGCATTCTAAGAGATATTATAGATAGTAATATTATTATGTTGAGATCTAAAAAGAAACAGAAACTTAAAGAATTGCAGAAGTGGGAGTGGCTATCGATGTACTTTAACACATACAGCAATGATAAGTTGAAAAAAAAGTATGGAGATGATCTCGCAGAGAATATAGGAATATAAGTAATTTTGTGCATTAAAAACTGATCTTAATTAGAGTTCATCCATGCCGCCACAGAATTTAGCGAGGCAGACCCCGCCGCCGTTTTGTTCACCTTTCTGCCTCGCTTTGCTGCCGAGGTTGGTAATACCCCTTATTTGCGGGTCGGGGATTCAAAACACCCAGCTATTTTGAATAGCGCAATCGTGGGAGCTACCGGAAAGTCAAGAAAGGGGACATCCGCCGCACCAGTTGGGCGGATAGCATCCATGAATTTGATAGACTTGGGTTTGATTTTTGTAGGCAGAAAACCACCCCAAATTGGCCCGCCACCACCACTCGCCCCTAATAATTACAGGCTATTGGGTTTACCCGGCCTTCTCTCAACCTCAAAAACGCGTAGGCACACGAATTATCAATTTTCTATTGACTCAAAGGGAATAAAATGTCATAAACGTAAACATGTATCTGCGGTCTACGAAGCGAAAGAACAAAGACGGCTCCGTGGTCGAATATTTCCAGCTGGCGCATAACGAGCGCCACCCGGATACCCGCAAGCCGGTTGCCAAAATCATCCACAACTTCGGCCGTGCCGACCAGCTCGACCGGCAGGAACTGATCCGGCTGTGCAGATCCATCGCCCGGGTATGCGGGATAACCGTCGTCGATCCTCTCGATGATGAAGTTCTGAGCGCCACACCGCCGGGCGAAGCGGGCTTCTTCGAAGACCTGAAGATCCGGAAAACCCGCGCCTTTGGTTGCCCGATGGTCATCGAGGCCCTCTGGGAGCGGCTCGGACTGAAAAAGACACTGGAAGGCGTCGTCAACGCCAAAGGCCTGCGGGTTCCCTATGAAAGAGCCCTGATGGCCATGACCGCCAACCGGCTGTGCGATCCCGAGTCCAAGCTTGGCGTATGGGACCGCTGGCTCTCCAGGGTCTATCTCCCTTCCTGCGACGGTCTCCAACTCAAACACATGTACGAGGCGATGGACCTGCTGTACGCCAATGCGGACAAGATCGAGGAGGCCATCTTCTTTCACGTCGCCGATCTTTTCAATCTGGAGGTCGACCTGATCTTCTATGATACGACCACCGCGTCTTTTCATGTGGACCAGGAGGACGACCCCGACCGGCACGCCAATGCCACCCTGCGCAAGTTCGGCCACTCCAAGGAGGGCACGTGGAGCCCCCAGGTGGTGGTCGCCCTGGCGGTGACCCGCGAGGGCATCCCCGTGCGCAGCTGGGTGCTGCCGGGCAACACCTCCGACGTGGCGACCGTCGAGAAGGTTCGGGCGGACCTGAGGGGCTGGAACCTGGGCCGTGCCATGTTTGTCGCCGACTCGGGCATGAACTCCGAGGACAACCGCAGGGAACTGGCCGGGGCCTGCGGCAAGTACCTCCTGGCCTGCCGCATGTCCAACGTGGCCGAGATCCGCAAAAAAGTCCTGAGCAAGCGCGGCCGCTACACCGTTTTCAAGGACAACCTCCATGCAAAGGAGGTTGTGGTTGGCGACGGCGAGCGGCGCAGACGCTATATCCTCTGCTACAACCCCAGGGAGGCCGAACGGCAGCGCAAGCACCGGGAGATGACCGTCGCCATCCTGGAGAAGGAGCTTGAATCCCACAAGGATGCATCGGCAACCGCCCAATGGGCCATCGAGCTGCTGGCCTCCCGCCGCTTCAAGCGCTATCTGACAGTCACCAAGACCAACAAGGTCCGCATCGACCGGGCCAAAATCCGGGAGGCGAAGAAGTATGACGGCAAGTGGGTCCTCGAAACCAATGACGACACCATCAGCCTGGAGGACGCCGCCTGCGGCTATAAAGGCCTGATGGTCATCGAACGCTGCTTCCGCTCCCTCAAACGGACTCAGATCAAGATGATGCCCATGTACCACTGGGCATCCCGGCGCATCGAGGCCCACGTCAAGATCTGTGTCCTGGCGCTCCTGATCGAGCGTGTCGCCGAGCTGGCCTGCGGCAAGCCATGGCACCAGATTCAGGCGGCGCTGGATGAGCTTCAGATCACAGAATTTTTTAATTTAAATTTTCGTGTGCTCATGCGAAACGAGCTGCCCACAAAAACCATCAACATTCTTAAATTGTTAAAGATCACTCCTCCAAAGCAGGTCATCGAGCTGGAAAAACTGACCTGAAAACAGCCCGATTTCGTAGACACACGCTGAATCTCGTTCATTCGCGCGGATGCCCGTGCGTCAAGCCTTCGCGCGATTTTGTGTTCTTACAAAAATCAAACCCAAGATAGAGTATGATGGGTATGTTCCGGCCAGCGTCACACCTGGGCCGCTGTCAAGCGGCGAGGGCCTTGTTGAGAGGATCAAAGATGCGACAATGAAATGGGACCCGCAGACAAACACAATGATCATCTCTGACCCAGGGGTTGAAGACAAGCGCCTTTTTGTTCTCTCCGAGGAGCTGGCCAGCGCCTTTAAGGTTATGCAGCGGGAAGGCAACAATTTGAGTCCGACGCTTCGGTGTTACTGGGACGGAAAATCTGTAGCACCTATCACAAAAAACAACCCTATCCGTGTAACTGATCCCCACGTTTGCATCACAGGCCATATCACCAACGAAGAATTACTGAAAGTGTTGGACGAAGGCGAGCACTTTACGGGCCTGACAAATCGTTTCTTGTGGGTTTGCGCGAAGAGAGGCCGTTTGCAGCCTCTCCCCAATGGGATTCACGATAACGATTTAATCAGATTTCAAGAAGAGTATCTCCGATGTGCAAAGTTTGCGCAAACCATAGGCGAAGTTTCCCGCACCAAACGCGCAGACGATAGATGGATTGATGTCTATCCGGAACTGGCAAAGGATCACCCCGGTATTCTCGGGTCTGTTTGTAATCGCGCTGAGGCGCAGACGGCAAGATTATCATTGATATTCGCTCTTCTTTGCGGGGCGAAAGAGATAGACGTGTGCCATATCGATTGGGCCTTGGCAGCCTGGGAATACACCATGAAAAGCGCCGAATGGATATTTGATACAGGGGTTAAAGATCCAGTACAGGATAAGATTTTAAAGTTCTTGACCGAGAACGGGAAGGCAAGCTTGACGGAAATCCATAAAGCGCTCGGGAACAATTACCAGAAGGAAAAAATCCAGCTGTCAATTAAGAGACTCGAATCGGGGGGTGTGGTTTCGGTTAAAGTTGTCAAGACCAGTGGAAGACCAAAACAGATAATATACCTAACGAAAAAAACGAATTAACGAATTAATGACCTATCTTATTGATATCACTTCTCATCTTTTTTAAGACTTAATTCGTAGGGTACGAAAAAAGGGGGCTTAATTCGTACCTTACGAATTAAGGTAAGAAAAACATCATTAGTCTATTCAATAACTTAATGGCTAAATTCGTTAATTAGTTTAATTCGTAGGGTTCTTGGGGTCAAAAAAATGCTGATCACTGAAATCATCCAAAGAGACGGAATCCCCCTGAAGCGCGAAGCCGGAACGAACGGCGGAGAGTTGGCCGGGCCTTGTCCCTTCTGCGGGGGGAAAGATCGCTTCAGGGTTTGGCCTGAGAAGGGCCGTTATTGGTGCCGTCAATGTGGCGCCAGGGGCGATGCTATCCAATATTTGCGAGACCGGCAAGGTATGACATACCGGGATGCTTGCACCGCTCTCGGGGTTGAACCGAAGAACGGCCGTTCCCCTGCCGGGCAGGAAGAACCAGGTTGGTTATCCGTTGAATGGCAGACAGCGGCCTGGGCCTTGCTTAAAGAAACCCGCCTATCCCTGCAATGGTACGAACCGGCAAAAAACTACCTCAAGGGGCGAGGGCTAAACGACGAAACCATATCCATGCTTGGCTATAACCCAACATCGGCGCACATGGAACGGGCTGCCTGGGGGCTTCCAGATGAGACGAACCCACGAACTGGACAACCCCAAAAGGTTTGGATTCCACGCGGGATTTTAATCTCTGTGATCGATGAGGGCTTGGTCCACCGTTTGAGGGTCCGGTTGTCTCCGGATGAGTTCGAGCGCTCGAAAGAATGGACCAACGGCAAGGGGATCAAGTACGCCGAAATCCCCGGAAGCGGGCCTGATTCTCTTCTCCTGCCGGGCAGAGATGGGGCGGAAGCCTGGGCTGTGGTCGAATCGGAGCTTGATGCCTATCTGGTGCATCAGGAAGCCGGGGACCTGGTGAACGTCCTGGGCCTGGGAAGCACCACGGGGAAACCGACGGCGCAAATGTTGAAAGTCATGGCAGGGAAAAGGGTCTTACTGTGCCTCGACCATGACGCGGCCGGTTGGAAGGCCGTTGAAAAGTTGCCTGGGGAATATTGGCCTACGCCTTCAGGGAAAGACCCCGCAGATTACTTTCAGGCCGGGGGAGATATCCGCTCATGGATTGAGGCGGGATTGAGAGAGAACGTCGCATCAGAGGCGCCACAGGAAGCGACGAAGACGGTTCCAGATGACCGAGGGGAAGACATTGCAACAAGCAAGGGTTTGAACCCCCTTTCCTGCCAGGGAATAATCCCGTGTTACCACCTTCGGGGCGGTCAATGCTTTTACAAATCGAATTGGGGACCGATAGCCGAACTCGACCGATGCCCGATGGTTTATGGTCTTGGGCATGGTGAGGCGCATCCGGATCTTGAGGCTCTTGAGAGACAACGAACCAAACACGGGCTTGACCCGGAACTCATGTGGATTTACGGAGGCGCAAAATATGACCACTAAACGCAAGCCCCGACGCAAAACCCGGAAGCAGGGCATCACCAGGGGGGATATTCAACGTTTTCGCCGCGACTTGTGGGATTTTCGATGGCATACTATTATAGTTGCCGAATGGGTCCACCGGAAGAAAGAGTTGGTGAACTGCCTGGAGCGGGAGGCCGATGTTCTGGCCGAGTTATGGCGCACAATGCCCGACGATGTAAAGAAACAATTCAATGCGTCTAAAAGGCGGATCGAGAGGGCGCTGAGACGGAGCTTTTTGTTCCCACTACAGATAGAGCCGGTCTCGTTCCCGTTTAGCATTGAAAAGCGGCCATGGGCTAAGCGAAAGCTATAGCTCAGGCGTGAACTATTCTGGGCAAGGGTAAGGTATGGTTCGCCTTACTCTTGCAATAATCTCTATCTGCCAGCCAACAAGTAGCGCTTAAATTTGAACGCTCTCCCTCAAGCCCATAGGAGTGATCGGCAACAGGGAAAAGTCGTTAACATAAGCAGGGTACTGGTGTGGTGTGAGGCGCGTGGGGGGGGTATACCCCTTTTTTCAGGGCGGGGAATGGGTCCCATACTACCTACCCAACTTGCGCGTTACAGCGCCATGATGCCTGAATGAGACATGTTAGCAGGTGTTAAGCTTTGATTTCGACAGAAACGAGGTGAATTAATATGGGCCGAGGGTTGTCACCGCTTCAACAGCGGATTCTCGATCTTGCCGACCAAGCCGACAGCGGCACCGTCTACGCCTTCGAGGTCCTGGTGGACGTCTACGGGTTTCCCCTTGCCAGGAGGGGGCGCTTCGGCGGCACCCACTTCAACCGCCGGGAGATAGGCCGCCGATATTTCAGCGGCACCGTGGCGGTGTCGAGGGCATTCAATCGCCTGGCTAATAGGGGCCTTGCCGAACGTATCATCGGAGGTGTCAGAGTTCACCAACGGGGAACAATACGCGGGGGAAGACTTCCCTACCGAAAAAGCGGTATTGATTGATTATCACAGTGGTACGCGCGTAGGGGCCTGGTTTGAGATTTTAGAAAATCTCCGAAAAATGCCCTGGCTGCGAATTAGACCCCCCTACGCCCCTTTTTTCAAGTCGACAATGGGTCCCATATTAGGGACCACTACACCCGCGCTACAGCGTCATGGGGCCTATTGGTTAATTTCTGGAGTCCATAAAAAAGGCGGGCCGAGGGGCCGTCCACGTCCTGGGAGGACACCGACCTGGGACCGATGGCGTCAGCGATTTTTCCGCACGGACAATATCTTTATCGAGCGGCTCTGGTGGACCGTCAAGTATCACTATCTGCACGCGTTTGACAGCGGGCGGGGAACTGCGCGACGGTCTTGCACAATGGTCTTCGTTTTACAGCGGTCAACGCTTTCATCAAGGGCTTGACAACATGACACCGGATGAGGTTTATTTCGATCTGTCTCATTTTTTGCCATGGCTGCATGACGACGATGCCGACCGCGGATCCAGACTTTGAAGACTACCTGATTCTCCAAAACCGATTTGGTACGACGGCATTCCCATAAATGATGTTACCTTTCTCTTCATTTGTGGCGCCTAAAACCCTATTCAAGAAAGATAAATATCATTTAACCCTTACAAACGAGATTTTTTGAGAAACGGGTAATGCTCCCTCTTTCATTGAGTTTCGAAATATGACCACTCCCTGTCGATTTTGCTCCATTTCGTTGATAAATTTAGAAATGCGGACAGGCCGCGCAACAAGTTACGGCTATGTGATGAATCGGCAGATAAACATACGAACCAAAACAGGTGCCGTACGACAATTGCTATACGACTATAATTTCGTTTTTTAATTGCCGGTTTAATATCAGAAAGCATAGATCAGATAGGGTCTTTTTAGAGGTGCTTGGTGTAAAGAAAAGAAAACAAAATAAAATAGACCGCTTTTTCCATATAGCTATTGATACAAACGGGGGCACAATAATGATAAAAAGTGCTTTTATCATCGTTTTGGTGGCGATTGGGTTTTCAGCTTTAAGTGAAAAAGTATTTTCCGAAGAGCTAACAAATATTGAAGAAATTAGAAAATTGGCTGAGCAGGGGGATGCTGAAGCACAGTTCAATTTAGGGTTTGTATACTATAGTGGCGAAGCCGTCCCTCAAAATTATACCGAATCCATAAAATGGTATCGCAAAGCAGCTACTCAAGGACATGCCAAGGCTCAGTTTATGTTAGGAGTAATGTATTCTAATGGCGAAGGTGTTCCTGAAAATGGGGCAGAAGCTCTAAAATGGTGCAATAAAGCTGCTGAACAAGGATATGCCGACGCCCAATCTGGTTTAGGGTTCATTTATTATAATGGACAAGGTGTGACCCAGGATTATCTCGAAGCGATGAAATGGTATCGCAAAGCCGCTGAACAAGGACATGCCGAGGCGCAGTATATGGTAGGGGTAATATATTCTTTGGGTCAAGGCGTCCCTGAAAATGATTCTGAAGCTATGAAATGGTACCGCAAAGCCGCTGATCAAGGATATGCCGATGCTCAGTTTGGTCTAGGGAGTTTATATTTTGATGGCAAAGGTACTGATCGAAATCATATGGAAGCCCAAAAGTGGTGTCAAAAAGCCGCTGAACAAGGACATGCCGAGGCTCAGTTTGTTTTAGGAAAAATGTATTCTTTGGGTAAAGGCGTCACTCAAAACTATGCCCAAGCCGCAAAATGGTACCGCAAAGCCGCTGAACAAGGGGATGATGACGCTCAGAATAGTTTGGGGATGTTACACTATAAAGGCCAGGGCGTCTCTCAAAACTACACCGAGGCCATGAACTGGTTCCAGAAGGCCGCCAATCAAGGGAATGCCTATGCCCAGGTTATGTTAGGGACAATGTATTCTTTGGGCGAAGGTATCCCTGAAAATTATTCTGAAGCTATGAAATGGTATCGCAAAGCCGCTGAACAAGGACATGCCATTCCGCAGTTTTTACTGGGACAAATGTATCATTTTCGCGAAGACGACCATAAAAATGTTGTTGAAGCTATGAAATGGTACCGTAAAGCGGCTGATCAAGGACATGCAAGCGCTCAGTATAATTTAGGGCGCGGATATGCACGTGGGGAAGGCGTCCCTCAAAACCATACCGAGGCCATGAAATGGTACCGTAAAGCAGCTGAACAAGGTCATGCTGACGCTCAAAACAATTTGGGGAACGGATATGCACGTGGGGAAGGTGTCCTTAAAGACTTCACCGAAGCCATAAAGTGGCACCACAAAGCAGCTGAACAAGGGCATGCTGCGTCTCAGTATAACCTCGGGGCTATATATACTAATGGGAAAGGCGTCCCTCAAAATCACACCGAGGCCATCAAGTGGTTCCGTAAAGCAGCTGAACAAGGTCATGCCGACGCTCAGCTATATTTAGGGGCGGCATATGCTATTGGCCAAGGTGTCCCTAAAAATTACATAGAAGCTTATGTTTGGTGGTCAATATCTTCTGCTGAAGGGAATGAAAAAGCAAATAATTATCTTCCAATTATTGTTTCTGAGATGACGCCTTCTCAGATCGAACAAGGTCAGAAGAAAGCTGCTATTCTTTGGGAGAAAATGAATAAATGATTGGGAACGAATTATCGAGCGGGGAACTGGTCCCGTTTGTGGACGAGATTGGCTGGCAACGGTTCGAAGATCTTTTCGGCGCCACATATTGTCCGGACAACGGACGACTGGGCGTCAGCGCCTGATTGATGGTGCTGCCCTCAATATATCAAATACACCTACAAATACAGCGACGAGGGTGTTGGGTATCAGAACCACCACAATATCCATGGCGACTTAAAACTCCGGGACAATACCGGGACAAAACAGCACAAAAATAAAAAAAGGGTTTAGCCACATTCAGCTAAACCCTTGAATTTTCTGGCGCGCCCGGCAAGATTCGAACTTGCGACCTACGGATTCGTAGTCCGGCACTCTATCCAACTGAGCTACGGGCGCAGAACATCGTTGAATTGTGAAGGCTTAATAGGCTATTATGACGATCCTGTCAACGATTTCTTCAAATTTTTTGAAACTGGATAGAATTGGTTTTATAATCATATGGATATGATGGCATCCCGCGAAAAGATGGCCCTGGCGATAGGTCAGGCGGAACTGGCGGCCGACGCCGGCGAGGTGCCGGTCGGCGCTGTTCTGGTCGACGGGGCGGGGGCAGTGATTGCCGCGGCCCATAATCAGACCATCACCCTCAACGACCCGACGGCTCATGCGGAGATCCTGGCCTTGCGCGGGGCCGCACGCCTTTTAGGAAACTATCGGTTGTTAAACACGACGCTCTATGTTACTGTCGAGCCTTGTGTCATGTGCATGGGCGCCATTGTACACGCGCGGATATCCCATGTTGTTTTCGGGGCTTATGACCCGAAGTGGGGCGGGGCCGGGTCGCTGTACGACCTGGCGTCGGACGTGCGGCTCAACCATCGGGTGTCGGTGACGGGCGGTGTGCTGGCGGAGCGTTGCAGCCGAATGATGCAGGAATTTTTTCAGGCACGAAGGAAAACCGCGGCACCGCGGTGAGCCGGCTCGGGCGCAACGCGGATATCGGAAGTTTTGCGGAATCGTCATCATTGAAAGGTGCATATCTTTTTAAGGAGAAGCAAGTGGCGAACGTCGTTATTGTGGGAACGCAGTGGGGTGATGAAGGGAAGGGCAAGATCGTTGACCTTCTGGCGGAATATGCGGATATCGTGGTGCGCTTTCAGGGGGGAAACAATGCCGGCCATACCATGGTGGTGAACGGCGAGCAGTTCATCAGCCACCTGGTGCCGTCAGGCATCCTACAGGGCCGAACCTGTCTGATCGGCAACGGGATGGTGGTCGATCCGGCCGTCTTGGTGGAAGAGATCGACTACCTGATCGGCAAGGGTGTCCGTGTGGATGAGACGACCCTCAAAATCAGTGAGCGGGCCCAGATGATCATGCCCTACCATAAGTCCATCGATCTTGCCCGGGAGCGGATGAAAGGGGACAAGAAGATCGGTACGACGGGCCGCGGCATCGGGCCGGCTTACGAGGACAAGGCCACCCGGAGAGGGATCCGATTCGTCGACCTCCTGGATCCCGAGGCCTTCCGGGATAAGGTCGAAACCATCATGGCCGAGAAGAATTTTTATCTCGAGCAGTTTTTCAAAACCGAAACCCTCGACCCCGAGGCGGTGATCGCCGAATACCGGCAGTATGCCGAACGCCTGGCCCCTCTGGTGACCAACATCTCCGTCGTCATCGACCAGGGCATCCGCCGGGGCGAGCAGGTCTTGTTCGAAGGGGCCCAGGGGACGCACCTGGATATCGACCACGGGACCTATCCTTACGTCACCTCTTCGAATACGGTTTCCGGAAACGCCTGCTGCGGCGCCGGCATCGGTCCGACGGTCATATCGGATGTCTACGGCATCGTCAAGGCCTATACCACGCGGGTCGGGGAGGGACCGTTTCCGTCGGAGCTGTTCGACGACATCGGGGACGCCATTCAGAAGAAAGGGGCGGAATTCGGCGCCACCACGGGCCGCAAGAGACGGTGCGGCTGGCTGGACCTGGTAATTCTCAGAAATGCCGTCCGGCTCAACGGATTGACAGGTCTCGTCATCACCAAACTGGATGTTCTGGGCGGGCTTCCCGAGATCGAGATCTGCACGGCTTATCGGTACCAGGACGAAACCTTCCGGGATTTTCCCGCAAGCCTGAAGATGCTGGCGGCCTGCGAGCCGGTTTACGAAGTCCTTCCCGGATGGACGGAGGACATCTCGGGCATCCGGCGTTTTGAAGATCTGCCGGAAAACGCCCGCAACTATCTCCGGCGGATCGAGGCCCTCATCGAGACGCCCATCAAGATCATCTCGGTCGGCCCCGGAAGGCAGGAGACCATCGTCCTGGAGAACCCATTCGCATAGGTCCACGGCTCTGGAGAAACACTTCGGAAGCTCCGCCTCAACTTTTCATCGGCGGCAATGGTGGAGCAGGGATTTTTTTGCTGTCGGACGCAATTTTAGGTTGACAATTCAGGCTGTATCCCTTAGAAGAGTAAGCCTTGTCGGGAAGTGGCTCAGCCTGGTAGAGCACAGCGTTCGGGACGCTGGGGTCGCTGGTTCAAATCCAGTCTTCCCGACCATCTAGAAGCAGAAAGGCCGAATCTGGAAACAGGTTCGGCCTTTGTTGTTGGTGCGGCTCCCAAGCCACAAACCTTGAGTGTCACAGCCTGTTATCGGCTACTCGGTTCTCCCTGTTTCATTTGGGAGCGTATCGATATCATTTGATATCATTTCCTGTGATATCATTTCCCACGGTGATGCTGGGCGGTGCTTGGTTTACCAGGGCCGGTTTTTCGACAAGGACTTCGGGCGGCCCTGAAATGAGTTCCAGTGCGAGAAACGTCATGAACGAAATGGTGATCAGGATGATGATATACCGCATTTGAATTCAGATGACCTTTGAATGGGTGCCGGGCTTTCCGGGCAATCTAAGATATTGTCGAACATCGATTTTTCCGAATCTGATCCAAATGAAAGCAAGATTGATGCCGGTTTTATGGAATCTGGATCAGAGGAGGGGGAAAGCAATTTGGATGCATGATTGCGCTGTTTTAACATGCAAAACAGCTATCGATGCTGATAGCGCCGGCCAGGGCGCGAATGCCGGATGGATACGATTGAGAAATAATGACCCAAAAAATGTGATGCGTTGACAAAATTTGTTTATCGGTGTCGATTTGGGATTTGGGGTCTGCAGTGAAAGAAAAGCAGAGGGAAAAACTCGACGTGAAAAGAAACCTGTTCTCAGGGATTCCTGCCGATCTGCCCGAGGAGTTGATGGAGATCCTCGCAGCGTCGGAGAATGTTCGCATCGAGCGGATTGTCTCCCGGGGGCATGCATCGCCGGAAGATTTCTGGTACGACCAGGACAAGGATGAATTCGTTCTGCTGGTTCGGGGACGTGCCGAACTGGCCTTTGCCGGAAAGCCGGATGTCTTGCGCCTGGAACCAGGCGATTACCTCGTCATCCCGGCGCACACCCGGCACCGCGTGGTTTGGACCGAGCCGGCAACCGATACCCTGTGGCTGGCCGTCCATTTTTAAACGAGAACAACTTTCGATGAGGATGATGTGATGGGATGGCGGACGGGGCTGCACCTCTTCCTTCATGTGGCGGCTCCCGCCCTTGCGGCCCGTCTGGCCTGGCGGAAAGACTTCTGGAAATCCTGGGCCGTCATGACGGCGGTAATGGTGGTGGACCTGGATCATCTGGCGGCCGATCCTGTTTTCGACCCCAACCGTTGCAGTATCGGATTTCATCCGCTTCACACGGTTCTTGCCGTCGGTGTCTACGCGCTTCTGTCTTTTGTTCCGGATGCCCGGGTTCTCCGATGGATCGGCATCGGTCTTCTGATTCATATGGGGTTGGACGGCGTGGACTGCCTGTTTCAGGAGAGGTGAGGGCTCGATATTTTCCGACGGAAAGCGGGGGTGCCGCCGGCATGCGACGGCCCCCGCGTCCTGATGTCACTTCAAAAAGCCCTGGATGATGCGGTTGACCGATTCGTCATAGGTCAGTCCCAGACTCATGAGTTTCATGAGTTGGTCATTGGCGATCTTGCCGATGGAGGCCTCGTGGGTAAGTTCCGCGTCCGGATGAAGCGCCTTCAGGGCGGGCACCGTTTCGCTGATGCCGTTGTCCATGATGATGGCGTCGCATTCGATATGGCCGTAGCATTTCGCCCGAGCCTCCAGATTCACGTAAAAATCCTGTTTGGAGTTTCCTTTAACCACCGATCGGGACACGATATTGGCTTTGCTGTCGGTCCCCAGGAGCAACAATTCATTTCTGGATTCGGCCCGCTGGTCGCCGTCGGTCATGACCCTTTCGGTGATCTGAATGGCGCTGCCCGGTCCCAGCTCGGCCGTGTTGAGCCGACGGGCCTCGTCCACGCCGCCCAGTTGCGAGAGCGCCATCTCGGCATAGGCCCCCTCATCGAGAAAGACCTTCGTGGTCGGGTTGAGGGTTCGCTTCCCCTTGCCGGGACCTAAGGCGACATGTTTTTCCACGTATTTCAGACGGGCGTTTCGGCCGATTCTGAATTCGTGGATGCCCTCGTGCCCTTCAGGCGCGGACCCGCCGCAGTGGATGCCGCACCCCGCGATGATGGTGACGTCGGCGTCTTCGCCCACGACGAAGGTGTTATAGACGACGTCGTGGAGGCCGGCCTGGCTCAGGATGACCGGAATGTGCACCGACTCGTTTTTCGTCCCCGGTTTGACGGTGATCACGATGCCCGTCCCGTCGGCATTGCTCTCGATGTCGATGTTTGCCGACACCTCCCGGCCCAACAGCTTTCCGTTTTTACGGATATTGTAGGCGCCCTTGGGGATGCGCTCCAGGTCCGCGACCGCTTTCAGTAATTCCTTATCTAAAGCATCTAACATCGTTCTCTCCTTCGCAGACATCACCAAAACTGCAAACGCTCAGGTCCTCCAGTATGGGGCGCGCCCCGGCCAGGTCACCGGTGTAGGCGAGCCGGCCGCCTCGGATCATGAGGATCTCGTCGGCTGCTTCCAGAAACGCACGATTGTGGCTGACGACGATGGTCGTGGTGCCTTTTTCGGTCTGTTCCCGTTTGAGAACCTCCACCATGGGGCCTATGGTCCACAGGTCGATGCCCGTATCCGGTTCGTCGTAGATGGCCACCTTCGGGTTTCGTGCGATGATGGTGGCCAGTTCGATCTTTTTGATCTCTCCGCCCGAAAGCTTGGCGTCTACAGGCTTGTCGAGAAAATCGAGGGAACAGATGCCGACCCTGGCGATAATTCTGGCCAGAGCGGTCTCGTCTTCGGTGCCGGCGGCGATGGCCAGGAGGTCCCGGAAGGTCGTGCCCTTGAACCGGGCGGAATGCTGAAATCCATAGGCGATGCCGGCTTTGGCCCGATCGGTGATGGAAAGAGCGGTGATGTCCTCTCCGTTCAGGAGGATCGATCCCGAGGTGACGGGATTAATCCCCATGATGAGCTTGGACAGCGTGGTCTTCCCGCCGCCGTTGGGACCGGTGATGCCGTAAAATTTGCCGCGTTCAAACCTGAAGCTCACATCGTTGATGATGGTCTTGGAGGCGCCTCCGCCGGCGATCGATGTATCCGCCGGAACGGAGAACCGAACGTTTTTGAGTTCAATCATGACAGTCCTCGGTTGGAATATACGTAAAAATTTCGTCTAATATTGGTATCTATCGGGCTGATTGTCAAGCTGTGTCGAGGCCTTTCCGGCTGTTTTTCCGAAAATCGAGCTGTCAACCGTCGAAAAGGTCCATCTGAATCGGATCATTGGGAGGGTCCGGGGGAGGCTCCGGATGGTCGGCATAGGCGATCGTCGCGGTGTTGTCGTTCAGAACCCGGCCGGTTTCCAGGGGGTTGATGAGAAGATCGACCTCCTGGCGTGTCGCGACGGGAAATTCGTAATGGATATTCCGGTGCTTGAGGGGCTTTTGGACCGCTTCCCGTTCCCGGACAAAGACGCGGTGCCGACGGAGCCGCTCCTGAATGCGGCTGTTGGCGAAGGGGACGATGTCCCGTATCCGATCCAGAATGGCGTCGCGAAGCGCCGCATCCTGTTCGTAGCCGATGCTGTTTCGGCCGGCCGCCATGGCCGCCGCCGTCGTGGTGCCTGTGCCCAGAAACGGATCCAGCACCACATCCCCCTTTACGGATAACATGTGAATCAACCGGTAGGGCAACTCGAAGGGAAAGGCGCCGCTGCGGTGTCTGGTTTTGGGGGCGGTCATTTTCTGGACGGTTCCCCTGAGATCCGTCCAGACGTCCGAAAACCAGTTGTTCCGCTCCTCCCAGAAATAGGCGCTCTCCCGTCGCATCCGCTTTTGCTCTGGGGACTTGAAATCCCTTTTCCCGCCTTTCCGGAAGATCAGGATATATTCGTGCTCGAGGGTCACATAGGCCCCCGGCGGCATCATGCCCGATCCCATGAATTTGTTGGGGGCGTTGGTCGCCTTTCGCCATAGTATTGCCGGCAGGGGGGAAAGCCCCAGGGCCGACAGGCGATGAAGGACACGGGCATGGTTGGGGTACAGCCTGAAATCGCCGTTTACGGTTCGGACGGCGTCCCCGATGTTGATGCACGCAATGCCGCCGGGCATGAGGACGCGCAGGCATTCCCGCCAGATCGGATCGAGGGCCTGGTGCATGAGTTCGAAGGCCGCGGCGCCGCGATCGTTTGCGAGGGCATCCGCTATTTCAGTGCGGCCGCGGGCGAACATCTCGTCCCACATCCGGACCATGGGGTAGGGCGGCGACGTGACGATCAGCGCAACGCTTTCCGATGAGACGTGGGTCATGCTCTCGGCGGTGCAAAAGTAAAAATGGTGCTGGGTTTTCATTGGACGATTCCTCAGGGCTCGACGTGATTTTGTTGAATTTTGCGAGATCTGTTATCATGATACGGTCCTTTGGAAAACCCCTGTTGCATCGGGTCCGGGTCTTGCCCTCGGAGGAGGGGGCATCTGGAAAATCCCCTTGATTTAGACGGGTGAAGAGCTTATGGTAACGTCATTTTACCGTGGATGAACCTAAGGGCCGCGACGGGCGGAGCCGTCCGTCGGGTCATGGAACGGCAAGGACGATGACAAACGAATTCTGGCGCTGGTGGCAGCACATCCCCGAACGGCTGGATCCCGTCATGATCGAGATCGGGGTCTTCAAGCTCCAATATTACGGCATGATGTATCTGGTGGCCTTCGGCCTGACCTATTTCCTGGTCCGCTATCGGATCCGGCACGAGAAGGGCTTCAACTTGACCGAGGCCCAGGTGGAGTCTCTCACCACGGCCATGATTGTCGGCGTGATTCTGGGGGGGCGCCTCGGGTATGTGTTCTTTTACAATCTGCCCTATTACGCGCAACACCCCCTCGAGATTTTCCTTCCCTTCAGCTTCGAGGGCGGGATCCGTTTTACCGGCATCTCCGGTATGTCCTACCATGGAGGGCTCATCGGCGTGATCGCCGCGACAATGCTCTACGGACGCCGAAACCGGATCGCCTTTACGGAGATCGCCGACCTCTACGCCCCGGCCGTCCCCCTCGGATACACCTTCGGCCGCATCGGCAATTTCATCAACGGCGAGCTTTACGGCCGGGCAACGGAGCTGCCCGTCGGCATGTATTTCCCATCGGCCCCGACGCCCGAACGCCGTCATCCGTCCCAGCTCTACGAGGCGTTTTTCGAAGGGATCTTCTGCTTCATGCTGCTGTGGTTCCTTCGTCGGCGCGTCCGAACCCGGGGGGCCATGCTGGCCCTCTATCTGATCAGCTACGGCACGGTTCGGTTTTTCATCGAGTTTTTCCGGGAACCGGACGCGCATCTGGGCTTTGTGCTGTTCCGGTTTTCAACAGGCCAACTCCTCTGCGGCCTGATGGTGCTTTTCGGGATCGGATTTTACCTGTTCAGGCGTTCCATGTTCAAGAATGCATCAAATTTTTCGGGGTAATCTATGAAACTCTATCTGTACAATACGCTGACGCGGAAGAAGGAAGAATTCCAACCCCTCTTTCCCGACTACGTCGGTCTGTATACCTGTGGCCCGACGGTCTACAATCATGCTCATATCGGCAATCTGCGGACCTATATATTCGAGGACGTGCTCAAGCGAACCCTCAGGTTCAACGGCTTTACGGTGCGGCACGTCATGAACATCACGGATGTGGGACATCTTACCGGCGATCGGGACATGGGGGAGGACAAACTGGAAAGAGGGGCCGCACGGGAAGGCCGGAGCGCCTGGGACATCGCGGAGATGTATACCCGGGCGTTCAAGGAAGACATGGCGCGGCTCAATCTTCTGCCGCCGGACATCTGGTGCAAGGCGACGGAAACGATCCCCGAACAGATCGCCCTCATCGAGACCCTGGCGGCCAAAGGATATACCTATACCACCAGCGACGGGATTTATTTCGACACCTCGCGATTCAAGGATTACACCAAACTTTCCCACCAGAACCTGGAGGCGCTCCAGGAAGGCGCACGGGTGGAGCGGAACCCCGAAAAGCGAAATCCCACCGATTTCGCCCTGTGGAAATTCTCTCCCAGGGATGAGCAGCGGCAGATGGAATGGCCGTCGCCGTGGGGCGTCGGGTTTCCGGGATGGCACATCGAGTGTTCAGCCATGAGCATGAAATTTTTAGGGGACCACCTCGACATTCACTGCGGCGGCACCGATCACATCGACGTCCACCACACCAACGAAATCGCCCAGTCGGAGGCGGCCACGGGAAAGCCGTTTTTTCGGTTCTGGGTGCACGGGGCGTTCCTCAACATTGCCGGCGGGAAGAAGATGGCCAAGAGCGCCGGCAATTTCCTGACCCTCCAGCACACCTTTATCGACCGGGGCATCGACCCTCTGGCCTACCGGTATGCCGCATTCCAGACCCATTATCGGAATCCCATGGAGTACAGCGACGAAACGGTCCAGGCCGCCGTGAACGGTCTCGATCATCTTCGGAACCAGGTCCGGCACATCAAGGATGCCTGCGCCGGATCGCCCGCCGATATCCCCGCCCATGCAGCGGATGAGGCCAGGACACGGTTCCTGGCGGCGCTGAACGACGATCTCAACATGCCCAGGGCCATGGCGGTGGTACAGGAGATCCTGAAATCCGACATGCCGCCGACATGGAAGCTCGCCCTGGTCCTTGAACTGGATGCCGTTCTGGGGTTCGGTCTCGATCGGGTGGGGGAGGCACAGCCCCTGCCTGCGGATATTCGGGAAAAGGCGGCCGCCAGGGAAGCGGCGCGGCGGGAAAGGAACTGGGCTCTGTCCGACCAGCTGCGCGACGAAATCCAGGCCCTGGGCTATGTGGTTCAGGATGGAAAGGACGGCATGAAGGTGTTTCCGAAGTGACGCAGACGGGAAAAGGACAGCGGTAATCCTCGGGAACCACCGCTGTGTTTTTCCGTCCGATGCGACAAGCGGTCAACCGCTTCTCGCCTCCCGTTTTTTCTTTTCGCGCTCGTGGCGCTCCTGGGCCTCCAGGGAAAGGGTGGCGATGGGTCGGGCCAACAGACGACGAATACCGATCTCCTCTTCGGTTTCCTCGCAGTATCCATAGGTCCCGTTGCTGATGCGCTCGAGGGCCCTTTCGATCTTCTTGATGAGCTTCCGGTACCGGTCGCGGGTTCTCAGCTCGAAGGCCGTGGCGGATTCGTTGGTGCCCTGGTCGACGGCTTCGATGTCCCGCTCCTTGTCTTCCTTCAGCTTGTTCAGCGTTTTTTCCGATTCGGCCAACAGGTTTTCCCGCCAGGCAATCAGCTGCCTTCGGAAATACTCAATCTGTCGCGGATTCATGTACGGTTCGTCGTCGGTGGGGATGTAATCTTCAGGCAGATCAACGGACATGGCAACCTCCTCGTGTTTTGATGAAACCAACACGATGTCAATGATAATACAGGGTCTTGATGAAGGAAAGTGCGCTTGACGATCCTGCCCGGATCAATCGACCCGCACGATGCCTTCATTGAATGTCGTCAGCGGCATCAAACCGTCCGGGGTGACGATGTGGGTGTTCTCTGTGCCCACCACGCCCTTGCCGGGAAAGATGAGCTTGGGCTCCAGTGCGATGCACATCCCCTCCGCTATGGGGGTTTTCCGGCCTTTGGCGATGAAGGGATATTCATCCAGTTCCAGGCCCGTGCCGTGACCGATAAAACGGACGCGCCCCGGGCCTGCGCCCATGAAATGATCGGCATATCCCAATTCCGCCGCCCGCGCCACGGCCATGTCGTAGAGTTCGCCGACGCTTGCGCCTGGCCTGGCGGCTTTCTGGATGAGGGATTGAATCTCGATCATGGCTTCCTGGGCCCTGAGCCACTCGTCGGAAATCGCGCCGACGGCGAAAATTCGTGTCTGGTCCGATATATAGCCTTGATAGACAAAGGGGTAGTCCACCATAATCGGCTCATTGCGGCCGACGGGCCGGAATCCCGCGCTCTGGCCCACGGCCGGTCCGGTGCCCTCACCGCCGGTGGGAGAAGCGAGAAAGCTGGGCACGGCCGCGGAGGGGCCTGCCATGAGATGCCCGAAAAACATCTCGCTCCCCCACAGTCGCATGCGCACCGTTCCCTGGTGGCCCAGCTTCCGTGCCCGGGCCTCGACAAGCCCGGCCAGTTCCACCTCCGGGATCCCCTCCCGGATCATGCTTGGAATCCCCGCATAGAGTTCGTCGGCTTTTCTGCCGGCTTCGCGGAGAATCCCGATCTCGTAAGGCGATTTGATCATTCGGGTCAATCGGATGAAACGGGAGACATCCAGGATCACGGATCCGTCAAAAATACGCTGATAGTCCAGATAGAGGTTCGCCGACAGCACATCCAGCTCCATCCCCAACGTCTTCGGGGTGGGATATGCGTTTCGTTTCAGGATCTCGGGGATCTGCCGGGCGCTTTTGAGGGGAACGATGTCGCCGACGGATGATTCCGCCGCCGCCCGCTCCAGTGCTTTTCGGGCCATCAACAGCGGTTTTCCCTCTCGGGGGATATAGAGATGGGCATCCTGAACGGTTCCGGAAAAATAATAGAGATCCGCCTTCTGGACGATCAAGGCGGCGTCCGCGCCGGCATCCCCGAGTTGGGATTGCAGGCGGTCGATGCGCTGTTTGATTTCGGCTTCCGGAACCTTTCCGTCTGATCTGTACATGACGATCCTCATGGCTGTTCGCGCAACGAACCCTTCCGTTGATTGTCTTAACTATTTATTTTCTAAAGATTTCTGAATTTTGAAGATATGGTGTATATCATCTTTTCCATGGACCTGCAAGCAAAGAAGCACCCCGGGTTTTCATTGGAATCATTGGTGATATGGGGTTGGGGGGTGGGGTAGGAAAGATAGGGGTATACGGGAGGGGAGTTGAGATGTTATAGGAAAAAAGTGATTAAGTGATTAAGTGATTAAGTGATTACGTGATTACGTGATTACGTGATTACGTGGTTACGTGGTTATGTGGTTAGGGGTTAGGGAGTTTAGGGATAATTTGACTTTCGGCTGTAGTTATGATGACTGGGTAGCGGCTGAGCGCTGAAAGGGGATAAAGGCTCCGTTCGTCCTTGACGCACCCCTTCAGTCTTCAGCCTTCTCTTGACTGAAACGGTTTATGATGGGTAGGTGGTGATGAAGAAGACGATGACAGGGTTTGTTCTGGGTGCGGTAATTGCCGTGCTGTTTGGGGTTGGGAGTTTTTGGCCGGCCGGGGCGTGTGCCGCGGATATTCGATCCAGGACCTTCACGGACGAGGAGATTTCGGCCATGAAAGTGCAAAAGGCGATCATCCAGACCCGCTTCGGCAACATCGTCCTGAAGTTCTTTCCCGATGTCGCGCCCAATCATGTCCACAATTTCATCGAGCTGGCCCGGAAAGGCTTTTATGACGGCACAACCTTCCACCGGGTCATCCCGGGCTTCATGATTCAGGGAGGAGATCCCAATTCCCGGGACGCGGACCGGATGCGGCACGGCACCGGAGGCCCAGGCCACCAGCTCAAGGCCGAGTTCAACAGCCGGCCCCACAAGCGGGGAACCCTCTCCATGGCCAGGTCCCGGCATCCCGACAGTGCCGGATCCCAGTTTTTCATCTGCGTGGCGGAAGCCCCCTCCCTTGACGGCCAATACACGGTTTTCGGAGAGGTGGCGGAGGGGATGGCCGTAGTGGACGCCATTGTCTCGGAGGAGCGGGACTCCCGGGACAATCCTCTGAAGCCCATTGAGATGACGGTGAAAATAGAAAAGGCTGAAGACTGAAGGCTGAAGACTGAAGACTGAAGGGATAGGTTGGGGTTATGATCGTTGATGGGAGGGGAAGAAAAAAATGAAAACCAGTCCTCAATTGATACAGACGCCGGCCCCTGGATTGCGGATGGTCCGGTTTCGCGGAGATACCGTCACCATTGCCCTGGAGGCGCCCCCGGCGTGGCGTGGCGGCGCCTGGCTGCGGACCAATATCGGCCGGGTTGCGGTCGCCCGCCGGGAAATTATCCGGGAGGTGGTTCGTGACGAGTCGCCTCTGAATCGTGACTGGTTCGACATCCCCATGCGAAAAACAACGGCCTCCCGGTTCGAGGTGCGGATTCCCCTGGCCGAGGTCGGGCATTTCCAGGCCAAGGCCTATTATCTCCCGGAGGGGGAACCCGACCCCGTCTGGCCCGAGGGGGACAACACGGTCTTCAATGTGGCGCCTGCCGACTGCTGCTGCGGGAACATCATTTACAATGCCTTTGTCCGCCAGTTCGGTCCCAACAAGGTCAAGCGTCTTGAAATGGACCCTGAAACAGCCGACTGCGTCCAACGGTTGGACGGGGACGGCTACACCGTGATCCCCAAATCCGGCACCTTCAGGGACCTGATCCGGGAGCTCGATTTCATCATGGGCGAGCTGGGCTGCCGCTACATCCAACTGCTTCCCATTCACCCCACCCCCACAACCTATGCCCGCATGGGCCGGTTCGGGAGTCCCTATGCGGCCCTCAGCTTCACGGAGGTCGATCCGGCCCTGGCGGAGTTCGACCCCCGGGCCACGCCACTGGAGCAGTTCGCCGAACTGGTGGATGCCGTCCACGCCCGGGGCGGCCGGCTCCTCATGGACATCGCCATCAATCACACCGGGTGGGCCGCCGCCCTGCATGAAACCCATCCCCAGTGGCTTTGCCGCGACGAGCACGGCCGGATCGAGATGCCCGGGGCCTGGGGGGTGACCTGGGCGGATCTCACGAAGCTGGACTACAGCCACCGGGATCTCTGGGTCTACATGGCCGACGTGTTTCTCACCTGGTGCCGCCGGGGTGTTGACGGGTTCCGCTGCGACGCGGGCTACATGATCCCCGTATCGGCATGGCGATTCATGACGGCGCGTGTCCGGGAGGAATACCCGGATACCATCTTTTTCCTGGAGGGACTCGGCGGCAAGATCACGGTGACGCGGGACCTTTTGAATCGCGCCAACCTCGATTGGGCCTATTCCGAGCTGTTTCAAAACTACGACCGGGGGCAGATCGAATGGTATCTCAGTCAGGCCTGGGAGATTCAGCAACAGGACGGTCTGCTGATCCATTTCGCTGAAACCCACGACAACAACCGGCTGGCGGCCCGCTCCACCACCTGGGCCATGATGCGGACGGCACTTTGCGCCCTCTTTTCCCAGAACGGAGGCTTCGCCTTTGCCAACGGGGTGGAGTGGTTCGCCCGCGAGAAAATCATGGTCCACGAAGCCCCGTCTCTCAACTGGGGCGCCGCGGAAAACCAGGTTCGGCACATCCGGCGGCTCACCGCGCTTTTGAAGAACCATCCGGCGTTCCACGACCAGGTGGCGGTTCGGATGATCCAGAAAGGGGCGGCCAACGCCCTGGCGCTGCTGCGGCATCATCCGCCCACGGACCGGCGCCTGATCGTGTTGGTCAACCTGGATGACGGACAATCCGCCGATCTGGCCTGGGAACGGCAAACCGAGATGGGGGACGATCTCCGGGATCTCTTGTCCGGCCGACGGATCGACGTGAGGACCGAAGGTGCCACCCAGGCGCTGACCCTGGCGCCGGGGCAGGTCCTGTGCCTGAGCGACGGCGCTTCGGGTATGTGGATGGAGGACATCCCCCTCATCCCGGACCGGGTCTGGGAGCAGCGACTTCGTGCCAAGGCCCTGGACGTCCACCGGTTTTACCACGGCATCGGAGACATGGGCGATATGGACCTTGCCGCGGCCGCAAAACAGCTCGAGGCCGATCCGGTCGAATTCTGCCGTTCCATGAATCCCGACGGCGAAGAGGCCCGGGTGATCCCGTGGCACTGGCCCGAGGATCTCCGCCGGACCGTCATGCTGCCGCCGGGTCATTTTCTCCTGGTGACGGCGGATGTCCCCTTCCGGGGCGCCCTGATCGATCGGGAACGGACCGGAGAGGAGCGGGTCCTCTCCCAGGAGGAGGGGATGCCCTGCGGATCGTTTTTCGCTGAAGGCCGCAAAACCTGGTTTGCCCTGTTTTCTCACCCGGGACTCCCGGAACGTCATCGGCCGGTGGTGTTGCGGATGGCCATATACGAGCCCTCCGGAGCCGTCCACCGGGACGCGCCGCTGCTGGTTCTCGCCAGGCCCGGGTCTGCCGGGGTTCAGCGGGTGTTCCGGCGCAGGGAACTCCTGGCCCGGCCCTTGCTGTTTCTGGGGACCAACGGCCGCGGCGCCATGCTTCGGGCCCACGCCGCCTGGGGGAAGCTTGCGAGCCGATACGACGCCCTCCTAGCCGGGAACCTCAATCCGCTCTATCCCGAGGACCGATGGGTCATGTTCACCCGGTGCCGGGCCTGGGTCCTCTACCAGGGGTTTTCCTACGAGATCGGGCTCGACTGCCTCGACGCGGTTGTGGCGGCGCCGGGCGAAGCCGCCTGCTGGCGCTACCACATTCCCACCGGCCAGGGGGAGGATATCGCCCTTTCCATTGCGCTCCGGATGATCCCGGGGGAGAATGCCGTTCACCTCTCTCTTTTCCGGCATCCGAGCGCAGGGATCCGGGGGCGGCTTCCGGACGATCGTTTGGTGGACATCGTGCTCAGGCCCGACATCGAGGACCGTAATTTTCACGAGACCACCAAGGCCTTCACCGGGCCGGAACAGCGGTGGCCTGAAGCCGTAACGGCGGGAGAGCGGGGGTTTACCTTCGCCCCGGCCCCGGACAGGCGGCTGATGGTCGAGATCTCCAAAGGGGTTTTCGCGGCGGCGCCGGAGTGGCAGTATATGGTTCACCGGCCGCTGGAGGCGGAGCGCGGCCTGGACCCCGACTCGGATCTCTTCAGCCCCGGCTATTTCAGGGCGTCGCTTGCGGCCGGCGAGACCCTCGATCTGCTGGCCCAGATCCTCGGAGGCGCACGCCTCTCCATGCCGTCCGACCCCATGCCGTTCGAGAAGACCTCGCAGCTTCCGTCCCGGTTTCAGGATCTCACGGCCGGGCTTCGAGCGGCAGTGGAGAGCCATGTCGTCCGGCGGGGGGATTTTTCCACCGTCATCGCGGGATACCCCTGGTTCCTGGACTGGGGCAGGGACACCCTTATCGCGGCCCGCGGCCTGATCGCCGCCGGCAAGCTCCGGGAGACGCGGGAGATCCTGCTCCAGTTCGCGAAGTTCGAGAAGGACGGCACCCTTCCCAACATGATCCGGGGGGACGATGCCCGGAACCGGGACACCTCCGACGCGCCCCTCTGGTTTTTCACGGCGTGTGCCGAGCTGGCGGCTGCCGAGGGAGACGATGCCTTCCTGGATACGGCGCTGGAGGGGCGGACGGTTCGCGGCATCCTCACCGATATGGCGGGTTCCATCATTCAAGGGACCCCCAACGGCATCCGGATGGACCCGTTATCCGGTCTCGTCTTCAGCCCATCCCATTTCACATGGATGGACACCAACCACCCCGCCGGCACCCCACGGGAGGGGTATCCTGTCGAGATCCAGGCCCTGTGGCACCATGCCCTCTCTTTCCTGGCGCGGATCGGCGGGGATGGATCGGCGGGGTGGTGGCGGGAGCTGGCCGAAAAGGTCCGGAACGCCGTTGTTCAACGGTTCTTTCTTGAAGAGGAGGGGTACCTGGCCGACTGCCTGCACACCCTTCCGGGTCGATCGGCGCTCCAGGCCGAACCTGACGACGCCCTCAGGCCCAACCAGATTTTTGCCCTCACCCTGGGGGCGGTGACCGATCCGGTGATATGCCGCCGGGTTCTGGACGCCTGCCTCGGGCTTCTGGTGCCCGGCGCCATCCGAAGCCTGGCGGACAAACCCACAAGGCATCCCCTCCAGATCATCCACCATGGCCGGCGACTCGGCGACCCCCACAAGCCTTATCGGGGCATCTATGCCGGGGACGAGGACACGGCCCGCAAACCCGCCTACCACAACGGCACGGCCTGGACCTGGGTCTTTCCGTCCTTCTGCGAGGCCTGGGCGGCCCACTACGGCGAGGCCGGAAAGGCGACGGCCCGGGCATGGCTGGCATCCAGCACCACCATCATCAACAGCCACTGCGCCGGCCACATGCCGGAGATCCTCGACGGCGACACGCCCCACCGGCAAAAGGGCTGCGATGCACAAGCCTGGGGAGACACGGAACTGCTAAGGGTCTGGCTGAAGTTGAAATAGGAAATCATGAATCAAAACATCTCCGTGATCATTCCGGCGCGAAACGAAGGGGAGACGATAGGGGGCATTGTCGGTCGGATTCGATCGTTGCATCCGGAATTCGAGATCATCGTCATCGACGACGGGTCGACGGACGACACCGCCCAAAAGGCCCATGAGGCCGGGGCCCAGGTCTATCGCCACCCCTACAATATCGGCAACGGCGCCGCGATCAAGAGCGGCATCCGGATGGGGGTGGGGGATGTGTTCGTGTTCATGGACGGTGACGGTCAGCACAATCCCGAGGATATCGCAAGGCTTCTCGAGTACTTTCCCGACTACGACATGGTGGTGGGTGCGCGGGGTTCGGGCGGGCAGGCCTCCTTTGAGCGGGCCGTGGGCAACAAGGCCTACAACTGGCTCGCCTCCTACGTGACCAAATTCCGGGTGAAGGACCTGACCTCGGGATTCCGCGCCGTGAAAGCCGAGATCGCCAGGAGCTACCTCTATCTCCTTCCCAACACCTATTCATATCCCACCACCATGACCCTGGGCGTGCTCCGGGACGGCAACAGCGTCCGGTACGTGCCCATCGACATCGGAAAGCGAACCGCCGGAAAGAGCCGGATCAGCGTGTTTCGGGACGGCGTCCGGTTTTTCATGATCATCACCAAGATCTGCACCCTCTACTCCCCCATGCGGGTCTTCCTCCCCGTCAGCTTCGCGATGTTCATGGCGGGCCTCGCCCATTACGGCTATGCCTTCGTTACCTCGGGGCGGTTCACCAACATGACCGCGCTCCTCTTCATGAACGCCCTGGTCATCTTCATGATGGGGCTGGTATCGGAGCAGATCTGCCAGATGCGCTTCGAACGCCGCAGCAGCGAACGCCCCGTTAAGAAGTTCTCCCCCAAACCGCAGGATAGGCAAAAACATATAAATATAATTATTGACAACCCCCGCGCGCCCGACTATGAGTAGAAAAACTACTCAATCAAGGAGCTGTCTGCTTGAATATCCTGTCCGGCCTCATCTCCTCCAAAACACGGATCAAGCTGCTTGTGCGGTTTTTCCTGAACCCCGACAGCCGTTCCTAGACACACAAACATACCGGTAAAACGAAAAATTATCCCTGAATGACAACAACCTCTCGAGCCAAAAAGATTTTTGCGCTTTCGCTCGGTCAGGGCTTGACCGGCGTTGTCAACTTAGTTTCGGGGATGGTGATGGCACGGGTCTTGAGTCAGGCGGAGTTGGCAACCTATAGACAAACGATGTTGGCCTATCAGATTGCCATTCCCCTGCTTTCTTTAGGGCTGACACACGGAATCTATTACTTTCTGCCCACCGAAAAAACCCGGGTGCGGGGAATCGTGATGGACGCTCTTTTCATGATGGTGGCCATGGGGCTCCTCTATGCCGTATTCATCGCGCTGGGCGGGAATCATCTTCTGGCCAAACGATTTTCAAACCCCACTATCGTTAACACGTTGGCTTATTTGGTGCCGTTGCCTCTGGTTATGCTGCCTGCAGGTCTGCTGTCTTCGGTTCTGGTCGTTCAAGATCAGGTGAATAAACTGGCCATCTACAATGTCTCCACCAATATGGTGCTGGTTTTGGGGGTCATTGCAGCTTGCCTTTACTGGCAAACACCCGAAGCCATGGTCATTGCCAAGGTCGGAACCGGTGTTGTAATGGGGCTGCTGGGCATCCGCCTCATGCTCAAGGCTCTGCCGAAAGACGACTGGCGGCCGCACTGGCGTAACATGAAAAAAATGCTTTCCTACAGCATTCCGCTGGTAACCGCGTCCGTGCTTGGCACCATATCTTTCCAACTTGACAAAATCATCGTATCCTCCATGTGCACACCGGAGGAATTCGCGATCTATTCCAATGGAGCGATTGAAATTCCTTCGATCGGAATTCTTACAGGATTGATTATGGCCGTCATCCTGCCCGATCTCAGACGCCTGGCTTCAGTAAATGATGGTCGGGGAGCTTTAGTATTGTTTCGACAATTCGCAGGCAGATCAGCAATGGTCATGATGCCGGTAATGATGTTTTTGCTCGCGAGTGCAAAACCATTTATTTTAACTCTTTTTTCCTTCAAATACATCAACAGCGTTCTACCATTTCAAATATATTTGTTAACTATTCCAATGCGTATTGTAACATTTGATACTTTTCTAATGGCTTTTGGAAAAACCAGAACAATTTTAAACCGTTCTGCAGTTGGTTTAGTGGCTAACGCAGTCATGAGTATCCTCTTTGTGCATAGCATGGGCTATCTGGGTGCAATCATAGGAACAATTCTGAGCCTATGTTTTGTAGAGACCTTGTGGAATTTTATTTCAATAAGCCGTATCGCCAATTGTTCATGGTGGAATGTGTTACCTTTAAAAATAATTGCTCAACTGACGGGGTTGGCAGTATTGGCATGTTTGCCTGTTGGCATGATGGTAGCATCAGGGCTTGAAATGGCGCCATTTACCTTACTTCTCATCAACGGGATACTTTTTGTCCTAACATTTATATCTTTGGTTTGGATTTTTCGTTTCGAGATTATGAAACATGAAATAGTTTGGTTATGGGCCAAAGGGTCAAATTGGATAAAATTAATCCTGCGACGCAATTTGACGATATAACTACTTTAAATTAAAGTTAAAGTCAACTAATATGGATTTATTTTATTTAATCAAAACCACCGCCAAGTTTTGACTGTTTTTTGTCTGCAAATCCCAAACCCAAGTAGAACAATATATCATAAAAATATTTTTTTTAGATTATAGTATGTAATTGATCAATTGTGCACACCCGATAAATATGAAAATTTTAGTTGTTACATCAAAAAAAGATCATGGAGGCGCATCTGTCATCGCTGAGGATGTGGCTCGGGGATTAGCGAAAAAAGGCCATAATGTGCTTTTTGTCTGCACTGGTGAGAGTTCATCAACAACACAGTCAGAAAAATATCACACGCAAATCCTTTCAAACGCGAACGAATTTAAAATTTATCATTATTTTAACCTGCTTCTTTTAAAAAAGCTATATTACATATGTAAGCATTTCAAACCCGATATAATCAATGTCCACAACATTAATTTACAGACATTTTCTTTGGGCACATTGCTTTTTTCATGGCGTTATCCGTTAGTTTGGACCCTGCATGATGTTTGGGCTATCTGTATGGTAGGATGGCCTGCAACTGATAAATGCGATTTAGATGCAAAAAAATGTGAGAGTTGCACTATTTGGCCAACTTGGATGGTAAAGATTAACAGGTATCTTAAAGAATGGGTTTACAAACATTCGTGCTTTAGCGTGATATGTCCCAGCCAGTGGCTTAAAAACTTATTGCGAGAAAGCCACTTAGGTCAACATTCTCTGAGTGTTATAAATAATGGTATCAGTAATACGCTTTTTTATCCACTTAAAGGTGATAAGTCATTCCAGTCAATGAAATCAAATTATAAAACACTTCTTTTTTGTGGTGGAAAAAAGGTCGATAAACGATCACCGGCAGTAAGAAAAGGTTGGAAAATTCGTAAGCGATCACAGGGGTATTTAACTTCCCCTTCTACAAAATATGATATTTCTCACAAGATTTTTTATGCACTATCTGTTACTTTAATTTCCATGATGAAGTACCGTCCATTCACAGAAGAAGACTGGCAGGCAACCCCTGAACCTGTAAGAAAAGCATTTGAATTTTTGGAACAGCAGGTTGAAATCCTGACCCGGCGCCTCGATGAACTGGAAAATCGAATCAACAAGAACTCCGGGAATTCAAACAAGCCGCCGTCTTCAGACAATCCCTACAAGAAGAAACCAAAGCGCAAAGCCGTCCAGAAGCGAGCCGGCGCCAAAAAAGGGCACAAAGGGCATATCCAGAAACGTATGATGCCCACTGAAATTGTCATCCTCAAGCCGGAACGTTGCCCCTGCGGCAATCGGCATTTTCCAAAAACGAAGCCGTTTTACGTGCATCAGGTCATCGAGCTGCCTGAAATCAAGATGGACGTGACGCACTTCATTCTCCATTCAGCCGGCTGTCCGAAATGCGGCGTCGAAAACAGGGCGGAACTTCAACCCGAAAACAGGACCGGCTTTGGCCCCAGGCTGACTGCCCTGATCGGTGATCTGGCTGGAAATCACGGAAACAGCCGGACCAGCATCCAGGAATTCTGCAATTCTGCCCTGAACTTTCACATCAGCCTTGGCGCGGTCCAGAATGTCATCGATCGGGTGTCGCAGGCAATTGAGCCTCACTATGAAACCATCGGAACAAAGATCAGACGAGCCCTCAAGGCTCATATCGACGAAACATCTTTTCCCAGGAGCGGCGACCTCGAGTGGCTCTGGGTCATGGCCAACGATGATGAAGCCTTCTTTAAAATCCATCCAAACCGCTCAAAAGAGGCCTTCGAGGCGCTGATTGAAAAATGGAACGGCATCCTGATCAGCGACGACTATGGCGTTTATCAGAAATGGGCCGCCGGGCGACAGACCTGCCTGGCACATCTGATCCGCAGGGCCAAAGGATTGAGAGAAAGAAGGGACCCCGGCATTGCCAAATTTGGGGTCTGGTGCACGAGTGAACTTCAACGATTGTGCAACATGGCGAAAAAGCCGCCTGCCCAGGGAGAATGGAACGCCTTTTATGCAAGGCTCTGCCGGTTGATCGGGCTTTATCGTGATGAGAAAAACGATGCCGGACGAATGGCGCGCCGCCTTGACAAGGAGATTGAATCCCTGTTTGTATTCCTTGACGAGGAGGGCGTTGATCCCACCAATAACCATGCCGAAAGAATGCTGCGTTATGCCGTCATCTGGCGAAAGCGAAGCCAGGGGACTGAGAGTACAAAAGGGCAGCGCTGGGTAGAGCGCATTCTGACACTTCGCCATACCTGCAGACTCAGGTCCAGGAAACTTTTTCCTGTACTCGTCGATGCCGTGCAGTGTTTCTTCAAAGAGCTGAATCCAGACATGGCCTGGATTTCCTAATATTTTTCAAGTACCCTCTGATCGCTTACGAAAATTCTATCCTCAGCCTTGATAATTCTATCTAATTGGCGGAACGATATTCGTCTTCTTTATGTCGGAGATCCCGTTGAGACACGACCAGATTATCCTGTTCCTATTAAATTTGTTGGAAGAATATCACGCAATGATATGAGCAAGTACTATAATCAATCTGATTTATTTTTGTTGCCAACATTAGCGGATAACAGCCCCTTGACAATTATTGAAGCTATGGCTTGTAAAGTTCCAATCATTGCTACTGATGTCGGTGGAATTCGTGAAATGATTGTACACAATCAAACCGGCTTGCTATGCAAGCCTCGAAATCCGAATTCTTTTGCAATGGCGATAGATCTTATGCTTTCAGATGATCGCAGGCGTCAGGAAATGGCAGAGCAGGCATACCTTTACTTCAAGGAAAAATTTAGCATAGAGCAGATGGTCGATAGCTATGAACTTTGTTTTCAACATACGATTGAATCTTGGGAAAGATCAATGCAAATGGCAAACAATAGTTGATATTGGTTATAGTATTTCTAAAATTTCCGTCTTTATGTTTTGGATCGTTTGATTGTGTCTATGTATTAATATCGAAACTGATTTCTCAAATCGACATCCAAATTCTCTGTTGCGGTTTATACAATTCTGAATGGCATGATTTCTCAAATCGATGTTTAAAATTTTCTCCTGATCATATTGAATAATTAAATTAGGTTTTAATTCTAATTCAACCATAAAGTTCTCACATTTTGATGCATATACCAAAGCTATCATTGGTTTTCGGTTCACCGCTGCCATTATCAGACCATGCAACGGCACCGCTACTACGACATCAATTTTGCTCATCAAACGCATGATTGCATCCGTCGTTATCGCTCCTTCGTAAATTTCAGCATTATCGGGGAAGCCGGCTGTTTCAACAATCTTGTGGGCAAATAAGGTGTCTTCACTTGAGCTATTCCGGCTTTGGTAAACAGGCAAGATGATCACTTTATAAGAGTTGCAGAGCTGATTCAGAAGGTCGGCAAAGCATGTAGCGGACGCGTGAAAGTCCTGATCTATAATTTTTCGATTCAGCTTCCGTTTGATCCATGAAGGCAGGAAATCGCCATGTCGTTTTTTGGTATAACGGGGACACAGCAGAATAGTTTGAGGCCTGATCCGAGAAGGAGGGAAGAGCATTTTTAGGTTCGCAAAGTGGAACGCAAGGTCTGCGGTCAACATCAGCTTTTTGTGCTTTATGCCGATGTCAAGAGCGTTCCTAAATGATGTGCGCTCTCTGACGCAGATACGGTCGATTCTGTTGAGTACGAAGCGAGCAATTATTCTACCAATTCGAGAAATTTCGCCTTCATTTGCAATACCTACCCCAACGGCCAGACAACGGCTTCCAAAAATCCATGACAGCAGACCGGGGGCGAGATTTGCGACTAAGTAAAGAAAGCTGGACTGAGTCTGAACCAGTTCTCCCCCGCCCAATAGCACCAGCTCGGATCTGTGCAAATTTCGTATCGTTCTGAGCAATCCCTTCAGTGTAAACGGATTGGTAGACTGAACGTCGTATCGTTCGTCGGTGTAAGATGGGTCTGAGCTGTAACAATATATTCTCCCAACCGACTTTATAGATTTAAGAATATCCACCAAAGCTTCGAAAATTATGATATCACCCATATTCGAATGTCGACCGTGAAGCTGTCCCCAGCTGGCGGTAAATACATTTATTTTCTTCATAGCAGATGAGTTTTCGAAGCCCATTCCAATGTTCGTCGCATACCCTCCTCGAACTCGACGTTAGGCGAAAAACCGATATGTCGTCTGATGCTGTCGATGTCCGTCCCGTGATCTCGGGTCAGAAAATCGACCTGACTCCGCGTCATGAAAGGCTGGGTTCCGGTGGGTTCCGCCCATGCCTCGAAGAAGGCCCCCGCGAGTTTCAGTACCGGCACGGGAACCCTCAGCTCTGGAATTTTTACGTCGAGAAGCTTTGCGATGGTGTCCGTATAGGCCTGAACCGTGATCAGCTCCGGTCCGCCGACATTGAAAACCCGGCGCCGGGCGCCCGGATGTCCGATGCAGGCATAAATCGCTCGGGCGGCGTCCTCCACGAAGGTGGGCCGAAGCACGTTGCCGCCGCTACCGAACCTGATCCAGAGACGGTTCTTGATTTTACTGTAAAGCCTTATCCTGCGCCTGTCCCCCGGGCCATAAACAAAATCCGGTCGAAGAATCGTCCAGAACTGCTTGGGACGATAATGATGATTAATCACTCTTTTTTCGGCGATGACCTTGCTGATTTCATACAGCGCCCTTGGGTGATACGCTGCTGTTTCCGGGGCGCATTGATGCCCTAAACCCTGGACCCCGGGGGTGCTGACGAATACAAACTGCATCCCCTTGCTTCTACCAAACCAATCTAACAGAAGCTCGGTTGCGGTGACATTGTTGGCCAGGACGTGAGATTCTGCAATGCCCCATGCCCCAAGGACCGCTGCCATATGAACGACAATGTCGATATCCTTGGGCAGTCGGGGATATGTACCTGTGTCGGTCAGATCACCCATGATTACATTGAAGCCTTGGCCGACAAAACAGGCTGAATCCAATGCAGATGGGTTTCGAACCACACAGTAGACTTTATGGGATTTCGCCGCCAGAATCTTCAGGAAATGCATACCAATGAACCCCGTTCCTCCGGTGACAAGAATCTTCAAGTTACAACCTTTCGGTGTAGATGAACATTATCCTTTGAACCCCGTTTCCCATATTGGTGAATTCGGGTTTTCCGGCAGTTGACCGGAATCATCCAACACCGACGATCTCTCGGACGACCCGGGTCAGGGACGGCGGGTGCATCAGGATGTTGGAATAGGCCTGGTTGGCCATGGGGCAGGCGCAGCGGCCTTCCCGGATGAACCGTCGCACGGTGTCGGCCCGGGGGCTGTTCCAGAGGGCCTTGAAGTCATATCCATAATCCCGGAGGCTGCCCATGGGCTTGTCGTAACCCAGGGTGCAGCATGCCCAGACGTCGCCGTACGGGGTCAGGTGGGCATTGGTGATGCCGGCGTAGCAGGGGATGATCTGGCGGTTTTCCCGGAGGATGCCGACGGCCAGCGTATAGTAGACCAGACGAAACGCATGGGTGATTCGCTGGAACAGCACCTTTCGCTCCATGTGGGTTTTGATCTGCTTCACGAAAAAATCGATGGCCGTTTCATACTGATCCGGATCCGGGGTGATGGGATCGGCCTGGTTGAGCATCTCCGAGCGCTGCTCCGCAATCTCGTTCCGGTAGCTGTCGGTGCCGAGCCGGGTGACGAAGGCGGCGATCCTCTGGATGTCGTTGACGTTCCATCGGGAGATCACCGTGCCGAGCTCCGGATGGAATCGGGGATGGTCCGCCTGCAGGGCCTTGAGACGGTGGAACAGCGCCATGACCTTCTCGAAATTGCCGGGAACGCCCCGGATCTCGTCGTGCTTTTCGCCGAGATGATCGAGGCTGGGCTTGATCGTGAGGCGGACATGGGGACAACGGCGCTTCAGGTATGAGAGAATTTCCTGCGTCTGTGCCACAATACGGTCCACCGCAAGCCCGTTCGTGGGGATGTGGATGATGCCGGGGCTCAGGTGGATGCAGGCGAGCCGGATGATCTCCAGAAGGTCTTTGCGCAGGAACGGCTCGCCGCCGCTGACATTGAACACGTAGACGTGCCCCAGGGATCGGAAGATCTTTTCGATCTCCTCCAAGGTCAGCTCCGTCTGCCGCTTTGCGGGATCGTCTCGGTAGATCCGCCAGATGCCGCAGGTTTTGCAGCGTGACTGGCACTGGTTGGTGACGGAGAAGGTCAGGTTGAGGGGCGTCCCCGGCGTAGCCCATCCCCTGTAGGCCGCGGCGTATCGCGGTATTTTGGGCAACACTTCCCTGAGATAGCTCACTGTCGGTTCCTTAGCGGTGGGATTAAACCCCTATAACTTTTTACAGGCATCCTTATACACCAGGAAGGTGGCTTTGGCAATGGCCTTCCAGGAAAAATCCCGGCTGAGGGCATGGGCGTCCGCTGCCAGAGATCGGAGTCGGTTCGGGTCTTGGAGGCAGCGGACGACCGCCCGGGCAAGGGCCGCGGGGTTCTGTGGGGGGACCACGCAGGCCGGGTTCTTCACCAGGTCCGGGAGGCCGCCCACAGCCGAGACGATCATGGGTTTTCGGAAAGCCAGGGCCGTGCCCGCGACCCCCGACTGGCTGTCGAAATGGTGATAAGGCAGGATGACCAGATCCGCTGCGGTGAAGAGCCGATGGACCCCGGCCGACGGAATGTAGTCGAGAATCGGCAGGACGTGGTCGTAAAGCCCCAACTTCCGGATGAGGCATTCGTATGGCGCCCAGCTTTCCCACAATTTTCCGGCGATCACCAGGCGCACGTCGGCTCTGATTTTCAGGATTTCGGCAAGGGCCTTCAGGGCCGTATCGACACCTTTATAAGGTCGGACGGCTCCGAACAGGAGGACGATCTTCTCCTCGGGGCCAATGCCCATATCTGTTCGAAAGGTGCCGTCGCTTTTGCCGGACCGGGCCTGGAAATCGAGGGTGCCGTGGGGGATCCTGCTGATCCGGGATTCAGGGATGCCGTAGTGGGCTGCGAGCTGACGACGGTTTTTCTCGGTATGGACGATGAAACGGTCCCCCAGGGTGAAAAGGGCGCGGGACGCCGCGATATAAGCCGGAGCGGTTTCGTGGGGAAGCACGTTGTGAACGGTGAAGACCACGGGCTTTTTCCGGGCCTTGAACCCGGCGCAGATCGTCATGTAGACCGGCGCAAGCGGCAGGCTCCACCACTGGGCGTGAAGGAGTTCGGCCCGGGTCCCGAGCCCCGCCTTAATCCAGCCGGCGGGGTCGTACCAGGTCAGGCGGCGGCGTACCGTCAACCGGGGATGAAAAACCTCCGGAAAGGTGGTATCGTCCGCCAGGTCGCCGCCGGGATAGAGGGCGCGGGGATACATCTCCCTGAAGGAGATGAAGTCGACCCGGCCGCGCTCGGCCATGGCGGCGGCCAGTTCAAGGCAGTAGCCGCTCACGCCCCGGAGAGGCGGGAAAGAGCCCAGCATGGCGATGGTGTTTACTGTCGTCATTCACGCCTCGTTTCGTCTGCTCATCCAAGCCGTCAATAAGCATGATGGTGACCGGATAGAGGTGCCGGGAGGATACGGCCCGTGCCGCTTAAGCGCCGCGGAGGATCAGCGGCCCGGACTGTTTGAGCGAAGCGAGTTTCCGGGCCGCCCGGAGCAAGCTTTAGCGGCACTTGAACGAAACCGCGCTGGGCGAGGGCCGTATCCTCCCGGCACCGGCCTATGAAAGTCCGGCACCGGCCTATGAAAATCGAAAGTTGAGATTGAAGCCCATCCGGCTTTCTCATCTACCACACCCGCCTCGGTCCATCAAGATGTCCGAAGCCGCTCTCTTTCGGGGGGTGTCGATTTCTGAGCGACGTGGGACGCACGGTTATCCCCTTGATTTATACGGCTCGATTGGGTAATAACACTTTCATGAGTTGATCGCCGTCCCCGAAATCGGGGGCGATAACCTGAAATCGAAATTACAAGTTGAGTTTATGAGCCATCTGCAAACCTTTCGCGTTTTGCCCGACATCCCCGAGGCCCTCTCCTTTCTGGAGGTCCTTTCCCGAAATATCTGGTGGTGCTGGCAGTATGACGCCGTCGAGCTGTTTCGCCGCATCGACCCCCGGCTGTGGGACGGGTGTGGGCGAAACCCTATTCTTTTTCTGACCTATATTCCCCAGAAACGGCTGGAGGAGCTGGCCGCGGACAAGAGCTTTCTGAGTCACCAGGAACGGGTCCGGTCCCAGTTCCAGAAGCTTGCCTGCGCCGGCCGGGGCGACAATGGTTCGTTGCCGGCCCGTCGGTACGCCGTCGCTTATTTTTCCATGGAATTCGGGATCCACGAGAGCATTCCGCTCTTTGCCGGCGGGTTGGGCATCCTGGCGGGGGATCACCTGAAGGCCGCTTCTGACATGGATCTGCCCCTGGTGGGTGTCGGGTTGTTATACCGCCAGGGCTATTTCCGGCAGTTTCTCGACCAGGACGGGTGGCAGCAGGAGGAGTATCCCGAGACCGACATCTACCAGCTTCCCATCGAAAAGGCAAAAGACGCCAGGGGAGACGACCTCTATGTCTCCGTCGCCGGTCCGGACGGCGACATCACCGCCGCGGTCTGGCGTCTGAATGTCGGATGCGTTCCGCTCTACCTTCTCGACAGCAATGTCTCCGTCAATCCAAGGGAGATTCGGGACATCACCTCAAAGCTCTATATCGGGGAGGAAAAGATGCGCATCGCCCAGGAGATGCTCCTGGGCATCGGCGGCATGCGGGCGCTGGCCGCTCTCGATATCCATCCGGCCGTCTGCCACATGAACGAAGGGCATTCGGCTTTCTCCAGCCTCGAGCGTATCGCCCAGATTCGGGAGAACCATCATGTGGACCTGAAAACCGCCCTCGAAATCATCCCCCGAACCACCGTTTTCACGACCCATACCCCCGTGTCCGCGGGAAACGAGGAATTTCCCGTGGAGCTGATCCGGCCCTATCTCGTTCCCCTGGAGGAACGCATCGGCGCCACGGCGGACGAAATCCTGTCATGGGGGCAGGCCCAGGGGGCCCCGCCGGATTCACCCATCTCCATGTTTGTCCTGGGCGCCCATATGGCGCGCTACTGCAACGGCGTCAGCGAACTCCACGGCCAGGTGGCCCGCCGCATGTGGACCCATGTGTGGCCGGAGGTTCCGGAGTACGAGATTCCCATCAGCCACGTGACCAACGGCGTGCACATCCCCTCCTTTCTCTCCCGGGAGCTCGCGTTGCTATTCGAGCGCTATATCGGGCCGGAGTGGCACCATCACCCCTCCAATCCCGGCAACATCAGGCGGGTGGACGACATCTACGAAGAAGAGGTGTGGCGGGCCCATGTGATGTGCCGGGCCCGTCTGATCCGAACCTGCCGCAAACTCATGATGCGCCAGTACAAACGGCGGAACGCCCCCAAGGAGATGTTGCGGGATGCCGAGCTGGTCCTGGATCAGGACATCATGACCATCGCCTTTGCCCGGCGTTTTGCCACTTACAAGCGCGCCAACCTGCTCCTGCAGGACCCGGAGCGCTTCGAGGCCCTTTTGACGGACAAGAACCGACCGGTCCAGTTCATTTTCGCCGGGAAGGCTCACCCGAGGGACCACGAAGGCAAGGAACTGATCAAACGTCTGGTGCAGTTCGCCCGCAAGTCCGAGATCCGGAACCGCATCGTTTTCATCGAGGACTACGACATCCATGTGGCCCGGTTTCTGGTTCAAGGCGCGGACGTCTGGCTCAATACCCCCAGGCGCCCGCTGGAAGCCTGCGGCACCTCGGGCATGAAGGCGGCCATCAACGGTGTTTTGAATTGCAGCATTCTGGACGGGTGGTGGTGCGAGGGGTATGCCGAGAACCGGGGATGGAAGATCGGCAGCGGGGAGGAGTACGTCGACCCCGCCTACCAGGACGCCGTGGAATCCCAGGCCCTTTTCAACGTCCTCGAGGAAGAGGTGGTGCCCTGTTTTTATGATCGAAAGAATGGGGATATCCCCGTCCGATGGGTCAAGATGATGAAGAACTCGATGAAAATGGGCATGGGGATCTTCTGCAGCCACCGGATGGTCGCCGAGTACAACGGCCGTTTTTACGACCCGGCCCGGGAACACCTGTTCGAACTTCTGTCGGAGGGGGCGAGCCGCGCCCGGAAACTGGCGGCCCAGAGGAAAAAAGTCAACGCCCTGTGGGGAGACATTCGAATTCAACCGCCGATTCAGGAGACCGAAGGGCCTTTTCGGGTGGGGGAGAAACTTCACATGACCACGCTGGTCGACCTGGGGGACCTGGCGCCGGAAGACGTGACCGTAGAGCTTTTTTACGGCCTGGTGCAGTCGGCGGATCGCGTGATGTCGGGAAAGGCCAAGAAGATGGAAATGCTCGAAGCCCACGGCGGCGGCCGATATCTCTATGCCTGTGACATTACCTGCCGGGTTTCGGGTCGGTACGGCTTCACGGCCCGGGTGCTTCCGGCCGGGGACGCGTGGGCGAGGTTCCAGCCGGGCCTGCTCCTTTGGGCCTGACAGGGATTCGACATGAATGTAACGATAACCGCGCTGTCGGCACGGGGGCCTGTTGATCGATAACGTCGCGGAAGCGGGGATGGAAACTTCATTCCTGCGGAAAGGATAACCATGGCGGCAACACTGCGGAATCCGAGAATTTTGATCGTGACGCCGGAGGTCACTTATCTGCCGGATCGAATGGGGAGTCTGGCCAACACGCTGACTGCAAAGGCCGGGGGTCTGGCCGACGTGTCGGCGGCATTGGTGAGCGCTCTGTTCGAGCAGGGAGCGGATGTTCATGTCGCACTGCCGGATTACCGGGCCATCTTCAGCGACCGTCTGGCGCCCTTTCTCAAGAAGGAGCAGCGGACGATCCTCGAGGTCATTCCGGAGGAGCGGATTCATCTCGTGGAAGACAGCTCCTTTTTTTACCTGAATCGAATCTATTCGGGGGACGGCCTCGAGAACACAAAGCTGGCCCTGACCTTTCAACGGGACGTCCTCAACTATATCGTCCCCCGGGTCAAGCCAGACCTGATCCACTGCAACGACTGGATGACGGCCCTGATCCCGGCCATGGCCCGGGAGCGGGGCATCCCCTGTCTTTTCACCATCCACAATATCCACACGGTCAAATGTTATCTCGCCCATATCGAAGACCGGGGCATCGACGTCGCCTCCTTCTGGCGGCATCTTTATTACGAACGCCCGCCGCAGGATTACGGCGAGTCGTGGGGCACCAACCTCATCGACCTGCTGACCAGCGGCATCTTCGCGGCACATTTCGTCAACACGGTGAGCGACACTTTTCTCCGGGAGATCGTCGAGGGGCGTCATGATTTTGTCGAGCCTTCGATCCGAAGCGAACTGGCCCAAAAATACCATGCCGGTTGCGCCGCCGGAATTCTGAATTCACCGGACCCCTCCTTCAATCCCCGGGATGACCGGATGATCCACCAATCCTACGGCCCCGACGACCATGCTTCGGCCAAACAGGAGAACAAGCGGTTCCTCCAGGCATCCCTGGGGCTGATCGAGGATGAAAACGCGCCGCTTTTTTTCTGGCCGTCCCGGCTGGATCCCGTTCAGAAAGGGTGCCAGCTGCTGGCAGACATTTTATTTCACGTGATATCGGAGTATTGGGAAAAAAAGCTTCAGGTCATCTTTGTGGCGGATGGTCCGTATCACCGCCATTTCAGGGATATCGCCCGGTTTCACGGGTTCGAGAACCGAATCGCCGTCTGCCATTTTGACGAACACCTCGAGCACATGGCCTATGGCGCGTCGGATTTCATTCTCATGCCCTCCCGCTTCGAGCCGTGCGGGCTGCCCCAGATGATCGCCCCCATATACGGCAGCCTCCCGGTGGCCCACGACACCGGCGGCATCCACGATACGGTGACCCATTTGAACGTGGCCGAAGACAAGGGCAACGGGTTCCTCTTCGAGACCTACGATGCCGACGGACTGTTCTGGGCCATTCGCGAGGCCATGCAGTTTTATGCACTGGCCCCCGAGATCCGGGAGCGGCAGATCCGGCGGATCATGACGGACGCCGCCGCCACCTTCAACTACGACGTCACCGCCAGGCAATACATCGACCTGTACGAGAACATGCTCAACCGCCCCCTGATCACCGAATATGAAGCGGTATGACGGAGGTCGGCGTATGCCCTATTTCAATACCCTCGCCGATCAATTCCTGAACTATCTCCTCGTTGAAAAGGGTCTTTCCGGGAAGACCCTTGCCGCCTACGGCAACGACTTGTCCCGGTATTTTGACTATCTGCGGTCAAAGGGGGTGGAGCGGGTCTCCGCCGATGACCTGCCCCTGATCGCCGATCACATGGCCGAGCTGGCGAAGACGCATCTCACGGCCAGGTCACGGGCCCGGCATCTGGTGGCCCTGAGGGGGTTTTACCGCTTTCTGGTCCGGGAGGAAATTTTGAGCGAGGACCCCGCCAGGCGGGTCGACCTTCCCAGAATCGGCATGAAACTGCCGGAGATCCTCTCCGTCGGGGAGGTGGAGCGGCTTCTGACCGCACCGGACACGACCCGTCCTTCAGGCGCGAGAAACGCGGCCATGCTGGAGCTGCTCTATGCCGCGGGGTTGCGGGTGTCGGAGCTCGTGAACCTGAAACGGCACGACGTCAACCTGGAGGTCTGCTGCCTGAAGGTGAAAGGGAAGGGGGCTGTGGAAAGGCTCGTCCCCATCGGGCTTCACGCCAGGGAAAAACTGATCTTCTACCTCGAAACCGCAAGACCCCTGCTTCTCAAGGGATGCGACAGCCCCGTTCTGTTCGTTGCCAGGGCCGGAAAGCCGATGACGCGGCAGGGGTTCTGGAAGATCCTGAAACAATATGCCGACCGGTCCGGCATCCGAAAACGCATCACCCCCCACAGTTTTCGGCACGCCTTTGCCAGCCATCTTCTCGAGAACGGTGCGGATCTGAGATCGATCCAGATGATGCTCGGTCATGCCGATATCTCTTCCACCCAGATCTACACCCATGTGGCCCGGAAGCGGCTGCAGGAGATCCACGAGAAATATCATCCCCGGGGATAAGGGATCGATTGAACAAAGACGGTTGTGGTATTATTCCGGAAAAAATTGACGCATCATCCATCGATGGCTATATATATAGGTTTAGCCTGAAGAGCCTATTTGACGGATTGCGCTGTGCTTCACTATGGAAAGGAAGGATCATGATTTATATCGGAAGCTTTCTTCATACAACCAACCAGCAGGAAGAATCCGAGGAAGACAGAAGGCATGGCGAGTTCAACCTTCTCGTCGATGCCGCGAGCAAGGACGCCGCACTCCACCTGTTTCGGGATCGCATCCGCCAATTTCGGGACACCACCGACCTCTTTGAGGGCGAGTGCCGGATATTCCTGTCTCGATTACTTGAACTGGACGGCATCTCAAAAGGTAAAGCGCTGTTGACCAACTACAAATCCGTGGCCGGAGACCCGTTGATGCCGTACATCGGCTGCTCATATCCCTCCGAGGAGACGGACGGGTGCCGGATTATCGACTGGAACGACAACAGGCCGGAAATCGACGGCCGAGAGGGGCATCTGTTCTTGAAATTCGAGGCGGATCAAAAGGGAGTTTGCGATGAGTGAACCGGGAAACAAGGTCATCTATTCGATGATCGGCGTCAGCAAGTTCCACAACAAGAAGCCGATCATCAAGGATATATCGCTCTCGTATTTTTACGGCGCGAAAATCGGGGTGCTGGGCCTCAACGGCGCCGGCAAGTCGACGCTGCTCAGGATCATGGCGGGGGTGGACACCGACTATAATGGAGAGACGATTCTATCCGAAGGGTACACCGTCGGGTTCCTTGAGCAGGAGCCGCTGGTGGATGTCGACAAAACCGTCCGCGCGGTGGTGGAGGAGGGGGTCCGGGAGACCGTGGACCTCATGAACGAATTCAATCGCATCAACGAGCAGTTTGCCGAACCCATGAGCGACGATGAGATGGACCGTCTCCTGAAACGGCAGGGCGAGGTCCAGGACAAGCTCGACGCGTTGGATGCGTGGGACCTCGATGCCCGGCTGGAGATGGCCATGGACGCCCTCCGCTGCCCGCCGGGCGACACCCCCGTGAGTGTGCTGTCCGGCGGCGAGCGGCGCCGAACCGCCCTCTGCCGGCTGTTGCTCCAGAAGCCGGATATCCTGCTGCTGGATGAGCCCACCAACCATCTCGACGCCGAGTCGGTGGCCTGGCTCGAGCACCATCTCCAGAATTACGCCGGGACCGTCATTGCCGTGACCCATGACCGGTATTTCCTGGACAACGTGGCGGGGTGGATCCTCGAGTTGGATCGCGGCTACGGCATTCCCTGGAAGGGAAACTATTCCTCCTGGCTGGAGCAGAAGCACAAGCGGCTCGCCAAGGAGGAAAAACAGGAGAGTCAGCGCCGGAAAACCCTCGAGCGGGAGATGGAGTGGATCCGCATGTCGCCCAAGGGGCGGCGGTCCAAGTCCAAGGCCCGCATCACCGCCTATGAATCGCTGCTGAAGCAGGAGACGGAAAAACGAAACGAGGATCAGGAAATCTACATTCCGCCGGGGCCCCGGCTCGGGAACGAGGTCATTTCGGCGGAGTCCGTCACCAAGGCCTACGGTGATCTGCTCCTGATGGAGGATCTCTCCTTTGCCGTCCCGCCGGGGGCCATTGTCGGCGTCATCGGTCCCAACGGCGCCGGAAAGACGACCCTGTTCCGGATGATCACCGGCCGGGAGAAGCCCGACGCAGGTACCTTCAAGGTCGGGGACACCGTGTCTCTGGCCTATGTGGATCAGAGCCGGGACGTGCTCTCGCCTGAAAAGAATATCTGGGAGACCATCTCCGACGGCAAGGATACCATCACCCTGGGCAATCGGGAGGTGAATTCCCGTGCCTATGTGGCACGGTTCAATTTTTCAGGCTCGGATCAGCAGAAAAAGGTCGGTATGTTGTCGGGCGGTGAGCGGAACCGGGTTCACCTGGCCAGGATCCTCAAACAGGGGGCCAACGTGCTGCTGCTGGACGAACCCACCAACGACCTGGACGTCAACACCATGCGGGCCCTGGAGGAGGCCCTGGAAAACTTCGCGGGGTGCGCCGTGGTGATCAGCCATGACCGATGGTTTCTGGACCGGATCGCCACTCACATTCTGGCTTTCGAGGGCGAGAGTCAGGTCATCTGGTTCGAAGGCAATTATTCCGATTATGAAAAAGACCGCAAGGCGCGGCTGGGCGCGGATGCCGACGTTCCCCACCGCATCCGGTACCGCCGGCTGACCCGAACCTGAACCGGCACGGCGAGGAGGAGTTTCCAGGCATGACAGACATGACGACAATCGACTACGGACCCCTGGATCGCCCGGAGATCACGGCGGTGCTGTTCCATCCGCGTGCTGAAGGGCCTTTGGGCGGCGGGGACGACGCGCCGGAGATCACGGTGAGCATTCCCGTCGAAGAAGGGGTCGAGATCGGCGGGCGTTTTCACATCGCGGGCAAGACGGCGCCCAATATCCTTTTTTTCCACGGCAACGGTGAAATCGTCTCCGACTACGACGACCTGGGTCCGGTCTACAACCGGATGGGGATCAATTTCCTGCCGGTGGATTATCGGGGGTATGGCCGCTCCACCGGAAGCCCCACCGTGACGGCCATGATGCGGGACTGTCACATCATCCTGGGCTTCACCCTGAAATGGCTCTCCGACAACGGCTGCACGGGACCCCTGGCGGTCATGGGGCGATCCCTGGGCAGTGCGTCGGCTCTGGAGCTGGCCGCCTGTTATGAAGACGGGATCCACGGGGTCATCATCGAGAGCGGGTTCGCCTGGGCCGGTCCGCTGCTGGCGCTTCTGGGGGTCGATGTCGCCGCTGTTGGATTCGAGGAAAAAAAGGGCTTCCGGAACATCGACAAGATCCGCTCGGTGACCCGGGACTGCCTGATCATCCATGCGGAGAGGGACCATATCATCCCCTCGGGCGACGGCCGGGCCCTTTACGAAGCCTGCGGCGCGGCGCGAAAGCGCCTGCTGATGATACCGGGAGCCGATCACAACGACCTGCTCTATGTCGGTTATGCCGATTACATGGACGCCGTGCAGACATTTATCAAAGGCATCAGCGGGTCGGCCGGGTGAGAAAGCCGAAGCCGAAGGCTTGAAGTCCTCCCTGTTGTTCCGTTTGCCGGAAACAGACGACCGCAATTGACGTTGCGACACATATCAGAAGGAGAATATACAACATTTGATGGTTAAATCCCTATTCAACAATATCCGGAACAAACTGAAGCGATTTCGAAACTCGAATACGAAACCCGATCAGAAACCAGAGGCGACATCAGATCCTGAACAGGATGTTGAAAGCCGCGACAAAATCCTTCGGGGAAAGCCCGTCGCATCCGGGGATGCGGGTACCCGAAAAGGCGCAGCAGCCGAAGGTGACGACAGCGATCGTCCGGAGGCCGAAAGGCCCCGACCGAAACGGCGTCGACCGCGGAAAAAAGGAAAAGCGAAACCCGAGCCGGCCGTTGATGACGAGAAGGCGGCGCCTGCCCGGCACGACGGATGGGACCTTTCGAGTTTCGAGGTTCCCGTCGCCGAGGGGAAAACCCGCTTTCACGATCTCGACCTTCCCGGAGAAATCCTGCATGCCGTGGCGGATCTGGGGTTTCAGTACTGTTCCCCGATTCAGGCCGAGATTCTGCCGGCCACCCTCATGGGAAAGGACGCCTCGGGTCAGGCCCAGACAGGCACCGGCAAGACCGCGGCGTTTCTGATCACCATGCTCGCCACCTTTATCCGGAATCCCATTCAGGGAAAGCGGGCCCTGGGCACGCCAAGGGCCCTGGTTCTGGCCCCCACCCGGGAACTCGTGATCCAGATCGCGGAGGAGGCCAGGCTGCTCTCCAAGTACTACCCCTGCAATATCGTCTCCGTTTTCGGCGGGATGGATTATCAGAAGCAGCGGCGGGAGCTGACGGAGCATGTGGTGGATATCATTGTCGCCACCCCCGGCCGGCTGATCGACTACTGCCAGTATGAGGATGTTCAACTGAACAAGCTCGAGATTCTGGTGATCGACGAAGCCGACCGGATGCTCGACATGGGATTCATGCCCCAGGTCCGTCGGATCGTTCGAAAGACGCCCTACAAGGAAAAACGCCAGACCCTGCTGTTTTCCGCGACCATGACCGGAGAGGTGGAGCGCCTGTCGTCGGAGTGGACCCGGGAGCCGCTCATCGTCGAGGTGGAACCCGAACAGGTGGAGGTGGCCTCCGTCGAACAACTGGTATATCTGGTGACCACCCGACAGAAACCGGCGCTGCTTTACAATATCATCCAGCGTCAGAACCTGAAGCGGGTCATCATCTTCTGCAACCGTCGGGACGAGACCCACCGGGTGGCCGATTTTCTCAACCGCTACGACATCAATTGCGCGGTGATATCGGGCGAGGTGCCCCAGAAACGGCGTCTCGCTACCCTGGAAAAGTTCCGGTCGGGGCATATCCGCGTCCTCGTGGCCACCGACGTGGCGGGTCGGGGGCTTCACATCGACGGCATCAGCCATGTCATCAACTTCGCCATGCCCCACGAGCCGGAGAACTATGTCCATCGTATCGGCCGGACAGGCCGGGCCGGCGCGACGGGCACCTCCGTCAGTTTCGCCTGCGAGGACGACTCCTTTTACATCCCCGACATCGAGACGTTCATCGGGCACGAGCTTCATTGCACCCAGCCGGATGACGCATGGCTGAAGTTGCCGGATCCGGCCCCGGGAAAAGGGAATCCCGAGCGGCGGAGCCAGGGCCCCAAACGGCGATCCCGTCGACGGACGTCGCGACCCCGGACCCGAAAGCCCTCCTGACGCCAGGCGTGGGCGCGGTATCGTTCTCGACCGGTTTTTGCCGGCAGTCGACGCCCGGAACGGGCGCGCCGGATTCGATTGGGATGTTGTCGGGGGCGATCCGACCTTCAGGCGGACGCCGGGGTATGGCCGTTCTGCCGCAGGGAGATGAACAGGGGGATCACGTGGAGGTCCCTCGACATCTCCCGGGTCGATCCCAGGCGCCACTCCCCGCACCTTGCCCGGCCGTCCAGGAGTTCGTCCAGCCTGGCCACGATGCCGTTCACGTCAATGATGGGGTGGCGGGAGAAGACCTGGGGCAGACCATAGGTGAGGTTGCACGCGAGGCATTTCCCCGGACGTCGTGCCAGGTGGAATGCCAACTCCAGTCTGTCGGCGGTCCCGTTGTTGAACTTGAGCGAAATATCGTAGGCACCGTCTTCCCGATCTCCGAAAAGCGCCTCGAAAAAATCGTCCGTGCGCGTGTCCGGAAATATCGCCGCCAATTGATCCGGTGAAAAAATCTGAGCAAAATCGATGTCTGACATAATATTCCCCCTGTGCAATGCTGACGACTAGCGGCCGACAGGCCGGTCTCCTTCGAAGTGCACCCTGAAACAATGATCTGGGACGGCCGCTCGAGGCTGGTGCGTGCCCCGGACTTTGGAGCCCGGATTTTGGAGAAAGACGACGGCGTCCCAAACTTCTGTCCGGACGTCTATAGCATCTGACCCGAATTTGTTCAAGATGTCGGTCAACCCGTAACGTCACGCCGGTGGCAGGCTGGAATTTTCCCGGGAACGCCTTTTAAAAAGGTTTAAAAAAAGACGCTTTTTTGATAAGTAAAAAAATTCGGGCAAGCGCCGCACCCATAAACATCAACCCAAGGGAAGCAGTGGAAAGATGACGGTACCGGATGGACAAGCTATTTGAAATTCTAAGATTCGCCGCTGTTCTGGCAGCTGCGGCCCTGCTGGGCAACTGGTTCATGACCGAGGTTCGTAAATCGCGCGCCAGAAACGAGCCGCGCTACAAGCCCTATCTCACGCTTCCCGGGGTGCTGGTCATCCTGGCCGTGCTGTTGCCGATTGTGTATTGGCTGATCATCAGGATCAACCCATAGTCGAACATGGGGCGGCATTCAGCGCGACGGATCGGGTTGAACGAATTCACGGCAATGGGCTGCGGACGAGGCGAAAATGGCGGAAGTGCATGGGAATCGAACCCACCCGGGACGGTTTTAGCGCCCCACACCGGATTTGAAGTCCGGGAGCCCCACCAGTGAGCTGTGCACTTCCGAATCGAACACACATGAAAGACTGATATTTTAACCGGACTTTCGTGTTTGTCAACAGATTTATCAAAAAGGAGCGGTTTCGTGATCAACCGGGAAAGATTGGCGAATACCTTTAAATGGCTCGTCGGCATCGACAGCGTGTCGCGGGAGGAATCCGAGATCTCACAGGCGATTCAAAGCGTTCTGGCCGGGATGGGCGCGAAGATCCGGGTTGACGATGCCGCCTCGCGCATCGGCGGGAATGCGGGAAACGTCGTTGCCCGCTTCGACGGGAATTCCGCCGTGCCCCCTTTGATGCTGAACGCCCACATGGATACGGTGGAGCCGGGGCGGGGCGTCAGGGCGATTTTCGAAGACGGCGTGTTCCGAAGCGACGGCAGCACCATTCTGGGGGCCGACGACAAGAGCGCCATTGCCGTCATCATCGAGACGATGCGGATCATCCAGGAGCGGGGGATCCCCTGCGGTCCCGTGGAGGTGGTGCTCACCGTGTGCGAAGAGATCGGGCTGATGGGGGCGAAGCACCTCGATTTCAGCCTTATCAGCGCCCGATACGGCTATGCGCTGGACGCCTCGAACACCGAGGGCATCGTGACGCGGGCCCCGGCGGCCAACCGCTTCGAGATCCGGGTCCACGGCAAGGCCGCCCATGCCGGTGCGGCGCCCGAGGACGGGGTCAACGCCATCCTTCTGGCGAGCCGGGCCGTCGCGGCCCTGACCCTGGGGCGCATCGACGCGGAGACGACCTGCAACATCGGCACCATCGAAGGCGGTACCGCCACCAATATCGTCCCCGACCGGGTCACGCTCCAGGGCGAGGTGCGGAGCCACGACACCGGGAAGCTGAACCGCGTTACCGACACCATTCTGTCCACCTTCGATCAGGTGATCGCCGCGGCGGCATCTCCGGACGGCGGGGCATCGCCTGCGGTCGATTGGGATATTCACCCCGATTTTCCGGCCACCCATATCGACGCCGACCATCCCGTCGTCACCCTGGCCCAGCGGGCCGCCGCGAATCTGGGCCGAACCATTACGCCCCAGTCCACGGGGGGCGGTGCCGACGCCAATATCTTTTTCGACAAGGGCATCGTCACCGGCGTGCTGGGCACCGGGATGAAGAACATGCACACGGTCCGGGAGTCCATAGCCCTTGATGACATGGTCCGCATGACCGAGTTGATGTTGGAGATCCTGAGGCTTCACACCGAAGATCACCTTGACAGAGCCTCGGGGGAATAATACGTGAATCCGGATTGCTATAAACGCATCTCCCGTTGATCCGTCCTCATGGAAAATCCATCCCCAACAGGGGCTTTGCCGGAAAGGATCCTGAACCCAATTGAGTCTCAAAATCGCACCCATGACTTCCGAAAAAGAAAACACCGTCAAGAAGAGCAGCCTCAGGGAAAACATCGAGGCCATTCTCATTGCCGTCGTTCTGGCGATGTTCATCCGAACCTTCGTCGTCCAGGCATTCAAGATCCCTTCGGGATCCATGAAAGAAACCCTGAAGATCGGCGATCACATCCTGGTGAACAAGTTCATTTACGGCATCAAAGTGCCCTTTACCGACTTGACACTGGTCCCCGTCACCGATCCTGAGCGGGGGGATATCATCGTGTTCGAGTTCCCGGAGGACCCGGACAAGGATTTCATCAAACGGGTGGTGGGCGTCGAAGGGGACACCATTGAAATCCGGAACAAGCGTCTCCGGGTCAACGGCGCGCCGGCCGAATATCCCCAGGCCATATACACCGACCCCCGATCGATTCCGGAAGGCGTTCAGCCGAGGGATTATTTCGGTCCTGTGACCGTGCCCGAGGGCGCGCTGTTCGTCATGGGGGACAACCGCGATCACAGCTACGACAGCCGCTTCTGGGGGTTTGTCGACCTGAAGGCCGTCAAGGGAAAGGCCTTCATGATCTACTGGTCCTGGGATAAAGAGAATTTCGGGGTCCGCTGGTCCAGGCTCGGCGATTTTCTGAAATGACCGCCCCTGAAATGACCGCCTCTGAAATAACCGCCCCTGAAATAACTGCCAATGACGCCATAACAGGACGTTTTGCCAGGACGTCGAGCAAGGAAAGCCCATGAGAATACGGATCCGCGGCGGAAGGGTCATCGACCCGGGACGCCTGGACGGCATCTTCGACATCCTCGTAGACCAAGGAAAGATCGTCGACATCCTTCCCGAACAGTCGTCTTCCCCGGAACCGGGCGGACTGCCGGGCAACGGGTCGGAGAGGATCATCGACGCTGCCGGTCTCATTATCGTCCCCGGCCTGATCGATCTCCACGTCCATTTCCGGGATCCCGGGCAGGAACACAAGGAGACCCTCGAGACCGGGATGGCGGCGGCGGCCCGGGGCGGCTTCACCGCGGTCTGCACCATGCCCAACACTCAACCCCCCGCCGACAGCAGCGAGACCGTCGGGTATATCGTGAACAAAGCCCGTGAGAAGGGGGGCGTGAAGATCTTTCCGGTGGGCGCTATCACCCGGGGGCTGGAAGGGGAGGGGTTGTGCGATTTCGCCGGGCTCAAGGCCGCCGGTGCCGTGGCCGTCTCCGACGACGGCATGCCGGTGATGAACAGCCGGGTGATGCGGCAGGCCATGGAGCGGGCCATGGCCCTGGATCTTCCGGTGTTCTCCCATTCCGAAGACCTCAACCTGGCTGCGGGGGGCGCCATGAACGAGGGGGAGACCTCGCGAATCATGGGGATGAAAGGGATCCCGGCCGCCGCCGAGACCATCGGCGTCATGCGGGACATCGCCCTTGCCGAACTGACCGGCGCCCGCCTCCACATCGCCCACGTCAGCACCGAAGGCGCCGTCCGGGCCGTCCGGGAGGCCAAGGAGCGGGGAATCTCCGTCACCGCCGAGACCGCACCCCACTATCTGACCCTCACGGAAAAGGATGTCCTGAAATACGGCACACATGCCAAGATGAACCCCCCGTTGCGCACGGCGCAGGACCGGGAAGCCGTTCGCCTTGGGCTCGCCGACGGCACCATCGACGCCGTCGCGACGGACCACGCGCCCCATTCCCGGGATGAAAAAGACCGCGATTTCGCGGCGGCGCCCAACGGCGTCATCGGCCTGGAAACTTCCCTGCCGGTCAGCCTTGGGCTGGTTTGGGATCAGGTGCTGAGCCTTTCCCAACTGATCGAAAGGATGTCCGTCAACCCCGCCCGCATTCTGGGCATCGACAATCGCCTGACAAAAGGGAATCCCGCGGACCTTACCCTGATCGACCTTCATGCGGCCTTTCGGATCGATGCGGCGAAATTCCGGTCCAAGGCCCGCAACACGCCCTTTGACGGATGGGCGGTGAAGGGCCGGGCCGTGCTGACCATGGTGGGGGGGGAGGTGGTGTTTGAGGAATAGAGGCTGTGAAGGCTGAAGGCTGAAGACTGAGGCCGGATTTGTGAATCTACTGCTGGAGTGAGATGCGGATGTCGGAAAAGAAAGCGCGGATATTGGTCGTCGACGACGAGGTCAGCATGCGTGAACTGCTGGACATCATGTTGGAAAAGGAAGGATATGCGGTTTCGACCGCCGGGAGCGGCAGGGAGGCCGTCGCGATGATCGGGAAAACGGATTTCGATCTCCTGCTCTGCGATATCCGGCTCGGCGACATGACGGGCATCGATGTCCTCAGGGCCGCCAAGGCCCAAAATCCCCAGACGGTGGTAATCATGATCTCCGCCTACGCCTCGGCTGAAACCGCGGTGCAGGCCATGAACGACGGCGCTTATGACTATCTCCCCAAACCCTTCGACACCAGCGAGCTGAAGAAGGCCGTGGCCAGGGCCCTGGAGATGCGGACCCTGGAGCAGGAGAAAAAGGCGGTGGGGGACGACCTGCGGCGAAACCTCCACTTCGGCCTCATCATGGGCAACAGTCCCAAAATGCTCCGCATCTACGACATGATCCGCCAGGTCTCCCAGACCGTCACCAACATCCTCATTACGGGGGAGAGCGGCACGGGCAAGGAGTTGATCGCCAGGGCGATTCATCAGGAAAGCAGCCGAAGCGACCAGCCTTTCATCGCGGTCAATTGCGGCGGCATCCCCGAAACCCTCATGGAAAGCGAGCTCTTCGGACACCGTAAAGGAGCCTTCACCGGCGCTTCCGCCGACAAAAAAGGGCTCTTCGAGGCGGCCCGGAAAGGCACGCTCTTTCTCGACGAGATCGGGGAGATCAGCATCCCCATCCAGGTGAAACTGCTGAGGGCTGTTCAGACCAAAACCGTGAGGCCGGTCGGCGGAAACGAAGACCTCCATGTCGATACGAGGATCATCTCCGCCACCAACCGAAACCTGGAGGAGGAGGTGATTGCCGGGCGGTTCCGGGAGGACCTGTTTTACCGGCTCAACGTCATCGAGATCAAGGTGCCGCCCCTCAGGGAAAGAAAGGAAGACCTCAAGCTCCTGGCCCAGCATTTCCTCGAAAAATATTCAAAGGAGATGGGCAAGGATATCAGCAAGGTCTCCTCCTATGCCGTGGACTTGCTGCATAAATACGATTTCCCGGGCAATATCCGGGAACTGGAAAACCTCCTGGAGCGGAGCGTGGCACTCACCAGCACCAACATCCTACTCCCCGACAGCCTCGCCCTATCCATCCACAAACGGAAATGCACCGACGGCGACAAGGGCGGCCTCGTCGACATCGCCGCCGTATCCCACGGCATATCCCTTGACGAGGAGCTCGACAAGGTGGAGAAGATCTACATCGAAGAGGCTCTGAAGATCAGCGGCGGCAACAAGCAGAAGGCCACCGAACTGCTGGGGATCAACCTGAGATCCCTCCGGTATCGGTTGAAAAAGCTCGGCATCGCTTATGACTAGCGCCTGAAGACCGATGAATGAAATAAACGAAAGCCCCCTGCATCAGGACCGTTACTGACAAATTTTGTATGATCCAAGTCAAAATTTGAAATCCGGATTGTTCGTCCACATCTCTCCTTTCATAATAATGAGCCTGTATCCCAATAGAATCCGATAACTTGTTGTGCATATATAACCAAATTTATTTTATTCTTCCATAATGGCATCCTTTTGCTATAAACATGAACAACACGACACTGCCAATCTCAGCTTGAAAAAGGAGGGTGAAACATCTGCAACAGAGGGCGTTTGAAACGGATGACGTCATTTTTAAGTGAAGTGCGTATATCATCGGAAAAATCAACCCGATAAAAACTCAAAGGAGAAGAAAATGATCAACAAACTGCGAAAAAACGAAGGTTTCACCCTCATCGAACTGATGATCGTCGTCGCCATCATCGGCATCCTGGCCGCCATCGCCATCCCGAATTTCATGAACTATCAGTGCAAGTCCAAACAGGCGGAAGCGAAGCAGAACCTCGGCGCAATAGCCAAGGTGGAAGAGGCTTATTTTGCTGAATATAACACATATAAGGCCGCTGAGAAGACGGAGGATACAGATACTATTAAAGATACACTTGGTCTCGAAATCAAGGGAAATCCGCGTTATGATTATGCAGTTACTCTTGTGGCTGCTACTGATGGTGCTGACGCTAGTTTTACTGCAACGGCGACATCAACAGAAATCAACGGTGCAGAGGAAGATAAATGGACGATGACTGGCGATTTGATTCTCACAAATAATCCCAATGCTTGTGACTAATTCAAGTTCTTGAAATTTTAAATAGCTATATATCGATTAAAAAAACAATAGGATACGTAGGAAAATCGAAACCTCTCTTTCCATCATAATCAGAAAGAGAGGTTTTATCTGTCTGCTCCAATGGTCAAGTATGGGCTGTTTTCCATATTGAGTATGCAAAACAGCCCGACAGAAAAGGTGCTTCAACGAGATTTTATATCGCTTTTGTGTTGGGGCTTATGGCCGCTATAGCCCTTGTTTACGTCAATACACTGAAAAGCCCGTTTCTGCTCGATGACTACAGCAACATCGTCGACAATCCCACCATTGAGATAGAAGATTTTTCCTGGAATTCCCTGGCGCATGTCTGGAACGGACCGATTATCCCCAAAATATTGAAAGTTGCATGACATGGAATCGGGATTCCAGGGACGTCAATATCATTTACTGGTATGGAAAATCTCTGATTCATTCAGGTGAGCCTGTTCGTGCCTGTCGATTGCTGACGGAAGCGGTTCGAGAGGCGGTCGGCGACTCAAAAACGCGCTTGTTGTGTCAAAAATTGGTAGAGGCGCACTGTTCCGAAACGCGATAACCTCATTGTTGCCGAATCATCACGGCCTGTTGGACCTCCAATTGATCGTGGTATAAAATTTGCTTATCTTGAGCTGAAAGCTGAGAAATACGACGGCTCGAGGAGGCGCAATGATCGCGGTAATAATTGCAGAGCGGCGGGGATTTACCCTGATTGAATTGATGATCGTGGTGCTCATCATTTCGATACTGGCATCGATATCAATACCCGTGTTTCATGATTTCAGATGCAGGGCCAGGCAGAGTGAGGCGAGGAGTTCCCTGGCGTTGCTGGCAAAATGCCAGGAAGCCTATTTTATCGAACATGAGACCTACAGCTTGGATAAGGAGCATATTGGTTTTAAGATGACGGGCACGCCCAAATACAACTATGAAATCGTTTCGGCCGATGCGGTCGACTTCACGGCGACAGCGAAAGCAAGCTATGATGACCGGGAGGATAAATGGGAGATTGACAGCGGTTACGTGCTGAAAAACGAACCGAACGCCTGTAAAAGGTAAGGCGGCAACGTTGAATCGAATCTTGGTCGCGCAACGGCGCAAAGACACAAAGACAGGCGCTGAAAAAAATAACAAAAAACAGCGGATAATTTCCGGCGGCTTTGCGGCTTGGCGTGAGGCTTCAAGGATGCCGGACAAAACAATCTTGAATCCCATTTCATCAGCATGACGGTAAAAAAATATCACTATATTCTGCCGATATTCCTTTTGGCGGCTATCATCTTTTTTCAGGGGAATTATCTTGACAAAAGATATGTGGGTCGGGTCATTCTTCCGGAATGCCCCTGGTGCGATGCGAACGCTAAAGGGGATGTGGTTTATCTGCCAATGGACACGTCGGCCATGCGGTTGATTTCACCCGCCGACCCGGATTTTCTGGCGGACATGCTCTGGATGCGGGCGCTCTACTATTTTGGCCAGCATGCCCTCACCGACCAGCAATATCCGTTTCTATTGAATCTTCTGGACATGATCACGGATCTGTCGCCACGATGGGGATATCCTTATATTCATGGCGCAATCATCATGTCCGATATTGGGGAAAGCACCGAGGACGCCCTCTACATGGTGGAAAAAGGCTTGACCCATCATCCCGAAGACTGGCAGCTCTGGTTCTTCAAGGGATATTATCTGATGAAGGACGGGAACAACCTGGAAGCTGCCGAGGCCCTGCAGAAGGCCGCGGTGCTGCCCGGGGCGCCGGTCTATCTGGCGGAGCTGTCGGCAACGCTGCTGACCCGCGAGGGAAAGCGGGACATGGCCCTGCGGTTTCTGGAGGCGTCCCTCGAGATGATCGCGGATCCCCGGCAGCGGGAGTTCATCATCCAAAAGATGCAAAAGGTGAAGGGACAATATGACGACACCGGCACTGCAATGGAATAGAGCGGGGTATGCCGTGCGGCACGGCTTCTGGATGAGATGGAAAACCATCCTCCACGAGCTGGACATGGACGTGGCTCAGGGCACGGCCCTGGGGCTGGTGGGCCCCAACGGCGCGGGAAAGACCACCGCCATCAAGCTCGCCGCAGGGCTGATCACGCCGGCGGCCGGGAGCGTCCGCGTTCACGGGATGCCGGCGGCGTCATCCGAGGCCCGGCGGCGGTTGGGCCTGCTCACGGAAACCCAGTACATCTATCCCCATCTCCGGGTCCGGGAATGGCTGGGCATGCTGGCCGGGTTTTCGGGTCTGAAGGGATCCCGCCTGAAGGAGCGGGTTGACGCCGTTCTCGAACTCATGGCCCTGACCGAAAAGGCCGGCATGATGATGAACACCCTCTCCAAGGGGCAGCTGCAGCGGGCCGGACTGGCCCAGGCCCTGGTGCACGAGCCCGAGATCCTTTTGCTGGACGAGCCCATGAGCGGGCTGGACCCTTACTGGCGGTATCGGCTCAACAATATCCTGAAGGAGTTCAAGGCGTCCGGCGGGACACTGCTGTTCAGCTCCCATATCCTGGCGGACGTGGAGCGGCTTTCCGACCGGGTGGCGCTCCTTGACGGGGGCCGCGTGCGGTGGATCGGGGCGCTCTCCGAAATGCCGCGGCAGGTTGTCGGGTACGAGGCCGTCTGCCGGACCGACAGCCCCGAGGCCCTCAAGGCCCTCACCAACGGCAACCGTCCCGAACGACTGCCCCAGGGGGAATGGCGGATCGCCGTTCCCATCGACAAGAAGTCGGTGCTGCTGGATCTCTCGGCCCAGAAGCGGATCATTCTCGAGTCTCTCCGGCCCATGCGGGAGGAGATCGAAGCGGTCCTGTTCAAATTCGCGGGGAGCGGCCCGGCCCCTGACAGAAAATTGGATAAAAAAATGGACCCAAAACCGGCCAAACAAGAGGAACAGACCCCATGAACCGGATCTTCATCCCCCAAATCAAGGCCCTTGCCGTCAATGTCTGGCGCGAGGCGACCCGGGACCGTTCCATCCTGATGCTGGTGGGTTCCGGGGTGTTGATGATGGCTTTTTCCCTGATCTTCGGACAGATGGCCGTGGGGGGTCGGGACCGGATTTTCCAGGACATGGGCTTCTGGATCATGGGGATGTGGGGGCTTGCGGCGGTGGTCTACCTGGGTTCCGGCATCATCAAGCGGGAGCTGCAGCGCAAGACCGTCTATCTCGTGCTCTCCCGTCCGGTGGACCGGCCCACCTTCATGCTGGGCAAATTCTTCGGGATGGTGCTGGTGCTGGCATCCGTCTTCGGCCTTTTGGCGATTGCGTGGCTGGTGATCGCTCTGTCCAGGGGGGTCTCCCTCACCCCCATGCACTTCTGGGCCCTGGCCTTTCTATTCGGCGAGTGGGTGCTCCTGGCGGCCGTGAGCCTCTTTTTTGCCGCTTTCACCTCACCCCTGCTGCACAATTTTTTCCTGGTGTCGGTTGCCTTCCTGGGGCACTGGAGCAACGAGCTCAAGATCTTCGCGGACAACGCCAGAGCCGATGCCCTGAAGATGGTGTTGAACACCCTTTACTATCTGCTCCCCAACCTGGAGGCCCTCAATTTCCGGGAGGCAGCGCTCTACAACGACGTGATCAGCAGCGCGGTGATGGGGCAGGGGGCCCTGGTGCTCCTGGGCTGGACCGCCACGGCCCTGATCGCCGCCAACATCGTTTTCATGCAGCGCCGCCTTCTCTGATCAGCAAAACGCCATGATCCCGTGTGTAACCCGAGAAAAGGGGGCTCCAGGCCGGCTGTTCATGTTGTGGATCGCCCTTTTCGCCCTGATCGGCGCCGTCGTGCTCCTCTGCCTGGTGCCGCCGGTGAGCCGGGACGCCCTGGTCCATCACCTCAACCTTCCCAAACGCTACCTCGAACATGGGGGAATATATGAGATGCCGGGGCTCTCCTTCTCCTATTTCCCCATGAATCTCGACCTGCTCTACATTATTCCGCTTGGGTTCGGGAACGACATCGCCCCCAAATTCATTCACTTCGCTTTCGCCCTCGCCACTGCAGGACTCATCCACGGCTACCTGAAACCACGGGTCGGGAAGTCCTATGCGCTGATCGGCGCGCTCTTCTTTCTGTCCCTCCCCATCATCGTCAAGCTTTCCATCACCGTCTACGTGGATCTCGGCCTGGTCTTCTTTTCCACGGCAGCCCTACTGCTTCTCTTCCGGTGGATGGAGACCGGCTTCGGGTTCGGGAGCCTGACGGGTTCGGCCGTATGTTGCGGCCTGGCCATGGGCACCAAATACAACGGCCTGGTGGTCTGCTGCCTGCTGACGTTGATTGTGCCCTGGATTTACGCGGTCCACGGACAGGATCGACGGAATCGGCGGCATCGCCTTTGGAAATCCGTCGGCTTCGGGGTGCTCTACCTCGCCGTGGCGGCGTCGGTCTTCTCCCCATGGATGATCCGGAACTGGATCTGGAAGGGCAACCCTGTCTATCCCCTTTACAACAGCGTCTTCAACCCGCCGGAAACGGTTGCCGCCAATCCCGGGCCGAAACGGAAGCCCGGAGCGTTCAGGCGAATCTTTACCCATCGCAGCGCCATGTACCAGGAGAGTGAAGGGCAGGTCCTGCTGTTGCCCGTGAGGATCTTTTTCCAGGGGAAGGACGGCAGCGGCCAATATTTTGACGGCCGGCTCAATCCGTTTCTGCTGATGTTCACGGTGTTGGCCTTTGTCGGCATGAGCGGGAAAGGGCGTCCTTCCGGACGGTCGGATTCTTCGGAGGCCATGGGTTCGTCGGATTCGAGGGGAGGGGAGAAGGAAACGTGGATATCCGGACAGAAAAAAATCCTCCTGGCCTTTTCAGTGCTCTATTTCCTGGCGGCGGTCTTCAGCACGGTGCTGCGGATCCGGTATCTCGTTCCCATGGTTCCGCCCCTGGTGATTCTGTCGGTCTTCGGGATGAAAAACAGCATGGATTTTCTGGAGAGGACTTTTGTCGAAAGCCGTCGGTTGGTCCCCGTCATCGCCGGCGCGGCCCTGACGGTCTGTTTCGGATTGAACGCCCAGTACGTCCTGACCCAGTTCCGGGTGGTGGATCCCCTCTCCTACCTGAGCGGGGAGGTCGATCGGGACGCCTATATCACCCGATACCGGCCGGAGTACCCCGTGATGCAATACGCCAACCATCACTTGCCGGCCGATGCCCGGATCCTTTTCGTCTTCATGGGCAAACGGGGCTACTATCTCGACCGGCCTTACCAGCTGGACGGCGAAGGCGCCGCGAGTCTTCTCATGAAAGTCGCGGGGGAATCGGAGACCCCCGGGGCCATGCTCGAGCGGCTCCGGGCCATGGGCATCACCCACATCATGCTTCAGTCCGACATCTTCAACCGCTGGGTGATCGAGGATTGGCCAAAGGAGAAAAGGCTTCTTCTGGAGGGGTTTTTAAGATCCCGCACCACACTGGTCCATTCCCACCACCGCTACGGCCTGTTGGCCCTGGCCGCACCCTAGCGGCTGACGCTGACGGGAAAACAGGCCCCGGGGGTCAACCGCCGAAAGGCGGCGGCGGGAACAGCGGAAATTTCCTGGGACGTGCGTCCGCTAACAGGCCCCGGGGGTCAACCGCCGAAAGGCGGCGGCGGGAACAGCGGAAATTTCCTGGGACGTGCGTCCGCTGTCAGGCGGCGTCGATTTTCGCTCGGAAGTCGTCGATGGTCTTTTTGTAGTCGGGGCTGCCGAAAACAGCCGAGCCGGCCACGAAGACATCCACGCCCGCGGCCGCGATCCGGGCGATGGTGGCGCGGTTGACCCCGCCGTCGATCTGGATGAGGGGGCGGGTCTGGGTCTCGGGCACGGCCGCATCGATCATGCCGCGGATGCGGCGGATCCGCTCCAGGCTGTTCTCGATGAATTTCTGACCCCCGAAGCCGGGGTTGACGCTCATGACCAGGATGTAGTCCACATCCGCCAACACCCACTCCACCGCGGAGAGGGGGGTCGCGGGATTGAGCACCACGCCCGCCTTTGCGCCGGTCTCCCTGATGAGCTGAATCGTACGGTTGAGATGGACGCAGGTCTCCACCTGGACGGAGATCCAGTCCGCGCCGGCCCTGGCGAAATCCTGAATATAGGCGTCCGGATTTTCGATCATCAGATGGACGTCCAAGGGCAGCCGGGTCGACTTCCGGGCCGCTTCCACGACGATGGGCCCCATGGTGATATTGGGAACGAAGTGGCCGTCCATGACATCGATATGAATCCAGTCTGCGCCGGCCGTCTCGACAGCCTTTATCTCCTCGCCCAGCCGGGTAAAGTCCGCCGACAGAATCGATGGTGCAATCAACTTCATAAAGGTATCTCCTTTTCCTTTGCGTCTTTGCGCCTTTGCGTGAGCAACTGCTGCATCGAGGTCCCACGCCAAGCCGCAAAGCCGCCAGGACATAAGCCGCAGATTTTTATTTTTCTACGTCTTTCTTTGCGCCTTTGCGTGATCAATCTTTGCGGCGTTTCCGCTATCACATTTTCCGAACGAAGCAAACCGAAAAAAAACCGTCCATGCCGTCCCGATGGGGAAAGGTCCTGAGACAGCCCTCCGGCGTGATCAGGGCGCGCATGCCGGCGGTCAGATGCTCGGCATCCATACGGACCCTGAAGAGGGGATGCTTTTCGAGGAAGGCCTCCGCCACAGCGTCGGTCTCCTCGGGTTCCATGGAGCAGACCGTATAGCCCAGAATCCCCAGGGGCTTCACCAGGGGCGCGAGACGGCTCAGAAACCGGAGCTGCCGCTTGCGATAGCCGTCGAGGTTTTCCTTGGCGGCGGACCATCGTGCATCCGGGTTTCGGCCGAGCACCCCCAGCCCGGAGCAGGGCGCGTCGACGAGAATCCGGTCGAAGCGGTCCCTCCAGTCCGGCGGCAGGTCCGCATCGAGATCGCTGTGGACAGGGGTCGTAATGGTAATGCCCAGGCGGACGCACTCCGCGGCAAGGCCCTCCAGCTTCCGGGCGTCGACATCCACGGCAAGGATTTGACCCCGGTTCTCCATCAGTCCGGCCAGGTGGCCGGTTTTGCCGCCGAGGCCGGCACAGGCGTCCAGCACCGTCTCTCCGGGACGGGGGCCCAGGAACCGGGAGACCAGCTGGGCCGCCTCGTCCTGCACCTGAAACAGGCCCGAGCGGAATGCCGACAGGTCGGAGAGTGTGGTGCCAAGGCCCTGGATGACCACCCCGTCAGGAGATACGGCCGTCGGTCGGGCGGTGTCGACCTCCGGGGCCAGGGCCGAGAGAAGCCCTTCCCGGGTCGTCCGGAGGGTGTTGACCCGGAGGGTGAGGGGCGGGATCCGGTTGAAGGCGTCGCAGAGACTGGCGGCATCCGCCGTGCCCCAACGCTTCAGCCATCGCCGGATGAGCCAAGGGGGAAAAGACTTTCTCTTTGCCAGAGCCCGGACCGGGTCGGTCTCCATGTCCGGAAAGGGGATCTTTCCGCGGGACCGGATCGCCGAGCGGAGCAGGCCGTTCACGAAACCGGCGATCCACGGCGGAGCGAAGGCCTTGGCGATGTCGACGGCGGTGTTTACGGCGGCGGAATCCGGGATGCGGTCCATGTGGAGAATCTGGAACAGACCGATTCTGAGGAGATTGAGTACGTCCGGATCCAGTTTCGCCAAGGGCGTCCTGGAGAGATGATCGATGACGTGATCCAGGGCGGCCCGATGCCGCTGCACCCCGAAGACAAGGGCGTGGATCAGGTTGCGGTCGCGCCGGTCCATGGGGGGAGCCGTTTCGAAAAAGGCGTCCAGCACCGCATCCAGAGGTCGCCGCTCCGCATCGAGACGCTTAAGAATCGTCCATGCCGCACCCCTGGGCGTGCCCAGGGCATTGACGGCGGCGGTTGCGCGTTTTCGAGGGGGAACCGGTGCGGGATGCCGGGGTTTCGGGCGGCGGTTCGGAATTTTCCGGCCGGTTTCATGGGACATGTCGGATCCTTGAAAGTGATGGGGATATGGGGTTGAATCTGAAATGCGGTCAGGTCAGTATGGTTCCCGGGGGGATCGGGCACCCCCTCAGGAAATCCTGGACGGTCAGACGTTTTCCGGAGGCACCCTGCAATTCCAGAACGGAAATGACGCCGCTGCCGGCGGCCACGCGCAGCTCTCCGGGAAAGCTTCTGATGACGGTGCCGGGGGCCGCTCCCGAATCGGAGGGATCGTTCGGGACCGTCCGGACCTTGAAGATCTTGAGGCGCTTATCCTCCAGAAAGGTAAATGTACCGGGCCAGGGATCCATGCCCCGGACAAGGTGGTCGATGGCCTCGGCGTCCCGGGACCAGTCGATATGACCGTCCGTCTTCCGGAGGAGGGGGGCATAGGTGGCAAGATCCGGATCCTGGGGTACGGGGCGGATCCGGCCCGTCTCGATCCTGTCTATGGTTTCCAGCAGCAGCGTCGCCCCCATTTCAGCCAGCCGGTCGTGGAGGGTGCCGGCGGTGTCGTCGGGCAGGATCGGGGTTTTGGCCGTCAGCAGGATATCGCCCGTGTCCAACCCCTCATTCATCTGCATGGCGGTCACGCCGGTTTCCGTTTCGCCGTTGATGACGGCCCATTGGATCGGCGCGGGTCCCCGGTACCTGGGCAGGAGAGAGCCATGGATATTGATGCAGCCGAACCGCGGCAGGTCCAGGAGGGACTTGGGAAGAATCCGGCCGTAGGCGATGACCACGATGATGTCCGGCCGGATCCCGGCCAGGCGATCGAGAAAGGCCGGTTCCCGCATCGATCCGGGTTGACTCACGTCATAGCCCAGCGTCAACGCCGCCTTTTTCACCGGCGGCGGCTGGACCTTTCGGCCCCGCCCTTTCGGGCGGTCCGGCTGGGTCACCACCAGGCTGACACTCCGGCCGCTGCCGCCCAGTTTTTTCAAAGCGGGCACGGCGAAATCAGGGGTGCCCATAAAGACGATGTCGATGGGTTTATTCATTGTGCCTGATCTGTTTCAGGATTCTTTTCCGGTAAAGCTGCCGTTTCAGGGCGCTGATCCGGTCGATGAACAGGACGCCGTTGAGATGGTCGATCTCGTGCTGAAGAACGACCGCCAGAAAGTCGTTCCGTTCGATCCGGACGGGCTTGCCGTCCCGGTCCACCCCTTCCACCACGACGGCGGCGTTGCGTTTCACGTCGGCCCTGAAGTCGGGGACGCTCAGGCATCCCTCGTTTTCCGAGATGATCGTGCCCTGTGCCTCGACAATCCTCGGGTTGATCAGCACCTGAAGCGACGGCCGGTCCTCCCCGGGGTTGCCGTCATAAACGATCAGGCTCTTGTCGTGTCCGACCTGAATGGCGGCGAGGCCGACCCCCGGCGCCGCGAACATGGTATGCGCCATTCGATCGATCAGGTTCTGCAACTCGCCGTCGATGTTCTCCACCGGTTTGGTCGGCTGCTTGAGGAATTTGTCGGGGTAGGTGACAATTTCCAGAGGTTCCATGACGTCCGTCTTCCTTGTGGGTATATATAGTGTCGCTTTTTGTGTCATTGCAGGATACTCGCGGTGAAGGGTTCATGTTGGGGATGACCGTCGTGGGCGGGTCGATCAACCCGCATCCGGCGGCCGTCCGTAACGGCAGATCTGTTGCGCGTGTCTCCAAATTTTTATTGTAATCATTAAATTCGGATGTGAAAGGTTTCATGGCCGGAAAAGCTGAATCGCCATGAAATCAACGACAAGCGGATCGATCACCACCGGCGCGGAACATGACGGGGGATGCGGTGGTTACAACGAGATCATGTTGCGGGCGGTTTCGACATCGCGACGGATCTGTCGGGAGAGCGCTTCTATCCCGGAAAACTTGATTTCATCCCGAATGCGCTCGATGAAGTTCACGCGTATTTTCTCGCCGTAGATGTCGCGGTCGAAATCGAGGATATGGACTTCCACCGTGAAGACGTGGTCGTCGAAGGTGGGGCTGTATCCGATGTTGGCGACCCCTTTGTACCGGCCGTCCCGACACGCCACGGTGACGGCATAGACGCCCGTCCTGGGGGCGAGTTCATCGTAGAGTTTGATGTTGGCCGTTGGAAAACCCAGCAGCTTTCCTCCCCGATTGCGGCCGTGCTCGACCGTTCCACGGATCTGATAGTGACGTCCCAGAAGCTTCTCCGCCCCCGTCACGTCGCCCGCCGTCACCAACTCCCGGATACGGGTGCTGCTGATTCTCGACTTGCCGTTGGATTGCGTCTGTATCCAGTCGGCAACGATCAGTTCGAAGCGATGGGTGGCGGCCCGGGCTTTCAAAAATTCGAGATTGCCTTCGCGGTTCCGGCCAAAGGCGTAGTCGCCGCCCACAATAAAGGCCTTCATGCCGATGCGGCGGATCAGGATGTCCTCGAGGAACGCTTCGGCGGGAATGGATGCGAACTCCCGGGTGAAGGGGACACAAACGAGCACGTCGATGCCCGTCCGTTCGATGAGCTCGACCTTCTGCTCATACAGGGTGATGAGCGGCGGATGGCTGTTCTGGTGCAGCACCCGGATCGGATGCGGTTCGAAGGTCATGGCAACAGAGGTGCCGTCGATTTCCACGGCTTTTTCGATGACCTCGTGGAAAAGGGCCTGATGTCCAAGGTGAACCCCGTCAAAATTTCCGATTGTGATCACTGCATTTGGAAAAGGATTCGCTATGTTGTCTATGCCTTCAATAAGCTTCATCGTAATTTCGGTTTCCTTTAAAAATTGGCTTGACATCAAATTCGAAACCGTATATATACCGCACAACACGAACGAAATCAATCTTTCTTTTCAAGGTTGGTTAACGTCGAGCCGAAGTGGCGGAACTGGTAGACGCGCTAGGTTCAGGGTCTAGTTGCCGTACGGCAGTGGGAGTTCGAGTCTCCCCTTCGGCACCAGCAAGATAAAAAAGGCGCACTTTAAGAGTGGCGCCTCTTTTATTTTGTTGTGTTGTCTCTGGTTCGTAAACGAATGGACAGCAGTGTTTCCCATGCATCGTATTGACATTGCCGCAACTTGAAATTAAGTTGTTTACGCTCGCGAAGACGCCTCTTTGTTGACTCAGCGATCCCCCCGCGACAGAGGAATTTCACAAACCACAGTTTCTACCCGGCAGCATCCAGAGAGCGGCGATACCGACCCGGCGACCCCTGACGGTTATTTCGGGGGGATCAGCCGGATGATTTTCGGCGTTTTGCCGTTATATTCAATATAAGATACATTCAAAATAAGACACATTAAAACCTCAGTAAAGGGACCATCACCATGCATAGCGATATACAAAAAGTCCGGAATATCGGTATCAGTGCCCACATCGATTCGGGAAAGACCACGCTGACCGAACGGATACTCTTTTATACTCAGCGCATTCACGCCATTCACGACGTCAAGGGCAAGGACGGCGTCGGCGCCACCATGGACTCCATGGAGCTCGAAAAGGAGCGCGGCATCACCATCGCCTCCGCCGCCACGTTCTGCGAATGGAAAGGCCATGAGATCAATATCATCGATACCCCCGGGCACGTCGACTTCACCATCGAGGTCGAGCGGTCTCTCAGGGTGCTGGACGGGGCCGTCCTGGTGCTCTGCGCCGTCGGCGGAGTTCAGTCCCAGTCCATCACCGTGGATCAGCAGATGAAGCGATACAAGGTCCCCTGCATCGCCTTCGTGAACAAGTGCGATCGCAGCGGCGGAAATCCGTTCCGCGTTATTCAACAGCTTCGGGAAAAGCTGGGACACAACGCGGTGGCGATGCAGATCCCCATCGGGATGGAGGCCAAATTCAACGGTGTGGTGGACCTGGTCTCCATGAAGGCCGTCTATTTTGACGGCGACAACGGCGAAACGGTTCGGGTCGAGGCGGTGCCGACGGCATTGCGGGAAGAGGCCGAGGAGAAACGCGAGATTCTTGTCGACGCCGCGTCCATGTTCTCCGATGAACTGACCGAGGCCATTCTCGAGGAGCGGGACATCCCTGAAGATCTGCTTCTGGACGCCGTCAGACAGGGCGTTCTCAAGCGGGAACTGACGCCCGTTTTTATGGGCTCGGCCTACAAGAACAAAGGCGTCCAGCCTCTGTTGAACGGCGTCACGCGGCTGTTGCCGTGCCCTGCCGACGTCGTCAACGAGGCCCTGGACATGGAAAAGGACGAGGCGATCGTTGCCCTGAGCAACAATCCCAAAGATCCCATCGTGGCGCTCGCCTTCAAGCTGGAGGACGGGCAGTACGGCCAGCTGACCTATATCCGCGTTTACCAGGGTGTCCTCGGCAAGGGGAACACCATCGTCAACGTCCGGACCGGCAAAAAGGTCAAGGTCGGCAGGGTCGTGAGGATGCACGCCAATCAGATGGAGGATATCGAGTCCATCCCGGCCGGATACATCGGTGCCCTTTTCGGGATCGACTGCGCCTCGGGCGACACGTTTACATCCCCGGGACTCAGCCTGACGATGACCTCCATGTTTGTCCCGGCGCCGGTGATCTCGCTGGCTATCGTGCCCAGGGACAACAAATCCCAGATCAACATGTCCAAGGCCCTCAACCGGTTTACCAAAGAAGATCCCACCTTCAAGACCTACGTGGACGATGAGACGGGGGACACCATCATCTCCGGCATGGGTGAGCTGCATCTCGATGTCTACATCGAGCGGATGCGTCGGGAATACAAGGCCGAGGTGGAGACCGGGCAGCCGAGGGTCGCCTACCGGGAGACCATCACGCGGACGGCCGAGTTCAACTACATCCACAAAAAGCAGACCGGCGGGTCCGGCCAGTACGGCCGGGTGGCGGGCTATATGGAGCCCGTGGACGAGGAATTCGTGTTCGACAACCAGGTGACCGGCGGATCGATTCCGACCCAGTTCATCCCTGCCTGTGAAAAGGGTTTTCGGGCCTGTCTCGAGAAAGGGCCCAAGATGGAGTTTCCGGTGACCGGTGTCAAGATCGTCATCAACGACGGGGCATCCCATTCGGTGGACTCCTCCGATATGGCCTTCCAGGCTGCCGCACGCGGCGCCTTTCTGGAGGCCTATGCCAAGGCGGCCCCCGTCATTCACGAGCCCGTCATGAAAGTGGTCGTCGAAACCCCCACCGAGTTCCAGGGGGCGGTGATGGGGCTGTTGAACCAGCGGCGGGGCATTATCGTCGGATCCCAGGATGAAGGTCCCATGTGCGTTATCGAGGCCCAGGTGCCGCTGTCGGAAATGTTCGGTTTTTCGACCGTCCTTCGGTCGTCGACCCAGGGAAAGGCCCAGTTCACAATGGAGTTCTCCGCCTACAAACAAATTCCCAAGGGCGTTGCGGACGAGTTGGTCAAGAAGCTTGCCAAAGATAAAAAGAATGCTGCCTGAGATCCGCCGAACGGTATCGTCGGCCAGGGTCATTTATTTGAGGGAAAGGAACTTCAACATGGAAAAAAAAGAAATCATCCGGCGTAATCCACTTAAAATGATGGGTTATTCGTCCGAAGATGTTCTTTCCGATGGGGGATTCGGCGCATTGACGGCCCACGCCGGGGTCGGCAAAACCGCGTTTCTGGTCCAGATCGCCATTGACAAGCTGCTGCGGGACAAGAACGTTCTTCACATCAGCATCGATGAACCTGTGGAAAAGGTCTGCCTGTGGTATGAACAGGTTTTCCGGAATATCGCCCAACGCAATCATATCAAACAGGCGGACCCCTTTTGGGAGGTCATCCTGCCCAGGCGCTTCATCATGACCTTCAAGGTGGACGGTTTCAGCGTCCCGAAACTGGAGGAGCGCATCAACGACCTCTCGGAGCAGGGAATCTTTCTGCCGCAGATGATTCTGATCGACGGGCTTCCTTTCGAGGAGATGGGCCGGAAGACCTTTCTGGATCTCAAGGCCGCTGCCCGGAATCTGGGGGTCGGCGTCTGGTTTACGGTGAAGACCCATCGCCATGAGCCGTCCGGACCCGGCGCGATTCCTATCCCGATGACCGGCATCGAGGACCTTTTCGATGTGATTATCGAGCTTCAGCCGGACGGAAAGGAGATCTATGTGAAAGCCCTCAAGGGCGGACCGCCGGCATCCGAGATCGTGGAACTCGCATTGGACCCCTCGACCATGATGATCCGGAACCCCGACGGGGAACTCGTCTCCGAATCCGACCGCAAAGCGCAATAAGACGCCTCTTCGAAGCCCTGAATCCCGCGGCGTGCCCTGAAAGGTGCGCGCCGCGGTGACCGGAAGCGGTAAAGAAGATTTTATTCTTTTTCTTCCACCAGACGCCGGATATCTCTTCTCAACATCGCAAATTCACGCTGAAGGGTCTGCTGGATCTCGCGCGCGGCAAGGATAATCTCCTGGGCCATGTGGCTCATATCCCTGAAATCCATTGTCGTTTGAGATGCCTCGAAAGATGCGTCATCCGTCGGTCGGGGCGGCGGGGGCGCCGCTGCATCGGCAACGGCGGGCACATGGTGAGTGCGCTTTCCGGCGGCTTGAATCTCCCGCTTCAGTTTTTTGTACCCGGTGACGTGGGTGATCAGGAGTTTCTTCCTGGCGCCGTCACTCATGTTTTCCGAGAGTATCGTCCGTTCAAGGCTTTCATAAGCCGAATGCAGCAAGGTAATGGCATCGACATGGGCCCGGGCGAGCTTTTTCCGGATGTATTTCCCCAACGACCCCAGAAGTTGCAGGAACGCCAGGACGATCTTGTCGCCCTGATACAGGGATTCCAGCTTGAGGATCTCCGCTTCGAGTTTTTCCATCACCGAATCCGTGATCTCCCATTCGAGGGACATGATGATGGACTTGAGGTCTCTGATCGGGGATCGCTCGATTCGGTCGGCGTCGAATTTTTCGACAACCGTCGCGACCTCGTCCGCGGACGGCGTCGTTTTGTCGAACGATTCCTTTCCGGGACGTCGTTTCACGGCTTCGGCGTCATTCTCCTTCCGATCCGAGTCCATCCGATCCGGCGAAACTCCGGCAGTGACGTCCTTCTCTTCTTCTCCGAACAGATCGTCCAGACGGCTGTCGACCTCGGCTGTGATGCTGTTTTCGTCGACTTTTCTCGTATCACCGATTGCCAATGGTAATCCTCCTGTTCAAGCGGCGTTGGATACTGCGTGATCCATCGCGGTCAGACCGTTAATCCCAGATGGCGGAGATTTTGTCGATCGCTTCGGCAACCTTCAATCGCAGCAACCCCAGAGAGACCCTTGTCCCAAAAATGGAGATGAGCAGGAAATCCTTCTTGACCTTGCTGAAGTGGATACTTTCCTTTTCCCCTTTATGAAACAGAAGGGAAAACTCACTTTCTCCAATCAGCCTGGCCATGGTGTCGACAGCGGCGAAATTGGCCGAGGCCAATGCCGCGAGGGAATATAAATCATGATCGCATTCGCCGTTGTCCGCCTTGGCGATGATATTGCCCGCCAGGTCGATCAGCAATATACTGTGGGCGCCGCTCTCGACGAGGTCTTTGAGAATGATGCTCTCTATGGTTTCGAGCTGTTCCTGACTGAAGGCATACGAACTGAAAGCCAGATCCTCATTGAAATCGGGTGTCAATTGACCTGCCCTCCTATTTTAGGGTCCTTTGCAGGGACGTCATGGTTAGTGAGATGATCTTTTTGAGGGTCGGGATCACATTTTCTCCGGAAAGGGCGCTGGCAGCGAGCGACGAGACTTTCAGTTGACCGTTCAGGTCTTTTTCCATCTGTTCGAAGGACATGACGGCGATCCCTTCTTTTTCCAAATCCCTTTTATTGTATTGCAGCACCAGGGGAATCTTGAATATGCTTTTTTTGTAAACAGCCAGGTTTTCCTGCAGGTTTTTGAGCGAGATCATGTTGTCCCGCCGCTGCTCCACCCGGGAGTCCGCCACGAAAACCACGCCGTCGACGCCCTTGAGGACGAGACGCCTCGTGGCGTTGTATTTGATCTGGCCGGGAACGGTATACAGCTGAATTCTTACATCATATCCCATTATTTTTCCGATGTCGAAGGGCAGGAAATCGAAAAAAAGCGTTCGATCGCCGTGGGTTTTGATGCTGACCATCTCCGATTGGATGCGTTGGCGGAATTTGGAAAAGACATATTCGAGATTGGTCGTTTTTCCCCCGCGACCCGGACCATAGTAGATGATTTTTGCCTGCACTTCCCTGTTTTTCAGATTGACGAATGCCAAGCCAGGTCCCTCCCGGGTTCGATGCGTCGATGATCAGGCATCGCGATCAAAAGACGCAACCGTAATCCAATAATTTTATTTATAGCATTAAGGAAAGAGACGGTCAACAACCGCCGACGGGTTTTCTGAAAAATTTGATCCGGATTTCGGCATCCGGTCAGAAAACAGACTGCTATATAGGCAGAACTACCTATCGGAAAATAGGTATTTTTGCCGATTGAAACGGATGCCGGATAGGTGTATCAAAATTTCATATAACTTTTCTCATTTTTTGTCGTGGCGGCGGTCTTCTCGATCCTGCGGTCGGCCGTGAAAGGCGACTTTCCGAACGAGGACACCGCCGGATGAGAAATCAACCCGGACGAATAAGGAGGAAGTATGAAACGGTTCAAGGTCTTGACGGCGGCAGTCATGGTGATGGGATGTATTCTTTGTTTTTCGACCTGTCTTTGGGCGGGTGAATCCGGCAAGGTGAACATCAATACCGCTTCCGCAGAGGAACTCGCCGGCCTGAACAGGATTGGATTGAAAACGGCGGCCAGAATCATTGAATATCGGGACAGCGTCGGAAGATTCAACGCTCCGGAGGAGTTGATGAACGTCAAGGGAATCGGCGAAAAACTATTCGACCTGAATAGGGATCGAATCATTGTGGAGGGCAACGACGCACCGGAAAGGACAGGCGACGGTATCAGTCAAAGCGATGCGTCGAGCGGCAGCAAAGGATAATCGGATCCATTCCCCCTCACCGGCACCGGCCGACCCGACGGGGCGGCCGGTGCGCCATTTTAGCGGTTGACCCCATGTCCGTTTTGTGGTCAATATCTGATCGTTGTATATTTTTTCCGCGAAAAATCCGGTCCAAACGCCATAAGATCCGATGTGCCCGACCGCATCGGTTTACGATGTAACCGATCCGGCAAAGCGATATCCGCGATCCATGCCTGCGGCGTGTTAAACCCCTCGGCATTCATTTTTGTATACTCGCGGCGGTTTATCTGTTGATCGGAGCGCTTTTCATCGGAAGGAAATGCGCATATGGCATGATATTGAAGAGTCTTTGGGACGGCGGCAACAACCCGGTTCCAAACGCTTGTGTCGGGGTCGATTTCCCGTTTTGTCAAGCGCGTTGATGGACCCTGAAAGTAGGCGGCAATGATCGACGTCATTATTGTAAACTATAACAGCACCGACCATCTGCTCAACTGTATAGCATCATTCTACACGGACATCCAAAGGTTTGGCGTGACCGTATACGTCCAGGACAATGGGTCGACGGACGGTGTGGACCGGGTGTCGGACCGCTATCCTCTGGTCAGGCTTCACAAAAATATCGTCAATCTCGGTTTTGCCGGAGCGGTGAATCAGGCGCTTTGCCGATGTAAGGGCGATTATGTGATTTTATTGAATCCGGATGCCGTTCTCGAGGAAGGATTCCTGGATGCTGCCGTCGAATTCATGGACAGGCGCAGGGATGTCGGCATAATGGGGCCGAAAATCCTGGACCGTGACGGGAAGCTTCAGAATTCGGCAAGGGCGTTCCCCAGCCCCCTCACCGCTCTTTTTGGGCGTTCATCCTATCTGTCCAGACGATTTCCGCAAAATCCCGTCACCTCGCGAAATCTTCTCAGCATGAGCTGCGACGGCGAAACCCCGATGTCTGTCGACTGGGTGTCCGGGGCATGCATGGTGGTTCGAAAAAAAGCCGTGGAGCAGACGGGGATGCTGGATGAGCGCTTTTTCATGTATTGGGAGGATGCAGACTGGTGCAGACGAATGTGGGCCGCCCGATGGAAGGTCGTCTATTGTCCGAAAGCCGTTGCCTATCACTATATTGGCGGCAGCAGCGAAAAATGTGCCGTCCGGTCCGTTTGGGAGTTTCACAAGAGCGTCTGCCGTTTTTTCGATAAGTATCTGCCTCCCCGTCTTTTTTTTGCAGGACCGCCGGTCTTTGGACTCCTCTTTTTGCGCTTTCTTGCCGTGATGCTCACAGCCGCGGTGAAACACCCGATCCGGCGCGTTGAGGCCGGAACCCTCCTTGCCGAACCGCCGCCGGGGGCAGCACCGTGTCGGCAATACCAGCGTGTTGATATCGGAAGCACCAACTCCGGGCCCTGCTGATGAGAGAAATGCGGGCTGAACGGTGGATAGAAAGGTAGACGACGATGGCTCTTCAGGAAAAGCGCGTACAGCGCGTACAGGTCGATCTGTTGATGAAAAAGGGTGTGAAGATCCCCAATCCGGACAGCGTGATCATCGGGCCGGAGGTCGATATCGACAGGATATCGGGGGAAGGGGTCACCTTCTGGGGCGGCACCAAAATATTCGGAGAGTCGACCTTGATTCTACGGGGTGCGGAGATCGGCTACGAGGCGCCGACAACCCTGGAAAACTGCCGCGTTGGTCCGGAGGTCAGCCTCAAGGGCGGTTATCACAGCGGGGCGGTATTTCTGAAAGGGGCTTCCGCCGGGTCCGGCGCCCATGTCCGCGGCGGAACCATTCTCGAGGAATCGGCAAGCATCGCACACACCGTCGGTCTGAAGCAGACGATCCTGTTCCCGTTCGTCACCCTGGGCAGCCTCATCAATTTTTGTGACTGCCTGATGGCCGGCGGGACGGGGAAAAAGGACCACAGCGAGGTGGGCAGCGCCTACATCCACTTCAATTACACTCCCAACCAGGACAAGGCGACGGCATCGCTTCTGGGGGATGTTCCCCGCGGCGTGATGTTGCGGGAGCGCCCCATATTTCTGGGCGGGCAGGGTGGGCTGGTGGGGCCCTGCCGACTGGCCTTCGGGACGGTGATCGCCGCCGGCTGCGTCTACCGCAAGGATGAATTGCGTCCGGACAGGCTCCTCGTGGGCGGGGCGCCCCGGGGGATGAGCGTTCCGTTTGCACCGGGAACCTATCCCGGCATCCGGCGGGTGTTCGTCAACAATATGAATTACATCGCCAATCTAACGGCCCTGATGCAGTGGTATCGATTCGCCCGCAGTCGCTTCCTCTCGGAAGACTTTCCCCAGGCCCTGCTGGACGGGCTGATCGCCGTTCTCAATGCAGGCATTGACGAGCGCCTGGCCCGGATGCGGGCGCTGGCGGAAAAAATGCCCGCCGCCATCGATGCTTACCTGACCAGTGCCGGAGATAAGGCCTCCCCGCAGCTCGTGGCGAACAAGCGCGCGTTTTTCGAACGATGGTCCGAGGTGGCGGATACCGTCGAAAGAGCACGGGAGTGGGGCGGAGACGACCGGATTCGCAACGTGTTCCTGGAGGGTCTGGATGAAGCGGCGGCGCGTTGGGGGAAGGACTATGTGGCCACGATTCGGGCGCTGAGCCCATCCGCCGCAGGGGCGGGAACGCATTGGCTGGACGGGATTACATCGGCCGTGATGGATCGCGTCCTGGCCGTGATTCCCGAGATGGGGCCCTCGGATTAGCGGACCCCGGGATGGATGACATGGCGTTTGTATCTCAAGACAAACCGAGAATCAGAAAGAGGTCGGTTGATATGGGTCAACTTTTTGGCACCGACGGCATCCGCGGGGTTGCCAACCGGTATCCGATGACGTGCGAAACGGCGCTGAACGTCGGTCGCGCGGTGACATCCTATTTTTCCAACGGCGGACGTCGTCCCAGAATCATCGTCGGGAAGGACACGCGCCTTTCCGGCGCCATGCTGGAGTATGCCCTGGTGTCGGGCATTTGTTCCGCAGGGGGAGAGGCCGTACGGGTCGGCGTGCTGCCGACGCCGGGTGTGGCGTGCCTGACGGTCCTGGACAAGGCCGACGCCGGGGTCATGATTTCAGCCTCCCACAACCCCTTTCAGGACAACGGGATCAAGATTTTTGGAAACGACGCGTTCAAGCTTTCGGACGAGGCCGAGGCCGACATCGAGGCGCTTCTGGGACGGGAAGATCATCTCAGGGATTTGTGCGCGTCCATTCAGGACGTGGGGGGCGACGCCGTCATGGTCGATCCGGAGGAACGGTACGCCCGGTTCCTCCTGTCAGCCCTCCCGGCCGGGTTCGGACTGGCGGGCATGAAGCTGGTGCTGGACTGTTCGAACGGCGCGACGTTTCGCGTGGCGCCGTCGGTCTTCAGGAGGCTGGGTGCGGACGTGACGCCGCTTTTCATCGCTCCCGACGGCCGGAACATCAACGAGGGCTGCGGCTCACAGCATCCGGAGCGATTGGCCGAGCACGTTGTCGCGACGGGCGCGGACGTCGGCCTGGCCTTCGACGGCGACGGCGACCGGCTGATCGCCGTCGACGACAGGGGAGGGGTGGTCACGGGCGACCAGATGCTTGCCGTGTGCGGCGCTTATCTGAAACAGAAGGGAAGACTGGCCAATGGGCTCGTTGTCAGCACGGTGATGAGCAATATCGGGTTGGCCATGGCCTTCAGGGAAATGGGGATCGTCCACCGGAAAACCGATGTGGGGGACCGTCATGTCGTCCGGGAGATGCGTCGATCGGGGGCCGTGTTGGGCGGGGAGGATTCGGGTCACATGATTTTTCTCGACCGCCATACCACGGGCGACGGCATCCTGACCGCCCTTCGGCTGCTGGAGGTGATCCGGGACTCGGGAAAACCCTTGTCGCGGCTGACCCAGGTGATAACGGTATATCCCCAGATCCTGATGAACGTGGCGGTATCCGCCAAACCGCCCATCGAAACGATCCCCGCCATTGCCGAGGCCGTTGCCGAGGTGGAAAATCTGCTGGGGGATCAGGGACGGGTGCTGGTTCGGTATTCGGGTACCCAGCCGCTTTGCCGGGTGATGATCGAAGGGCCGACGGCGGAGGAGATCCGCCGCTATTGCAGCCGGATCACGGAAGCGGTGAAGTCGGCCATCGGGGAATGAAAACAGCGGATCCTCCGCGGCAGGGCCACGGAGGATCGCGATATTTCCCGTCATCGGGTCAAGGTGAATGCCCCGACCCGGAAAGCGACGCTTTAATCCCGGCTGCCGCCGAAAATCCTGAGCAGCATCAGGAAGAGATTGATGAAGTCGAGATAGAGGGAGAGGGCGCCCAGGATGGCGCCTTTCCGCAGCACGGCGCCGTCAAGGCCGTCGGGCTGGGTCATGGCCATGTGTTTCAGCTTCTGGGTGTCGTACGCCGTGAGACCGACAAACACCAGGACGCCGATGTAACTGATGACCATGGCCATCCCTGAGCTCTGCACGAACATGTTCACGACCGAGGCGATGATGATGCCGATAAGCCCCATCATCAGGAAGCCGCCCATGGACGTGAGATCCCGCTTGGTCATCATGCCGTAAATGCTGCACGCCAGAAACGTTCCGGCACAGATAAAAAAGGTCGATGTAATGGACGATGCCGTGTAGGCGAGAAAAATCACCGACAGCGTCAGGCCGTTCAGAACCGCGTACAGGATGAACAGCGCCGTCGCCGTGGATGCCTGCATCTTGCCGACCCTCGCGCTGATGGAAAAGACCAGTACGAGCTCCGCGATGATCAGGCCGAAAAAGAGCAGCCGGTTTCCGAAAATAAGTTGCATCATTGCCGGGCTGTTCGCCACCATGAAGGCGGTGATACCGGTAAGCCCCAGTCCGACCGCCATCCAGTTGTAAACGCTCTGGATGAACGAATTGACCCTGACTTGCGGTAAGGCTCTTTCATGAGTATACTGCATTGATTCCTCCTGTTGAAGTTAATCGTGATCACTCACTTTTTTGAACCGGAATATAACATGGAATCGCTTTTTTTCAAGACAAATCCGACCGATTTCCGGCAAGATGACCAAGATGTAATGCGGTCTCAGGTTATGGGCGCCGGGTGTCGCCGGGAGTGAGCGTTGGCATGGAGATGACGTCGGAGCAGTTGTTTGAAGCCATGAAGACGGCGGCGGAACGGCTGGGAGTTCTGGTGGCCGAAAAGAGTTTCCGAAACGTTGGGATTCCCGTGGAGAGCGGTCTGTGTACGGTCAGAGGGAAAAAGATGTTCATCCTCGACAAGAACCGGACGCTGCGGGAAAAGATCCGGCTGCTGGGCGAGTGCCTGGCCGAGTTGCCCAACGAGGAAGTCTACCTGATGCCGTTCATGCGGGAATACATCGAAGAACTGAAAAGGGGCGGATAAATCGGTTTATGGTAAAAAGTTTACATAATATCCATTATCAGACGTTATGGATGCCGCCAAAGTTATTGAATCGCGCCGCCAAGTATGCTAAGGATGGCGCTCCGCGATGAAACCGGGTGTTAGTGTTATTCATTGAAATCGAAACCGAGGGATTGACATCGAAGGGAGGATGCGGCACGGACGTATCCGAGATTGACGATGCAGGCTGAGTTGCAACGAAAAATCTACACGGTCTCGGAGCTGACCGCCGACATTAAACATCTTCTCGAAGAGCGGTATCCGTTCGTCTGGATCTCCGGCGAGGTGTCCAATTTCCACGTACCGGCATCCAAGCATTTTTACTTCACGCTGAAGGATCAAAAATCCCAGATCAGCGGGATCATGTTCCGGGGTCAGAACCGAAACCTGAAGTTCATGCCCGAGGACGGTATGAGCATCGTCGGTTTAGGGCGGATCAGCGTCTATGAACCCCGCGGGAGCTACCAGATCATCTTCGAATATCTGGAACCCCGCGGCATCGGCGAGCTGCAGATCGCCTTTGAGCAGCTCAAATCCGGGCTTGCCGCGGAGGGGCTTTTCGACGAGGCCCACAAAAAACCGATTCCCTTCCTGCCGCGGAACATCGGGGTTGTGACATCCGGCACCGGCGCCGTGCTTCACGACATCATCAAGGTCGCCCATCGTCGTTTTCCGGGGGTCGGCATCCGTGTCGTTCCCGTCAAGGTCCAGGGTGCCGGCGCCGAGGATGAAATCGTTCGGGCCATCGCCCTGCTGAACCGAAAAGAGAGCGATGTCGATACGATCATCCTGGCCCGGGGCGGCGGATCCCTCGAGGATTTTCAGGCCTTCAATTCCGAAGCCGCGGCAAGGGCCGTATACGCATCCGACATCCCCGTTATTTCCGGCGTCGGTCATGAAACCGATTTTACCATCGTCGACTTTGTCGCTGATCTCAGGGCCCCCACCCCCTCGGCCGCGGCGGAGATGGCCGTGCCCCTGAAATCGGAGCTCGTCGGCAAACACATGGATCTTGCCGCTAAACTGTTCCGGTGGACCCAGCGATACATCACCCAAAAACGGCAGCGCGTGGCGGAGGTCTCCCGAAGGCTTGTCCACCCGAAGCGGCGGGTCGAGGACTTCCGGATGCGCCTGGAAGACCTGACGGATCGGCTTGCCGCGCGTTTCCGTGAGAAGCTGGAGCGGCAGAAAGAGCGCCTGAACTGGGAACGCCATCGCCTGCGGGTAAAGGCACCGACGGATTTGGCCGGACAGCTGGCTGCAAAACTCGAACGATGCCGAGTCGCCCTTTTCGATGTCGCCCGACGTCGGACCGGGGTGGAACGGATGCGAACAGAGGCGCTTCAGGGCCGCCTTGAGACCTTGAGTCCCATGGTGGTTCTGAAGCGGGGGTATAGTATCACACAGACCGTTCCGGAGGCCGAGATCGTTCGGAATGCGGGTCAGGTCGCGGTCGGCCAGGCGCTGGATGTGCGGGTTGCCGTCGGCGTCATTCGATGCCGCGTGGAAGAGAGGTTTGACATTGACGACGAAACAGACGTTTGAAAAGGCCATGGCCCAGCTGGAGGACATCGTTCGGGAGCTGGAGTCCGGAGACCTGACGCTTGAAAACGCCATGAAAAAGTTCGAGGAAGGGATGAAGCTCTCCAGATACTGCTCCCGGGTGCTGGATGAGACGGAAAAAAAGATCACCCTGCTGATGACCGATGAGGATGGCAACATCCAGGAGAAACCCCTTGACGAAGGATCGGATTGAGCGTGCTTGAAACCATCAACTCTCCGGCGGACCTAAAACAGCTGAAGATATCCGAGCTCTCCACTCTGGCCGAGGAGATCCGTAAGGTGATCGTGGACGTCGTCTCGCGAAACGGGGGGCATCTGGCTTCGAGTCTCGGCGCCGTCGAGCTGACCATCGCTCTCCATTACGTTTTCGAAACCCCTCGAGACAAGATCGTCTGGGACGTGGGTCACCAGTCATACGCTCACAAGCTTTTGACCGGCCGTCGGGAAAATTTCCAAACCCTCCGTCAATACCAGGGCATCAGCGGTTTCTCCAAACGAAGCGAAAGTCCTCATGACGCCTTCACCACGGGGCACAGCAGCACCTCCATATCCGCGGGTCTGGGCATGGCATGCGCCAAGCGCTTGAAAAAGGATCCCGCCAAGGTCATCAGCGTTATCGGAGACGGATCCATGACCGCGGGTCTCGCCTATGAAGGGCTCAACCAGGCGGGCGGCCTCCACAAGGACGAAAATATGATCGTTGTCCTCAATGACAACGACATGTCCATCTCCCGCAACGTGGGCGCCCTCTCCTCTTTCCTCAGCCGGACATTCTCCGCCAGATACCTGCAGGGATTTCGAAAGGAGTTCGGGGAATTCTTGAGATCAGTCCCTAAAATTGGCGATGACATCTATCAGCTGGCCAAACGATCCGAGGAATCCTTCAAAACATTCGTGACACCGGGAATGCTGTTCGAGGCCTTCAATTTCGATTATTTCGGTCCCATAAACGGCCACCGCTTGAGCCACTTGATCGATATCCTGAACAATATCAAGTTGCTCAATGAACCGGTCCTGTTGCACGTCACCACTCGGAAAGGCAAGGGGTACGGTCCGGCGGAAAAAAACCCGGTCTACTTTCACGGTGTCGGCTGTTTCGAGATCAAAACCGGCAACTGCATTTCCAAGGGCCATACGATCCCCACCTACACGCAGGTTTTCGGCGATACGATGGTGACGCTCGGCGAAAAGGACGACAAGATCGTGGCGGTAACAGCCGCCATGCCCGAGGGTACCGGGCTTGCCGCGTTCGCAAAGGCGTTCCCCGATCGCTTTTTCGATGTGGGCATCGCCGAACAGCACGGCGTCACCTTTGCCGCCGGCATGGCCGTTGAAGGATATCGACCGGTGGTGGCCATCTATTCCACTTTTCTGCAGCGGGCCTACGACCAGATCCTCCACGATGTCTGCCTCGAGAGCCTTCCCGTGGTGTTCGCCGTCGATCGCGGGGGTATCGTGGGAGAGGACGGCGCCACCCACCACGGTCTGTTCGATCTGTCTTTCCTGAGGAGTCTGCCCAACATGGTGCTGATGGCGCCCAGGGACGAAAACGAGCTCCGGCGTATGCTGGTCACGGCCCTGTCCCACAACGGCCCCATCGCGCTCCGGTATCCCCGGGGAAGCGGTGCAGGGGCGGTCCTGGAGGATCCGATCCGACCGTTGCCCATCGGCGCGGCCGAGCTGATCGAGGAAGGCGGCGACGTTGTGCTCCTGGCCATCGGGAGACCTGTCCTGGATGCCCTGGCGGCTCGCCGGCGGCTCGCCGCCGAAGGCATCGACGCCGCCGTCGTCAACGCCCGTTTTGTGAAGCCCGTGGACATGGCCCTCATCGGCGCTTTGGTTCAAAACGTTCAGCGGATCGTGACGGTGGAGGAAAATATCCGTCAGGGTGGTTTCGGCAGCGCGGTGCTCGAGGGCCTGAACGATGCCGGCATATCGGGATTCCGTATGGTGCGCGTGGGTATTGGGGATCAATTCGTGGAGCACGGCTCCCAGAAGATTCTCCGGAAAAAGCACGGTGTCGATGCCGACGGGATTGTAGAAGCGGCCCGACGGGTCTGCGGCCGCCATCCGTCGGGTCCGTCCTGATGGCGGCCGACAAAAAGCGGCTGGATCTTCGCGTCGTCGAGCTGGGGATGGCCCAGACCCGTCAGCGGGCCCGGGCCCTTGTCATGGCGGGAAAGATCCTGGTCAACGGCGTGCCGGTGGACAAACCAGGAGCGCTTGTCTCCACGTCCGATCCGATCCGCATGAAAGGGGAGGACATCCCTTATGTCAGCCGGGGAGGACTGAAACTGGCGGCCGGTCTGGCGGCCTTCCAGGTTTCGGTCCGGGGCAAGGCGTGCCTGGATGTCGGGGCTTCCACCGGCGGTTTTACCGACTGTCTTCTCCAGCACGGCGCGGCCCATGTTTATGCCGTGGATGTCGGGTATGGCCAACTGGCCTGGAAGTTGCGGGAAGATCCACGGGTGACGGTCATCGAGCGCACCAACATCCGCCTCATGGATCCGACGGCCCTCCCCTCCCCCGTCGATCTGGCGACCATCGACACTTCCTTCATTTCCCTCAAAATCGTCGTGCCGGCGGTCCTCGCGTTCATGAAACCGGGGGGGGGGATTCTGGCGTTGATCAAGCCGCAATTCGAAGTGGGAAAAGGAAACGTCGGAAAAGGCGGCGTCGTTCGGGATGCCGGGCTCCATGACCAGGTCATCGAGGCCCTTTCCGTCTTCTTCGAGGAGATCGGACTGCACCCCGGGGGGGTGGTCCCCTCCCCTGTACTTGGACCCAAAGGCAACCGGGAGTTCATCATTTTACTCAAGCTCCCTGAGTCCTGATGGAATTCGTCTTGATTTTTCGATATAAAACATATAAGAATTAACAATTTAGGGGGTAAATTTGAATTTTTCCATAAATTCAAAAAATAATGCAGAGAGGAGTTTAAATGGCTGAAATGGTTGATAAGTTGAGAAATATCGCCCTGGTTGGGCACGGCGGTGCCGGCAAAACATCCCTGGCCGAGGTGATGTTGTTTGACGCCGGTGTGACCAATCGAATCGGACGCGTGGAAGACGGCAACACCGCTATGGATTTTGAACCCGAGGAACTGAAACGGAGCTCAAGCATCTCAACCGGGCTGCATCAATTGACATGGAAAAAGCATACGGTCACGTTGCTCGACACGCCGGGAGATCAGAATTTCTTTACCGATACGAAGCTCTGCATGGAAGCCGCGGACGGCGCCGTTTTCGTTGTCGACGCCGTGGACGGCGTAAGGGTTCAGACCGAACAGGGGTGGGCGTTTGCCGGGGACTTCAACATGCCCTCCGCGATATTCATCAACCGGCTCGATCGCGACCGCTCCGATTTTCAGCGGACGCTCCAGGACATCCAGGAAAATTTCGACACCCCCAAACCGATCCTGCTGCAACTGCCCATCGGGAATGTGGCGGATTTCAAGGGCATCGTGGACCTGATCACCATGAAGGCCGGCGTTTACGACGCCGACGGGAAAATGGCGATGGAGGATATTCCGGCGGATATGCAGGAAGCTGCCGAGGCGGCCCGCGAGGAACTGATCGAGAACGTTGCCGAGGCGGACGACGCGCTCATCGAACGATATCTCGAAGGGGAAGTCCTGTCCGACGACGACATCAAGACGGCCCTTCGCAAAGGAACCCTCTCCCGGACGTTCGTGCCCGTCCTCTGCGGATCGGCCATCGCCAATGTCGGCATCAACCTGCTCATGGATTTCATCGTGAACGTCATGCCCTCCCCCGAGGACCGCGGCTCCAGGGTCGGCAAGCACCCCCACAAGGACCAGGAGGTCGAATGCATCCCCTCCCCCGATGCGCCGTTTTCCGCGTTCGTGTTCAAGACCATTGCGGATCCTTATGCCGGGCGTCTCAATCTGTTTCGGGTGGTCTCCGGAAAACTGGGCAGCGACGGAACCTTCTACAACAGCAACAAGGACACCAAGGAACGGTTCAACCAACTGCTGACGGTTCTGGGAAAAGAGCAGAAGCCGGCCAGGGAAGCTATTCCCGGTTCAATCCTGGCGGTGGCCAAACTGAAGGAAACCTTTACCGGCGACACCCTTTGCGACGATGGGAACAAGGTCCTCTTCAAATGCGCCGAACCCCTGCCCACCCTCATCTCTTTTGCCGTTTCAGCCAAAAACAAGGGCGATGAGGACAAGGTCTTCAGTTCCCTCACCAAGATCATGGAAGAGGACCTTGGTCTCAAACTGGATCGAAACTCCCAGACCAAGGAAATCCTTCTGTCCGGCAGAGGGCAGGTCCATATCGAGGTGGTGGTCGAAAAACTCAAGCGGAAGTTCAACGTGGAGGTGGCGCTCAATCTCCCCAAGGTGCCCTACAAGGAAACCATCAAGAAGAAGGTCCGGGTTCAGGGACGGCACAAGAAACAGACCGGCGGCCACGGCCAGTTCGGCGACTGCTGGATCCAGATGGAACCGATGCCCCGGGGCGCCGGCTTTGAATTCGTTGACGCCATTGTCGGCGGCGCCATTCCAAAGACCTATATCCCCGCCGTCGAGAAGGGGGTGATCGAAGCCTCCGAAAAGGGCATACTGGCGGGCTTTCCCTGCGTCGATTTCAGGGTTACCGTGGACGACGGCTCCTATCACACCGTCGATTCTTCTGAAATGGCCTTCAAGATCGCCGGCGCCCTTGCCTTCAAGAAAGCCGTAGAGCAGGCCAAGCCGGTGCTCCTCGAACCGATCATGAACGTTACGGTGGTCACTCCCGACGAATACATGGGGGACATCATGGGCGACCTCAACGGCCGACGCGGGCGGGTCCTGGGCATGGACACCGAGGGGAAGAACCAGGTCATCAAGGCCCAGGTGCCTTTGGCGGAATTTCTGACCTATGCTCCGGATTTAAGATCCATGACCGGCGGACGAGGCATGTACACCATGGAGTTCTCGCATTACGACGAAGTTCCGGCCCAGTTGGCGGAAAAGGTAATCGAAGAAGCCAACAAAGAGAAGGAATAAGATCCCGACCGGGGCAGCCCGGTCGATGGCTTTCAGCGACGCGCCGGGGAATCCGCTTCACGAGAAGGGGGTTTTCCGGCGTTTTTATTTACGGCGGCAACGGCGCAGAGGGTCGCGGCCACGGTGCCGTAAGCCGGCGCAATGAACCATCCCAGTATCGGGATGACCAGAAGCAGCATGAACCCCATTCCGATACCCGTGACCAGGGCACGGTGCCCCCGGGTGAAACGAACGCGATCCCGTACCGCGTAATTTTTCCGTTCCAGGGTATAATCGACCAGAGCGCACCCATTGAAATAGGCCTGGATCAGGAAGATGACCGCCGCGGAGATCACCGCGCCCACAATGGGGATCAGAATCATCAACCAGGCCGAGAGAACCAGCAGGACCATTCGGATCAGGTTCCTCAAGCTCAAATGAAGTCCCCTCAGAACGTCTTTCAACACCTGCCGGATCTGAAACGGTACGTCGGGGCCGTCCAGAATCTTCTTCTCCGTGATTTCAGAAAGATACCCCAATACCGGCGAAAAGAGGATCAGCACCACGGGCTGGTAGAGGATATACCCGCTGAGAAACAGGAGGCACCACAGCAGCAGGTGGGTGACGGCCGGCAAAAAGCCCCATTTCATGAATTCGGGAAGGTAATTCTGGTGAATGTGGGCGGCGATGTCACCGAAGTACAGGGCGCCGATGCTGATGAGCGCGATAAAAAAACTGAAACTCATCAGGCCCGGCAGGATCATGTAGGGCCAGAGACGGTGGCGCAGAATGGCCCGATGTGCTTTTGGGTAGTACCCGAGCGCCGTCAGGATGGATGAAATGGCCATGGACACCTCACGTCGTGAGATTGCAGTGTTGAATGGCGCTTTCGTCGAGCATCCAGGGAAGCCCCCCCTTTTCGGCCGGGGTGAATCCGAAGGATTTTTGCCACACCTCGTCGTCCTCCATGCAGAAATAGACCGTCACCTCGGGGGCGATCCGCCTGAGTGCGTCGTAGATGCGGCGGTAAAGGCGGATTCTGAGCGGCTTGAAATAGCGCATCTTCTCATCGATGCCTGGGACGAACTCGCCGTAAACAAGGGTTGAATCCGGAAACCGCTGCTGAATGGTCGGCTTCAAAGCAGGCATGAAACGGAAGGAGCCGATGCTGATCCAGACGATGTTTTCCGGAGAGACATGCTGGAAAATCTGCTCCACGACCTTTTCATACGCATCCTCGCAACCGTCATAAACGACCATGGGGTCGAAATGGAAGGCCACGGGATATCCCCAGGACGCGCAGTCCGCCGCGGCCCGGAGCCTTGCCGTGAGCGCGGCGGTTCCGCGTTCGTTCTGCCGGATCACCGTCTCGGTGTTGACGGACCATGCCGCGATGGTTTTGCGACGATGGTCCAGGTGTTTCAGGGCGTCGACGGCGGTGGTCTTGGTTTTCAGCTCCAGCACCGAATGGGTCTGCCGGGCAAATCTGGGCACCAGGACCCGTGAGAGATCGGTCCAGTATTCCCAGATCATGCTGTCGGTGAACTCGCCCGTTCCGATGCGACGAAACGTTTTTTGTTCGAAATGCCGGTCCAACTCACGGTGCATATCGTCGTGGTTGACGAAGTATTGCAGCACCGGGGGGTGAAAATAGGACTGCAGAATGCAATAGGCGCAGTCCATGGTGCAGAAGGTTCCCACATGGAGGATCATGTAGTCGCAACAGCGGTAATGGCGTGTTCCGGGACATTTTCGGATGAAGGGTCCGCGGTTCCGGGTGAGGAACAGCACCTCCTTTCCCTTTTGAACCGGGTCGTCATCAGCGGAAACCGCCTCGAAAACCTCCCGGGCCCCCGACACGACCACGGCGGGAACAGGGCGTCTCGACCGGATGGCGGCGACCAATGGGTGATCGGCCACCTCCTGGTCGATGTAGATCTGGGTTATGGGCAAGCAGGCCTTCTCTTTCCTTATTCCGCCAGGTGGCAGACCAGGTCCGCCACCATTCGGTAGACGAAGTCCGATGCCTCCTCCATACTCAATTTGCTCATGTTGAGCACCACATGATAGAGTTCCGGTTTATCGAAGTCCTTCTTGCCGAATCGTTTATAGAGGTTGGCACGCCGTTTTCCCATGGTTTCAACCACCTGGGTGGCTTCTCCATAGGAGAGACCGTAGTGCTTTTTCATGAAGTTGATGCGGTCCACCTTTTCGGCGATCAAAAGAATGTGAAAGGCCTTTGGATGGTCCTGGAGGATGTACTGCCCTCCCCTGCCGATGAAAACGATGTTGTCTTCCTTGGCGATCTGGGTGATGATCTCATGGAGGGATTCCACATACTTATCTTCATCCAGAAACCCTTTCTCTTTTCCGAGAATCCGCTCTACGTAAGACGTGGAGATGAGTCCCGACATGAATTTCTGGAGCGCTCCTCCGGCCTCCTTTTCGAAATCCTCCACCCAGTCTCTGGAGACATTCGCTTTTTCCGCTATTTTCTCAACGATTTCCTCATTGACAAGCGTATAGTTCAGCTTTTTGGCAATCAATTGCCCCAATGTCTTTCCGCCCGCGCCATACTGCCTGGAGATGGTAATCACTGCCATGAGAGACCTCCTTGAGATTGATGAAATATGGGTTCAGGTCGTCGATGCAATGCCGAGTGACGCCGTCGCCGGAATATCCGAAACAGGTATTTTGAACATAATCAAAAGAATATTCAGGGTCAAGAAAGAAATCCGTTGCATGGGCGCCCGGAGGTCAATCACTGATGATGAATTTGAATGCGCGGACAACCCATGGGTTCAACAGGGTGCTGACGGGTTTCCAGTGCGAAAACCGTTCGAAAAGGAAGATGCCGATCAGTATGTACGGACCCATGCGGGTATAGAGTTGGTGTGCATTTTTTCGGGGGTCCAGAAAGGTGCTGATCAGACTCGCTCCGGCGAGGGGCGGGATTGGAATCAAGTGGTAGACGGCGGTGGTGACGTTGACGATGGCGACCATGGTAAAAACCCGGTCCTGAGAACCCCAGTGGCTCAGCACCCAGACGATGCTTCCCGCGATGCCGGCCATGAGGAAATTGGCGACGGGTCCGCCGAATCGGACGAGGATGGCGGCAAGAGCCGGGTTGGCGAAGGGTGTCGTGTCGATATCGACCTTTCTGGGCCATCCGAACCCGGCGAGCAGAAAGGAGAGCGTCCCTAAAATATCGAGATGGAGAAAAGCATTGAAGTGGAAGCGACGGCTGCGGTCGGGTTGAACATCCCCCAGGGCCGTCGCTACGAAGGCCTGCCCTTCGGCATGGATCATAACGGCGAGTAGTGCGGAGATGACGAATGCCGTGACATCGTCGAGGGCCAGATGGGCGGCGCCGATAACATAGGGAACAGGTAAGGGTGTATCCACGATTCAGCCGGTTTCACAGTCGTATCAGGACCGGGGCCCTGGACTCTGTTTCATGAAGAAGGCAGGGGGCAACCCCCTGCCTTGTAAATAAGACATCGAATTATAAATTATTTATCAGAAATCACGGATCAACACAACTTTTTTTTCAACAGAGGGTCGTCGCTCCGAGGTCTTCGGAGCGACAGCCGCCTGTCTGCGCCGGTCATGCCATTTTCTTGATGGCCTCCACCACCTCCGGATTTGCGAGGGTCATGGTATCCCCAACATCGGTGCCGTTGGAGATGGCCGCGAGAATGCGTCGCATGATCTTGCCGGACCGGGTCTTGGGCATGTCGGGAACGATCCAGACCTTCCTCGCCTTGGCAATGGGGCCGATCTCATTGATCAAGGCCTTCTGGACCTTCTTGGCAATCTCGTCACTGGCTTCATAACCCGGCTTCAGGGACACGTACATATCCGGTTCCACGCCCTTGATCTCGTGTTTGACCGGGACGACGGCGGCCTCGGCGATCTCTTCCACCACCAGAGCGGCGGATTCGAGTTCCTTGGTGCCCAGACGGTGGCCGGAAACGTTGATAACATCGTCGATGCGGCCCAGGATCCGGACGTATCCGTCGTCGGCCATGATGGCGGCGTCACCGGTCAGGTACGGCCAATCCCGCCAGTCTTTGCTGTTGGGATTCTTGCAGTACCGTTCAAAATACTGACGGACGAAACGATCGCGGTCGCCCCAGATGGTCTGGAACATGCCCGGCCAGGGATTCTGGATGCAGATGTTCCCGGCCTTGCCCTCGCCGCTGGGGACTTCCTTGCCCTCGTCGTCCAGGATGATGGGATGGATGCCGGGCATTCCAGGTCCGGCGCTGCCGGGTTTCATGGCTTTGATGCCGGGCAGCGTGCTGCAGAGGAAGCCGCCGGTTTCCGTCTGCCACCACGTGTCGACGATGGCGGCCTTGCCTTTGCCGACGACGTGGTAGTACCACTTCCACACCTCGGGCTCGATGGGCTCACCCACGGTGGTCATGTGCTTGAAATCGTAATTGTACTTCGCCGGTTCGTCCGGACCGATCTTCCGGAGCGCACGAATGGCCGTGGGGGCGGTGTGAAAGATATTGACCCCCAGGTCCTGGGCGATCCGCCAGCACCGTCCGGCGTCGGGGTAATTGGGAATGCCTTCGTAAATGACCGTCGAGGCTGCCAGCGCCAACGGCCCGTAGACGATGTAGGAATGACCCGTGATCCAGCCGATGTCGGCCATGCACCAGTAGACGTCTTCCGGATGGATATCCTGGACATACTTGGATGTGGCGGTGACATAGGCCAGGTAGCCGCCGGTGCCGTGCTGGCAGCCCTTGGGCTTGCCGGTGGTGCCGCTGGTGTACATCAGGAAGAGGGGCGCCTCCGCCGGCATCTTGACGGGCTCGACCCGCTTCCCGTAGTATTTCTTCAAAACGTCGTTGACAAAGAAATCACGGCCTTCGACCATGGGCGTTTCGGCGGAGTATTTGCCGTTGTAGCGTTGCCACACGAGAACCTTTTTGACCTTCTGGCCTTGCTTGGTCGCCTCCTCGACGGCTTCGTCGGCCTTGATTTTGTGGTCGAGAAGCTTGCCGCCCCGGTAGTAGGCGTCCATGGTGATCAGGACTTCGCTTCCGGAGTCGACGATTCTGTCGGCGCAGGATTTGCCTGAGAATCCGCCGAAGACCTGGGAGTGGATGACGCCCAGCCGGCAAAGGGCCAGCATCGTGATGGGGAGTTCCGCGGACATGGGCATGTGAAGCGTGACCCGATCCCCGGCCTTCAGACCGCAGAAATCCTGAAGCAGGGCGGCAAATTCGTTGACCCGAACCCAGAGCTCCTGGTAGGTCACATGATCTACCCTCTCCTCCTCGAGTTCCGGAACGAAATGGATGGCGGTCTTGTTGCGATTCTTGGCCAGGTGGCGGTCGACGCAGTTATAGCTCGCGTTGATGAGCCCGCCCTTGAACCATTTGTAGCAGGGGGCGTCGCTGGTGTCGAGGATCTCGTCCCAGTACTTGTACCAGTCGAGAAGGTCCGCGTACTCCTTGAAGCAGTCGGGCACGTTTTCCAGGGAGAACCGATCGTATATGGTCTCATCCGTCATGTTCGCCTGGGCCACGAACTTTAATGTCGGCGGGTAGTAGTCTTCCTCTTTCCAATGGGATGCGATTTGGGCTTCAGAGACTTCAGTCATTTCAGGTTTTTCGGCCATGGTGTTTTTCTCCTTCGTCGTTTTGGTTAAATGGGTTGCGAACAACCGATTCATCAGTTCCGATAAATAGGGTGATCATTTTTTTGGTTTTTGGGTCTTTTTTTGCCGTGATCATCGAGCCGACCGTCTTATGGGATGCATCACCTCCCGCGCCGCTTCCTTCGTAAGGGGGTCGGGGCCTGAAGAACGTCCTTTTCAGACGTCCCTCAAGCGTTCTTCTATGCCTCCGAGGTCGCCGTTCCGCGGAATTTCGACCATTGCGGCCGTTTGGTGACCCGAGCCAGAATCACCGCCAGGACCAGCAGCGCTCCGGAGATATAGAAGGCGTATGCCAGGCTGCCGGTGAGGTCTTCAATGGTGCCGCCGATTCGGGCCATGAAGAAGCCGAGACCCCATCCGATAAAGACCAGGCCGTAGTTGAAACCCAGGTTTTTGGGGCCGTAGAAATCGGCCGTGAAGGACGGCATCAGGGAGAGACCGCCGCCGTACTGCCAGTAACCGACGCCCACCACGAGAAAGAGGAGGAAGACGTTGTTGGATGCGATGACGAAAGGAAGCATGAACATGCAGAGGGCCGAGACGCCGCAGTTGATCGTGTAGGCGTTGACGCGGCCGATCTTGTCGGAATACCATCCCGTGCCCACACGTCCGGAGGCGTTGACCAACCCCCCGAAAGAGACCAGGATCCAGGCATTGGCCATGAAGAAGGGCATCTCCTTTGCGGCCTTCAGCATCAGGCCGTTGGCGTTGGCGATGATCAGCAGACCGGATTGGGTGGTGAGGATGAACATAATGACCAGGGCGTAAAATTGCCACGTCTTGAACATTTCGGAGGCTTCCCAATCGTGAGACGTCGATTTGGCGACTTCGCCCACCCTCAGCGCTCTGGTTTTGGGGCCGGCCGGCGGAACATATCCGGGAGGCGGGGTTTTCAGCAGCTGGCCGGCGATGATGACGACCACCGCGAAAAAGACTCCCAGCCCGACGAAGCTTCCGGTGATACCGTAATTATCGATGAGCCACTGGCCCAGGGCGCCGATGTAGAGCGCCGCACCGCCGTATCCGCCGACCACCAGGCCCGAGATCAGCCCGCGCCTGTGAGGGCCGAACCATTTCAGGGCCGCCGGTGTCGGAGCGGCGTAGCCGATGCCCATGCCGATGCCGCCCAGGATGCCGAACCCGATGATCAAACCGGCGTAGCTTTTCATGAGGCCGGCGACGATGCATCCAGTGGCCAGGCAGAGCCCGCCCAGGACCGCACCGAATTTGGGGCTGATTCTATCCTGGATTCTGCCGCCGGGGATCATCAGAAGTGCGAAGATGATGACGCAGAGGGAAAAGGGCGTTGCGGCCTGGGCGTTGTTCAGATAAATCCACCCTTCGTTGACACCGCTCATGATTTGGCCGGCCCGGTCGGTGTTGACCAGGGCGGTCTTCCAGATACTCCACGCATAGAGGATGCCGAGACAGAGGTTGATCGCCGTTCCAGCGAAGGTCGTGATCCACGCTTGTGCGGGTTCTTTGGTAAGTTGTTCAGCCATACTTGTTGCCTCCTTTGTTTGGATACCCGTGATTTATGTTAAAGAATCATGACGCCTGCATTGAAATTGATGTTGCCTTCCGTTTCATTCCTCTTCGATTAACGACGTGCTTCTCCCCCCTTTCATAAGGTTTTCTTCAACAGCTTTGTTTTTATCCCCCGACGGAATATGTCGAATGCCGTATCCAGGGTCTTTTCCAGAAAATCCTTGTCGCCTTCGATCATCTTTTTGCTTTCTTCCCAGAGGACGATGCCGGAAAACATCGACCAGATGATGTCCGCGAGGACCATCGCAGGCTTGTCGATGACGGCGCCGTTGTGGATCTCCTCGTCGAACAGTCTGGCGATGATGGTCAGCGAGTTCCTGGATAGTTTCTTGATGTCGGCGATGAGGTCGGAGGATAAATTTTTCAGGGTTTCACTAGACTGGAGGTGGAACATATTGATCAGCATCAGGGGGTCGAATTTGTAGACATCGTGCATGGCTTCTCTGAGGGCTTCAATCTTCTGGTCGACCGTCAACCGTTTCCGGTTGTCGGCCACGTGCCCCAACCGGATGTTGAGATACTGGAGAATACGGATCGAGAGCGAAGAAAAGAGCTCGTCCTTGTTTTTGAAGTAAAGATACAGGGTCCCGGGGCTCAACTCCGCTTCCTTGGCAATGTCCTCCATGGTCGCCTTGTTGAAACCTTTCGTGGAAAAGACACGTTTTGCCGCAATCATGATTTGCTGGCGCCTGCGTTCTTTTTCCCGTTTTTTTCGTTCCTGTATTCCCATAATTTACTGAACCGGATTTATTTGTTTGAGTGGACTATGAATTATATGAAAAAATTAGTCAAGAAAAAAATATTTATTAATTAAAAAATTATGAAAAAAATAAGAATACAGCAAACACTAATCCTATGTAACTTTTTATGAACAAATGTGATTTAAATGAATTACAGGGGGTTGTCGAGTTTTTCAGAAGGGGTGAGGTGCTGAGGAAAAAGGGGCGCTGCGGGCCAGGGGAGGCCCTGGGACCAGCGCCCGAGGTCGTTATGGGATTGTAAAGCCCTCAAGACAACGCACGGTGTTCAAGGGGCGTTGCCGACAGGGGAAAGACGATCCCTGTCGGCAATACGTTCCGGTCACGACGCCGAAAGTCGAACCGTCAGAAGTCCTTCGAGAGAAGTCGATCCAGTTCCGGACGGTCGATGATCTTTCCAAGGGTGTGATGGAGGTGTCTCAGCTCGGCGATATTCCGGAATCGAAGCGTCAGGGAAAACGTTTCTCCCTCCAGGTTCGGGGGCAGAACGAGTTTCATTGGATTCTTGAGCCCCAAAGCCCTGATGAGAGCGGTTGCCTGTTCCTCCGATTTTTGAATGGCGGGATAGCGTCGGCGTTTCAGCAGCTCGCGAAGTCGTCCGACCTTTACGTTCGGTTCCGTATCGTCGTCGGCCAGGAGGGACGTTATGGTCGGGGTTCGGAGAAGTTCGGGGATGCTCAAGCCCTCTCTCCGACTGATCTCTTCAATCATGGTGAGGATCTCCCGCTGCTTGCCGAGGCTCATCCTGAATGTGAGCAGCAGTTTCGCCAGCACCTCCCTTTCCGCTTCGTCGAAGCGCTGTAGCTCTGAAGCCATCGCCAGGGAGAGGGTTCCGTCAATGATGCCGGCCTGAATCCCGGGGGAAAGCCGACAGAGCCCCCGAAGTTTACGAATCATGGGGGGGCTTTCCGGAATGCCGCATTTCGCCGAGGCGGCAGCCAGGTCGGCCGTATCTTCATAATAGACCGACAACAGCGACAGCGCCCGGGATCTTTCGATCAGATTGAGGGGCCGCTGGAGAGCGTTTTCCGCAACGGCCATTTCGGCGCAATCCCGCGGTGTGGCCGTTGCGGGAAGGATTCCCGCCGAAACGGTCGTCTGATTCAACGATCGGCACGCGGCGATCCGCCTGAAGCCGTTGACGATCACTAAACGGTCCTCGGTCCGCATGAGGGTCGGGGGCACCAGCAACCCCACGGCCGAAATGGATCGGGCGAGATCTGCGGTATTTCGATCCGTCGAGATCTGAAAAGTGGTGTCATTCCCATCGACGGCCGAAATCGGAACGCATACCGAGCTACAGGTCATAGGATTTACCCGTGAGCGCGACGAAGGCCTCCATATATTTCTCCTGGGTGCCTCGTATGACGTCGTCGGGGAGCACGGGTCCGGGAGGCTGCCTGTTCCACGCGATCGATGTCAGGTAATCTCTCACGTATTGTTTGTCGTAGCTTTTCTGGGACCCACCGGGAACATAGGCGGCTTTGGGCCAGAAACGGGATGAATCGGGTGTCAGGATTTCATCGATCAGGATGATGTCCCCGTCAACGATGCCGAACTCGAATTTGGTGTCGGCGATGATAATGCCTTTTTCCTCTGCAAGGCTCAGCCCCTTCCGGTAAATGGAGAGACTCAGGGTTTTGAGGGTTTCCGCCGTCTCGCGTCCGATCCGCTTTACCGTCTCGTCGAAATCGATATTGACGTCATGCTCTCCGACATCCGCCTTGGTGGACGGCGTGAAGATCGGTTCGGGCAGTTTCTCGGACTCCTTGAGGCCGGGAGGAAGCCGGATGCCGCAGACGGTTCCGGATTCCTGATAACTTTTCCAGCCGGAACCGGAGAGATAACCGCGCACAACGCATTCGATGGGAATCGGCCGGGCCTTTTTCACAACCATGCTCCGATCCTTCAGAATGTCTTTGTAAGGGGCGCAGACGGCGGGAAACCGTTCAACATCTCCGGTGATCACGTGGTTGGCCACAATCGGTTCCATAACCTCGAACCAGAAAAGGGATATCTGGGTCAACAGCCTGCCCTTTGCCGGCACCGGATTCGGCAGGACGACATCATAGGCGGAGATTCGGTCGGTGGCCACCATCAGAAGTGTCTCTCCCAAATCGTAGATGTCCCTGACTTTTCCCCTGGCGAGGAGTTTCAATCCCGGAAAATGCGTTTCGATTACGGTATGTTTCATCAGCGATCCTTATTCAATTCATGAATGCCGTGGACGCCCTGTGTTCTTGAATCACGGGCGATGTCGGCCGGCGTCAAACCCCCGGCCTTTGAATACATCGATCTGTTAAATACTCACTCAACTTTCGACTTCAACGGGCCAATGCCGGGTGGATACGGCCCGCGCCCCACGCGGTTTTGTTTTAGAAGATTCCCGGCGACATTCGTCGTCGCCGCAATATTGACGGCGATGTTTTCGATGAGATTTTTAAAGGTCAGCGGCAGATCTTCGTATTCACTCTCGAGCGACCCGGCGTCGATATCGGTGGTTTTTACGTCGCCTGAAACGAACACCGAAACCTGGTGAGGTTCGTGCCCGATATCCAGGAAGGGAACGGTGCCGAGATAATCCCCTTCTCCCAGATTGGCGATAAGGAGGGTGCCGTGCTCGGTTTTCCGGGTCATAGCGGCATGCCCCCTCTCTATTCTGAGCAATCGTCCTTCCTTCAATGTCCGGGGCGGCATGAGTGCTTTATCCCGGATGACCTTCGGCAGGGTGTCGATCCGGTTATAATAATTCACGCAGGCGCCGGTCACCTGGCTCAGGCGTCGGTCGAGGCTGAGAATATACCCCCTGAACGCCGGACTCAGCATGGCGAATTCCTTGGACATGCGTTGAATATCCAGAATGCCGAGCTGGACGTCGGTGGTCGCCGTGACCGTCGCTTTTCGGGTGTTTTCCTGAAACAGAAAGGCGGTCACGCTGCCGATGAAAGCGCCTGGCCCCACCCGTGAGACGGTGAGCCTGCCTCGGGGTGTACTCCTGATAATATCGAGCGTTCCCTCCAAAACCACCCATATCCAGTTGCCGTGGTGTTTTTCCTGGGTAACCAGCTCCCCTGCCGCGTACAGCTCTTCGTCCACGACGTAAGTGTAGTCGATAAAATGCCTTCGGATGAACGGCGGCGCCGCGGGATCCGGGACGTTTTTTTCGAGGGGCGGCGGTCCGAGGGTTTTGATCCTGCCGTCGTCGAACAGGCGAAGCCCCTCCAGGATGATCTCCATCCGATTGGTGGTGATGATCCTTTTCGTGGAGACGGGTCGTTCCTGAAATTCAAAATCCCCTTCCAGCCAGCCAAACAGCGCGTATACGGCTTCCAATCCCCTGGCTCCAGGGGCGTGGGCGTCGATGATGTTGCCTTTTTTGAAATAGATGCATCCCGGCTCGTGAGCGTAGGGGCTGAAAATCCGCAGCAACCCGGATCCACCGCCGGAGCCGACCAACTGAAGGATATCTCCAAGGCTCAAAAAACCAAGGCTGCCTGCAAGTGCGACTTTTCCCATGAGATCCGCCTCACCACCCCATCTGTGTTTTCAAGGATCTGAGCGTCAATTTCAGGCATGCCTTCAATGTCGGTCCGACGCCTTCTCCTTTGACGGCGCTGGCCGGAAACGAAGGTGCCTTGAGCTGTCGGTTCATGTCCGTCTCCATCTGGCTCACGGACAGAAGCGGGATGCCGTGCTCGGCCAGGTCTCTTTTGTTGTATTGCAGCACCAGGGGGATGTTGAGGATGCTGGTGCCGTATTCCCGAAGATTCAAGTGAAGATCCTTCAACGATTCCATGTTCTTGATTCTTCTGACCTGGAGCGAATCCGCAACGAAGATGACGCCGTCGACATCCTTTAGAACTATTTTGCGGGTTGATGCATATTTCACCTGCCCTGGAACGGTATAGAGCTTTACCCGGATGTCGTATCCCCTGACCTTGCCGAGGCCCATGGGAAGAAAATCAAAGAACAGGGTCCGGTCCCCTTCGGTTCTGGCGGAAACCATCTCGCCCGTCACTTGCTTCCTGAAGGTCTTGAAGATGTATTCAAGATTGGTGGTCTTTCCGCCCCGGCCCGGTCCGTAATACACGATTTTGACCTCGATCTCCCGAGACTTCAGATTGATGTTTGCCATTGGTAACCCCAGATCGAAAAGAACGTCAGTGGGCGTTTTCACGTCAAGCCGCGCAGCTTCCGGTGCTCGTTTGAGAGGGGATCGCATGCCGCAATCGGGAAAAGACCGTCAAAACAGCGGCGCCATGAATTGATATTAACCGCCCTGTACCTGAATATCAATGTTAAAATGCCCGGCGCCGGCGTCGTCGGATGAAATCCACTGTTTTCCAACAACGGTCGCTTTGCTGCTGAACATCCCGTCGTCGAAAAAGCAGAGAACGGTGTTCAGGACGGTTCCAGGGGTCAGGCCGTCGGCAAGGGTCGTTTCCTGAACGGCAACCGAGATCCGGACGACGTCCGCCGATTGTGAGAGGATGTCGAATTCCCGCATTCCCTGACCGCGCTGGGCGTTGGGCGGTTTCAGACTGATGGAGTTGAAGCGCCTGACGATTTCGCCGTGCTTCGTTCCGGCGGCGGGCCCGGAGGCTTCGTCTTTCATTTCCGCCGGCGGCACCTCGACACACAAGCGTTTCTCCGCGACCAGTTCCTTGACGTAACGCTGCAGTGTGAGCCATTCGTCCCGATTCATCAGGCCGCTGTTATGCCAATGGCGAAGCAGGGCCGATGCTTCGGCGGTCCTTCCTTTCTCCAGATGGCAGCGGATCATGTGCTTCGACGCTTCGAGTCTCGTTTTCGGCGTTTTGATCAATTTGGCGAACTCCTCGACGGCATGGTCGTACTGCCCGAATTCGGCCAGTGCCGCCGCGCCTTCCAAGGCGGCCTCTTCCCGGTCCGCGGAGGCGCAGAAATGTCGTTTCATAACCTCGATGACAGCATCCGGAGGCGTATAGACGGCGGGTTCGTTTTCCATTCGTTGCATGCGGTTGTGCAATCGCTCCAGCCGGCCGGCGACGGCTTTCAGAATTTTTTTGTGATGGTGGATGCGGTGGGCATGCCGTCCGACGAGGTCGGCGGTCTGCTGATATCTTTCCCTGGACGCTTCGTACAATCCTTGTTCGTCGTAGAGCGCAGCCTCTTTCAACAAGGACCGGATCTGTTCCTCGATCGCCATTGCGAACTCCATTGTACCGATAAAGGGTCGTTCCCATGTTAACCGCACGCACGGCGGCTGTCCGGCCGCCGTGAAACGCATTTGCGATCGAACCGAACGGGCCGCTGATCCGCCGCCGCGCTCGCCGCCTTCCCGTCTGCGGCGTTTCCGGTCGTCATGACGAAAGTCGAAAACTGAATCATAAATCTGTTGACAATAGTGAAACAGTGCGATTAGATTGCTTTTTTAAATTTGACGATTTCATAAAAACTCAGAATTCAAGATCTTAACCCCATTATATTGCTGTTGCATGCGAATACAGACAGTATATGTTGTGCCGGAATGTTGCGGAACGTGTTACGGGTGCATCGAATTTAAAACCGGACGATATCCAGTACCTTGATTATAATAAAAACTATACCAATTAACAAGGAGAAAATTATGGACAAGAAGGTCACGGTTGTTGGCGCTGGAAATGTTGGGGCTACAGCTGCCCAGAGATTGGTCGAAAAAGCCTTGTGTGACGTGGTGCTAGTGGATATTGTCGAAGGCGTTCCCCAGGGCAAGGCCCTCGACCTCACCCAGGCCGCCGCGATCGAAAAACACGATGCGAAGATCATCGGCACCAACAGCTACGAGGAGACGGCCGATTCCGACGTGGTCATCATTACCGCCGGAATCCCCAGAAAGCCCGGAATGAGCCGCGACGACCTGATCAGCACCAATGCCGGCATCATGAAGAACGTCACGACGCAGGTGGCCAAATACTCTCCGAATGCCGTCCTTATCATCGTCAGCAATCCCCTTGACGCCATGTGCCATGTCGCTTTTGAAACCAGCGGTTTCCCGAAGAACCGCGTGATCGGAATGGCCGGCGTTCTCGATTCGGCCCGTTTCAGAGCGTTCATCGCCATGGAACTGAATGTGTCGATCGAAAATACCCATGCCTTCGTCCTGGGCGGTCACGGGGATACGATGGTTCCCCTGCCCCGGTATTCAACGGTTTCGGGCATTCCCATCACCGAACTGATATCTCCGGAAAGAATCGATGCGCTGGTGGACAGAACGGCCAACGGCGGCGCGGAGATTGTCGCCTTCCTTAAAACCGGCAGCGCATTTTATGCCCCCGCCTCCTCGGCGGTGGAGATGACGAAGGCCATTCTCTACGATAAAAAACAGATTCTCCCGTGTGCTGCTTATCTGCAGGGAGAATACGGCATCAACGATCTTTTCATCGGCGTCCCGGTGAAGCTCGGCAAGGGCGGCGTCGAGGAGATTATCGAGATCAAATTGACGGACGACGAAATGGCCAGGCTGAAAAAATCCGCGGCTGCCGTCGAAGAACTCAAGGCGGTTCTGGCAAAGCTCAAATAAGCGGTCAGGGGGAATGCCGAAGCGCCCTTTTCAGGGCTTCGGCCACCGTTTGACTGATTCCGGGCACGGCCCTGAGCTCTTCCAGGGTCGCTGCCCGGATGTTTTTGACGGTCCCGAAATGATCGAGAAGCGCTCGTTTTCTCCGGGACCCGATTCCCGGAACGGCATCCAGCGCCGAAGCAAGGGCCTTTTTCCCCCGGCGTTTACGGTGAAAGGCGATGGCGTGGCGATGGGCCTCGTCCCGAATGCGCGCCAGCAGGTTGTAGACCGCTTCTTCCCGGTCCAGATTGACCGGATTGACGCGGCCGGGAAGGTAGATCTTGTCGCGTGTTTCCCCTGCCGCTTCATCTTTTTTGGCGATCCCGATCAGTTGAAAGGCCCCTTCGAGTCCCAACTCCCGCATCACCGCAGCGGCGATATTCAGCTGCCCCTTGCCGCCGTCCACCATAAGCAGATCCGGGAACGGCAATGACTTTTCCCCCTTGCCGTAGCGCCTTTTGAGCACTTCCGCCATGGCGGCGTAATCGTCGGGCCTGTCCACCGTCCGAATGACATACTTCCGATAATCTTTTCGACTGGGGCCGCCATCCTGGAAGACGACCATACCCGATACCGGCGATGTGCCCAGGATGTTTGAATTGTCAAAACATTCGATTCGGTGGGGCGGCCTATCCATTTTCAGTCGGCGCTGGAGCCGCTGGAGCAACAACGCGTTCTCCGCTTCGCCCGAGGTCCGACGCCGCAGCTCATCGGCCGCGTTGTCGTTGGCCATCCGGATGAGCCGAACCTTTTCGCCCCGCTGCGGGTATAGGATGCTCACCTTCTCGCCCTTCAGATTTCCCAGCATCGCTTCCACCAGCGGCACACCTTCGATGGGCACCGGCGTGAGAATCTCTTTCGGGATGAAGCCCGCCCGTTCGTAATACTGTCGAATAAACGCCTCGACCATCTCGGGCTGGGCGGCAAACGTCTCTTCGAAACGGAAATGACGCGAGCCCGAAAGGTATCCGCCTCTTACGGAAAGCAGGGTGATGAGGAAGGACGATCCGGCGCCCGCGAGCCCAATGACGTCCCGATCCTTGAAATCCGTTGAGACGGATATCTGTTTTTCAACCACCTTCTGAAGGGCCAGCATCCTGTCCCTGAGCTCGGCGGCCAGTTCATAGGTTTCGGGATTTTCCGCGGCAACCGTCATCTCATGCCTGATCTTTTGAATGAGATCCGATGTCCGGCCCTTCAGAAACAACACCACTTCTCTTACGATCTCCTGATAAACGTCGGGATCGACCTTCCGGCAACACGGGCCGAGACACCCGCCCATCTGATAGTTGAGGCATGGCCGGGTGCGGTTTTTGAGCACGCTGTTGCGGCATTTCCTCAGCTTGAAATGCTTGTTGATGACCTTCAAGGTCTGGTACATGGCGCCCGGCGTCGTGTAAGGGCCGAAATAGAAGGCGCCGTCGTTTGCGATCTTCCGGACGACCTGCAGATTGGGATAGGGTTCACGGGGATCGAGCCTCAGGGAAGGATAGCGTTTGTCGTCCTTGAGAATCACGTTGTAGCGGGGATGGTACCGTTTGATGAGATTCGATTCCAGAATCAGTGCGTCGTTTTCGGTTTCCGTGATGATGGTGTCGAACGTCGCCGCCTTTTCCACCAGGAGGGCGGTCTTGAGATCCGACTGGACCGGTTTCCTGAAATAGGAGGAGAGTCGTTTCCTGAGATTTTTAGCCTTTCCGACATAGATGACGACCGCCTTATGGTCTTTGATGAGATAAACGCCGGGGAGGGAAGCCGTGGCGGCCAGTTTTTCGAGGATCGCGTCGTTCATTTAAAACAGGGTGAGCTCCTTGAGGGCCTTGATCTGATCACGGAGCTGGGCGGCCTGTTCGAAGGCCAGCTCGCGGGCGGCCGCTTTCATCTCTTTTTCCAGCCGGCGGATCTCCTTTTCGATGTCGGCGTCATTGCCGAAGGCCGCTATGGGCTCCGCGATTTTGTCGACAAAGGACTCCTCGGTTTCATGGACGACGTTGAAGGTCGGCGAGAGGCTTTTTCGAATGGTGGTCGGTACGATGTGGTGTTGCTGGTTGTAGGCGGACTGGATTTTGCGTCGTCTTTCGGTTTCGTCGATGGCCGATTTCATGGCGGCGGTGATCTTTTCGGCATACATGATCACCTCGCCGCCGACGTTTCGGGCCGCCCGCCCGCATGTCTGTATGAGAGAACGGGCCGATCGCAGAAACCCCTCTTTGTCGGCGTCGAGGACGGCCACGAGGGAGACCTCCGGAATGTCGAGGCCTTCTCGAAGGAGGTTGATGCCAACGAGGACGTCGAATTCGCCTTTCCTGAGATCCTGGATAATCTCCATACGCTCGAGAGTGTGAATGTCCGAGTGGAGGTATTTTACCCGGATGCCCAGATCGCTGTAGTAGTCGGTCAAATCCTCGGCCATCCGTTTGGTCAGCGTGGTGACGAGAACGCGCTCGTTCTTCCGGATCCGCTTTTGGATCTCATCCAGAAGATCGTCCACCTGGTGTTCCGCGCTTCTGACGTGAATACGGGGATCCATGAGGCCTGTGGGGCGTACGATCAGCTCCACGAGCGCGTCTTTTGCCTTCTCGAGCTCATAGTCCGCGGGCGTTGCCGACACGTAGACCACCTGGGGAACTCTTTTCCGGAATTCCTCGAATTTCAGGGGGCGGTTGTCCATGGCCGACGGCAGGCGAAAGCCGTATGCCACGAGGGTCGATTTCCGGGCGTGGTCGCCGTTGTACATGCCCCGGATCTGAGGCACCCCGATATGACTTTCATCGATGAAGACCAGAAAGTCCTTCGGAAAATAGTCCAGAAGGGTGGGCGGCGGCTCCCCCGGGTTCCGCCCGGTGAGATGCCGGGAATAATTTTCAATGCCGTTGCAGTATCCCAGCTCCAGCATCATCTCCAGATCGAAATGGGTTCGTTCTTCAATGCGTTGGGCTTCGATGAGTTTGTTCTCCCCTCTGAAATCGGCGATTCGGGTTTTCAACTCCGCCGTGATGGTTTCCACGGCGCTCTGGAGCGTCGTTTTGGAAGTGACGTAGTGGCTGGCGGGGAAAATCGCTGTTTCGCCAAGTGACCTGACGCTTTTCCCGGTGAGGGGATCGATCTCCAGAATCTGCTCGATTTCATCTCCGAAAAATTCGAGGCGCAGGGCGACATCCTCTTCGTAGGCCGGAAAGATCTCAACCCGGTCTCCCCTGACCCTGAAGACGCCCCGGTGAAAATCGAGGTCATTGCGTTCATATTGAATCTCCACCAGATCGGCAAGCAGTCGGTCGCGGTCCATCTCCATGCCGGTGCGGAGAGAGAGCCGCATGTCGAGGTAGTCCTCGGGGGCGCCGAGACCGTAGATGCAGGAGACGCTCGACACCACGATCACATCCCTGCGGGACAAAACGGACCTGGTGGCGGAATGGCGCAGCTTATCGATCATTTCGTTGACGGAGGCGTCCTTCTGGATGTAGGTGTCGCTGGTGGGGATATAGGCCTCGGGTTGATAATAATCATAATAGCTGACGAAATATTCGACGGCGTTCTGCGGAAACAGGGATCTGAATTCGGCGTAGAGCTGCGCGGCAAGGGTCTTGTTGGGCGCTATGACGAGGGCCGGCCGATCCAGCCGTGCGATGACGTGGGCCATGGTGAAGGTTTTACCCGAGCCCGTGACGCCCAGCATGACATTATGGGGCGTTCCCCGCGCAATGTTGGCACAGAGGGCCCGGATGGCCGCAGGCTGGTCGCCCGTGGGCACCAGATCCGATATCAGGGTGAAGAGGGTCATGACGACATCGCCGATTGCAGCAGGACGACGCTCGTTGCGGCAATCCCCTCCCCCCTGCCGACGGCGCCCAGACCTTCCGTGGTGGTGGCTTTGACGTTGACCCGATCTTCGGGGACCCCCAGCGCGCTTGCGATGTTCCGGATCATCTGCGGGCGGAAAGGGGCCATCCTGGGTGCCTCGGCAAAAATTGTCGCGTCGAGGTTGACCAGCTCGAGGCCTTTGCTGCGCACCATATCATGGGTTGCGATAAGCAGGCGTATGCTGTCAATATTCTTGTAGGACGGGTCCGTGTCGGGAAAATGGCGGCCGATATCTCCCAGACCGGCGGCGCCGAGAAGGGCGTCGCAGATCGCATGAAGAAGGACGTCTGCGTCCGAGTGGCCGAGCAGTCCCCTCTCGAATGGGATGGTAACGCCGCCGATAACGAGTTTTCGATCGCGTACCAGTTGATGGACATCGTGTCCCATACCGATTCGCATGGGTCTCCTCGCAGATATCAATACACGTTAATGAAGCCTCGGCCCGGCATCCGCAGTGGGGACCGGTGAGCGGTCGCAGACTGAAGCGGCCGAGCAGTCCGCCTGCCGCGGACGCACCCCTTCACCCTGCCATCCGGGTGAAAGGCATGGGCCGGTACACCTGTCGGCACCCGTCCCTGAACACCGAGTTAAGTAATCAAATAATAACACACGAATCCATATCGGTAAACAGATCCGCGATCACCGTCATGAACGTTGAGATATCATTTCAATTGAGATATCATATTGTGAACCGGAAAAAACTCTGATAGAAATGGAGGCAACGGTCCGGCGGCTTTCCAGGATACCGGCCGCCCATAACAGCCATGCCGGCGAACCGCATTGCCGGTCGCCTCGGGGGAGAAATGAAATCTTTCAAAATCAGCGAGTTGGACATAGGTATGCCCGCTGTTTTAGCGGGTGCGGGTGTTTTGACATTGATCATCTGCCTGATCGTGTTGATACCGGGCAAGGAGACCGACACGGATACCCAGGCGACGGAGGCGGCTGTCGCCGGGCTGGAGAACCGTGTCGTGGAGATGGAAAACCGGCTCAACAACGCGCTTGCCGCTCTGGAAGCGAAAACGGCTGAAACGCCGTCGGAAGAGGCCTCCTCCGACGCGGTCTCCGAGAGAACGATGGTAATTCAGTCCTTGACCGAGCAGGTGGCGAGCCTCCAGAAGAAGATCGAGCATATCGACAGCCGTCAGGGGAATCTCGAACAGCGCGTTGTCTCCCTCAGCTCGACTGCACAGACAGGAAAATCGAACACCCAGCGGCCGTCGACAAAAACGGTTTCAAAAAAGGAGACCGCTTCAGCACCAGCGGCGAGATCGACCCCGAAAAAAGCGCCTGAGAGGAAAGTCGCGGCCAAAACCCCTGCAAAGAAGACAGATGTCTCGGCAAAGCCTCCCGTCGCCTCGTCGGCCGGATATCATGTTGTTGCGGCGGGGGAAACCCGGTACGGCATTGCACGACGGTACGGCCTCAATGTGGCGGAACTCGATCGCCTCAACGGATTTACGTCGGAAACCATCATTCAGCCGGGTCAGAAGATACGGGTCCGGAAATGATGCATCCGTAACCGTTGTTTTTTCAATTCTCAACTCAACTTTCGACTTTCATAGGCCGGTGCCGCTTTCCGGTTACCATCATGAACGTCGAAAGTTGAATTCTCAAGACGTGATGCCGGCAGGCGGTCTGTTTGGAAGGTAGCCGTAACGCATGACAGGGATGTCGGGACGATGGGTCGACCGTCAAAAATGAGCGTCCTCAGTCCGGCGCCTCCTCCCAAAACGCCATATCGTCGCTCTCCGTGCCGCCCGGAATGATGTAAGGCTCCAGATCGTCGACATTCACGCAGGCTTCCGAAATGGCTTTGTTTCTCAGGGAAATGCCTGCGGAATGAACGGTTTCCGGGCTGCCGGAAATGAGGGGATGCCACCACGGCAAAGGGAGGCCTTCCAGAAGACGGCGATAGGCGCAGGTCGAAGGCAGCCAATGGCATTGGGCAACGATGTCCGGGGTGAGCGACATGCAGTCCGGAGCGCGCTGCTCGCGGTCTGCGTAAGCTTTGCATCGGCATTCATGGATATCAAGGAGCCGGCAGGCGACGCTTGTATAGAAAACCGCTCCCGTCTCCTCGTCCTCGAGCTTGTGGAGGCAGCATCTGCCGCATCCGTCGCACAGGGACTCCCATTCGGCCGGGGTTAATGCATGCAGTGACTTGTACTCCCAGAATTTTTTGGCGGACATGCGCTTTCACGGCTCCTGATCATAGAAGGCTGAAGACTGAAGGCTGAAGACTGAAGGGGTGCGCCTGCGACGAATGGAGCGTTTACATTCCTTCAGCCTTTATAGGCTATAGGCTGAAGACTGAAGACTGAAGGGGTGCGCCTGTGACGAATGGAGCGTTTACATTCCTTCAGCCTTTAGCCTTCAGTCTTCAGTCTCAATTTTCAGCCTCTACCCGGTCATCCTGACGAAAACCGAAAGTTGAAATTAATATATATTACCACCGGTGCCCCTTAAAGGGAAGTGTCGGTGTGCTTTTTTTGCCGCAAACGAGGAGGTCGTCCGATGATGTCCGACTATTGTCTGGTGACGGTGGCCTGCGCCACCCGGGCCGATGCCGAGGGACTTGCAGCCGGGATTCTGGAGAAACGTCTGGCCGCATGCGTTCAGTTGTCGGAAATTACGAGTTTCTATGAATGGAAGGGGGTGCTGCACAAGGATCCCGAGGTGCTCATGCTGATCAAAACCCGCCGGGATCTTTATCCGATGCTGGAGTCGCATATCAGCCGGCATCATTCCTACGAAGTTCCCGAAATCGTTCAGATTCCCATCGAAAACGGTCTGGCCGCCTATCTGGGATGGATCGACGAGGTCACCCGATAATCCTTGCAATGTCCGCGTCCGCGTCCAACATTCGGATGATGTCCCCGGGTAACCGGCGGGAGCCCAGGGTGACGGGGCGATCGGTGCCGGGCGGCACCAGGGTGATCGTCAAGGCGTGAAGCGCCAGGCGGTTGAAGGCCATACTCTTGAGATGCCGGATGGATTGGGGGGTGCCGTAACGGGCGTCGCCGACGACGGCATGGCCCGCCATCCTGGCGTGCCGTCGAATCTGGTGCTTGCGCCCGGTAACGGGCTCACACTCGATCAGGGTGTAACGGGAGGTGTGGCGGAGAATCCCGTACCGGGTTCTGCAGGGGACTTTCTCCCCCTTTCCCGAAGGATGCTTTCGTCCTCCGGCGGCCTTCGAAAGCGGCCAGGTCCAATCCCCCCACTGAACATCCGGCGGCAACGCCAATCTTCCGTGGACCAGGGCGGTGTAACGCTTGGCGACGCGTTTTTCCATGAACTGCCGTGAGATCCACTGCAGGGCCGTTGCCGAGCAGGCCAGAAGGACAACACCGCTCGTCTCCTTGTCGAGGCGGTGAGGCGGATGAAAACCGAATCCGGGATCATACCCGAGGGAGCGGGCCAGGCTGCCCCGATGCGCCACATATCGGGCCGTTATGGAACAAAGATCCCGTCCGGGGTCGTTATGAACGCTGACGCCAGGCGGCTTGGAAACCGCGACCCATCCCCTGCCCCAACCCAGCAGGTCATCGGGGTGAAGCGCCGGAGTCGGCGGCGCCGTGGTCATGAAGCCGACACGCCCCTGCGCTCGGAAGATTCAGCCGCCGGCGGATTGCCGCGTTTCGGTTTATCCAAGGTAGGCCTTCTGTACTTCGGGGTTTTCAGCCATGGCTTCGGCCCGCCCCGCCATGACGATCTCTCCGGTGTCCAGAACATAGGCGCGATGAGCGAATTTCAAGGCCAGTCGGGCGTTCTGCTCGATAAGCAGGATGGTCATGCCCTGCTCGTTCAGCTTCCTGAGGGTTCGAAACATGTCGTACATCAGAAGCGGAGCCAGTCCCATGGAAGGCTCGTCCAGCAGGATAAAATTGCACCCGGTCATGAGCGCCCGTCCGACGGCGAGCATCTGCTGTTCGCCCCCGCTCAGGGATTCACTCCTCTGGGTCCGGCGTTCCGTGAGGCGGGGAAAGAGATCGTAGACCCGTTGATAGTCCTTTTGAACGGCCGCCGCGTCCTTACGGGAAAAGGTCGCCAGTTTCAGGTTCTCCTCGACGGTCAGGTTTCCGAAGATATGGCGGCCTTCAGGTGCCAGCGCGATATGGCAGTCTCGAACCACGGCGTGGGCCTCCACGCCCAGGAGACTTCGTCCTCTGAAGCGAATGTCGCCGCCGTGAATTTTCGGGCCTTCCGGCGGCGGCACCCGGGTGATCGCGTGAAGGGTCGTGGTTTTGCCGGCGCCGTTGGCACCGATCAGAGTGACGATCTCGCCTTCGTTGACATGGAACGAGATGCCGTGGAGAGCCTCGATGTTTCCATACTTGACGACCAGGTCGTTGATTTCGAGCAGCATCAGATCGTATCATCCCCCAGATAGGCTTTGATGACGTCGGGGTTGTTCTGGATCTCGTCGGGCGTCCCCTCCGCGATGGTGACGCCGAAATCGATGACCTTGATCCAGGAGCAGAGCTTCATGACCACGGCCATTTGATGTTCGATCATCCAGATGGCGACGTCGAAGGTGTCGTGGATCCACTGAATCAGTTGGATCAACCCCTGTATGTCGGCGGAATTGAGTCCCGCGGCGGGCTCGTCCAAAAGCAGGAGAGACGGCTTGACGGAGAGGGCTCGGGCGATTTCCACTTTTCGTTGGATGCCGTAGGGCAGATTTCTGGGAAGCTCGGTCGCGTAACGCCTGAGATCCAGGGCCTCCAGAATCTCCATGGCCGTCCGGTGGATGCGTTGTTCGCCCCTCCCATAGGCGACGGTCCGCATCAGGGCGTCCCACAGTGCGTATCCCATGCTGTAATGCTGGGATATCCGAATGTTGTCCAGAACCGTCATGTCGTTCCAGAGGCGGATGTTCTGAAAGGTTCTCGCGATGCCCATGCCGGTGATCTGATGCGGACGGAGGCCGACGATGCTGCGCCCCTTGAAACGGATGTCGCCCCCGGAAGGCCTGTAGAACCCGCTGGTGAGGTTGAACACGGTGGTTTTTCCCGCCCCGTTGGGCCCGATGAGGCCTGTCAGTTCACCGCCCTCGAAGCGGATGGAGAAATCGGACAGCGCACAAAGACCACCAAAATTCTGGGTGAGACCGTTGATCTCGAGTAAATTCATGCGAACGCTTTCTACTTGAACCGGTACCATTTTCTGAGACGGGGAAAAATATCGGACAATTCCTTGTTGCCCATGATTCCTTCCGGTCGAAATTGCATCAGAAGGACGAGAATCAGGGGAATGATCACCCATTTCCAGACCTGACTGATTTCATAGGCGTCGGGAATCACATTCAACCAGTGGAGTGCGGTGTCGATCCAGGGGATGACGAAGCGGAGTCCTTCCAACAGCAGGGTGAACAGGATGGCCGAAATGACGGAACCGCTCAAGGATCCCATACCCCCCAGATAGACCATGACCAGGCATTCGGTCGATTTTAAAATCCCGAATGATCCGGGGTTGATGTATCCCAGAATGTGGGCGAAGAGTCCACCCGCCAGTCCGGCCAGTCCGGATGAAATCATAAAGGCGGTCAACTTCATCCGATTGGTGTTCACCCCCATGATTTCCGCCGCGATCTCGTCCTGGTGGATGGCGATGATTCCCTTTCCGTAGGTCGAAGAGACGTAGCGGCGTATGAGCCAGACGCTGAAGACCGTCCCCAGAATCACCCAGATCAGCATCCACGGCAGATCCGCGACGTCTTCCATGGCGAAGACGATCTTTTTCATTCCCATGAACCCGCGGGCCCCGCCGATGGCGCTCATGTTGATGATGGTGCTCGTCACGATAAAGTTGGCGGCGATGGTGATGATGGCCAGATAGTCGCCCCGGGTCTTGAAGGAAGGGATGGCCACCAGCATGCCGGCAAGGGCCGCGACCACGCCGCCGGCCGCCAATACCAGGGGAAAACAGTATATCGCCATTTCCGGGGGGAGAAGCGGTAGGCCGAAGAACTTGTCCTTTGTAAACAGCCACACATTGAGAATGGAGGCCACATAGGCGCCGATGGCCATGAAGGCGGCGTGACCGCAGGCGAACTCCCCCATATAACCGTTGACGATATTGAGACTGCTGGACAAAATGATGTTGATGCCGATGAACATGATGACGGACTGGATGTAGAGGTCGATCAACCCGGCCTGGGATGCGACGATCAGGGTGCCGGAAAGGAGCGTCAGCACGAGCGGTACGGATAGTCGTTGCATTGCCAACTCTATATTTTGGTGGTTTTCGCCACACCGAAAAGACCGGTGGGTTTGTAGACGAGTATGATGAGCAGAATGGAAAATGCGATAAGATCTCTGAATGTGGAGGGAAAGAATGCGACCACCAGGATTTCCACGAATCCCAGCAGAAATCCGCCGAGAAATGCGCCGCGGATGTCTCCAATGCCGCCGACCACCGCCGCGATGAAGGCCTTCCAGCCGATGAGCGCTCCCATGTATGGATCCAGGATCGGATAGGACATGGAATAGAGCACACCCGCGAGTCCGGCCATGGAGGAGCCCAGGATAAAGGTGAAAACAATGACGGCATCGATGGGAATCCCCATCAGGGGGACGGCGAATTTGTCGTACGAGATCGCCCGCATGGCCATACCGATGCGGGTTTGGGTGACGATGAACTGCAGGAAGATAAAGACCAGAACGGCGGAAAAGATGACGGCGATCTTCAGGTTGGTCAGGCTGACCGAACCGATGGTGTAAACCACCTTATCGATCATTTCCGGAAAGCTTTTCCGGCTCGCTCCCAGGAGCGCCAGATTGCCGTTTTCCAGGATCAGGCCGCACATCAACGCCGTGATGACCACATAGAGCCGATTGACGCCCTTTCGACGGAGAGGACGGTACGCGATCCGTTCCAGCGCGACCCCGACGCAGGCCGTGAGGATCATGGTCAGCGGTATCGTGAGGCTGAGCGTGACCCAGCCCGGAACACCCTCAAGGGTGGCCAGGAAGAATGTGGCCACAAAAAAGGCGATGTAGGCGCCGACCATGAAGATGTCGCCATGGGCGAAATTGATCAATGTGAGGACGCCGTACACCAGCGTGTACCCCAGGGCGATCAGGGAGTAAAAACTTCCCCACTGCAGAGCGTTGAAAAGATTTTGAATGATGCTTTCGAACACGCGGGATCCTTACGATTGAGGCGCAGAAATGACCAATGAAACCCTGTGTGGGAATACAGGTGCCGATGAACGGGAATATTTGGGGCAAGGGAGAGATGGAGCGGATTTTCTTTCAGTATTCAGTCGTCGATTCGGACAGCGTCATTGATGTCGCACTGCATGTGCTCGAGGTTCCGATGAAACAGCCGTTGTCACGCCAATGTCCGGACCGGTCGTTATCCAACGCATTTCAGCATCCGCTTCGCTTCAGATCCGCACAGGAATCCCGTTCACTCAGAAAGATATAATCGTTGTCGCCGCAGCTCCCACCTCAGATTCTGACATCCGGCTTCAACTCTCCTTTTGGGCGGCCATAGCCGGCCGCCCGAAGCCCCAAACCGTATTAAACGGTATCAACAGCTTTTTTCACGGGCAGACGGACTCGGTAAAGACAAACTCGCCCGTATCGCTGATCTTGACGACGACGGCGCATTTGATGGGATCCCCCTGATCGTCGAACTTCATTTTTCCCGTGATGCCTTCAAATTCCGCGATGCCTGAAATGGCATCCCTCAACTTTTTCCGGTCGTCTTTCAGGTCCCCCGTGATGCTGCCCATGTCCTGAAGCCCCTTCAGGACGATACGGGCGGCGTCCCATGTCAGGGCGGCCACGTCGGCAGGCTGATAGCCGTATTTTTTCTGGTATCGGTCGATAAATTCCTTGGTCGCGCCGGTAGCGCCCGCCGCGGCGTAATGGGTCGAGAAATAATGCCCCTTGCAGTCATCGCCGCAGAGGGTCATCAACTCGGAATTGCCCCAGGCGTCCGCACCCATGAACGGTCCGGTCCAGCCCAGGTCGTGGGCCTGTTTGACGATGAGGGCGACTTCGTTGTAGTTGTTCGGGAGAAAAATGAAATCCGGTTTGGCGGCGATGATCTTGGTCAATTGAGCGCTGAAATCCTGATCCTTGTCCCCGTAACTTTCATAGGCCACCACGGATCCTGTGCCGTTCTTCTTTTCGAAGTCGGCCTTGAAAATTTCGGCGAGTCCTTTGCTGTAGTCGTTGGCCAGGGCAAAAAGGACGGCGGCCGTTTTAGCCTTGAACTGCTTCATGGCGAAGTCTGCGGCGACAGGACCCTGGAAGGGATCCAGAAATGCGGCTCTGAAGACCCACGGCCGATCCCTGGTGGTGTCCGGATTCGTGGACCACGGGGAGATCATCGGGGTGCGGTTGTCGTCACAGACCTGTCCCCCGGGGACCGCCTGTTTGCTGGAGTTGGGTCCTACGACCGCCAGCACCTGATCTCTTTCGATGAGCTTCAGGGCTGCGGAAACCGCCGATTCGGCCTTGGATTCATTGTCTTCATAAATGAACTCGAGCATGTATTTTTCGCCGCCGATGTCGAGGCCGCCGGCGCCGTTGACGTCTTCACGCAGCATTTCGGCGGCGAATTTCGATTCTTCGCCGACCTTGGGGATATCTCCGGTCAGAGGAATATTGAAGCCGATCTTCACGGTCTTCCCCCAGGCAAGGGGGGATAGCATCATTACGGCCATCACGAATGTAACGGTAACCAGAAATCCCTTTCGCATGTCGACCTCCTTGAGTTCATTGGTTAATAATTTGAATTCAGTGGAAAAATCAGAGATAAGCCTCGAAAACAGAGATGCTTCTGTAACACAGACGTTTCTTTTTTTCAATCCATAAAATCGCCGTTTGTCACCGGCCGTCTCTTGTGGTAGTTTTTTATGCAGGAGGCTTGACGTTCGCCGTTAATGATCCGGAAGCGGCGTCGTCAGGGGCCGACGGGATTCCGTCATGGCGAATCCATGACGGGTGATGCCTTGCTGACCAGCGGAAGTTCAAGCGGTTTTCGGGAGCGAAATGGAGAAGATGATCGATACACGGATTTGGATACTGGACAACGCGATTCTGAAATATCCCTGGGGCTCTCACACGGCCATTCCCGATCTGCTGGGCCGCCCGCCTTCCGGCGACCCCCAGGCGGAAATGTGGATGGGCGCACATCCGAAAGCGCCTTCCCGCATCGAAATGGACGGTGAGCAGATTCCGTTGAATCGGGCTATCGAGCGTTATCCCGAAGCGATCCTCGGTGAACGCACGGCCGCGGCGTTCAGCCGTCGGCTGCCCTTTTTGTTCAAGGTGCTTGCCGCCGCGGCGCCGTTGTCCATTCAGGCTCACCCCGATCGACGGCAGGCAGCAACGGGATTTCAGGCGGAGAATCGGGCCGGCATTCCTTTGGACGCCTCGAACCGGAACTACCGGGACGACAATCACAAACCCGAATGCATCTGTGCGCTCACGCCTTTCTGGGGGCTCTGCGGTTTCCGACCCGTCGCAGACATCACAGCCCTTCTCGAAGCAATCTGTCCCCGAACCCTCTCCCATGAAATCGGAAACCTTCGGGAAGGCCGTCCTGCCGAGGTCCTCAAGGCGCTTTACGCAAGCCTTCTGACGTTTCCGGCGTCCCGAAAGCGCGCCATTCTCGATGAGGCCCTCGAGAACTCACGGCGCCGCATGGACGAAAGCCCGGTTTTCCGATGGATCCCCGCGCTCAACAAGGCCTATCCTGATGATATTGCCGCTGTTTCGCCGGCGATTCTGAATCTTTTTTGTCTGACGCCGGGGCAGGCCCTTTACCTGCCGGCCGGAGAACTCCATGCCTATCTTGACGGCATGGGCATCGAGCTGATGGCCAATTCGGACAATGTGCTTCGGGGCGGTCTGACCGCCAAACACATCGACGTGGGGGAACTGATGAAAATCCTCGAGACGACGCCCCGAACCCTGGAGAAGCTCGTCCCCGAAAGGGTCAGCGAATATGAAGATGTTTATCGCACCCCCGCACAGGAATTTCAGCTGTCGGTCATTTCAATGAGGACGTCGTCGGAAGGCGTTCGCAAGGCCGTGGACGGGGTGGAAATTCTGTTGTGTACGGAAGGCAGCGTCCATATCGGGGCCGAAGGCGTCCGGAAAGAAACGGTCCTGACCAGAGGGGTTTCCGTGCTGATTCCGGCGGAAGTCGGCGCTTACGTGTTGCGCGGCCGGGGCAGGATCTACCGGGCTTCGGTTCCCCTATGAGGGTTCAGCCAAATGAAACCCTGCGGAATCCGATGCATCCGTCTGAAGCAGAGGATGTCCGCGCACTGTTGAATCGTCCGATCCGGGTGGGGGGATGTATTATCCCCAAACGTCTTTTTCTGGCACCCCTGTCCAAATTGGGGAATGTGGCGTTTCGGGAGCTTGTTTCCGAATTCGGCGGATTCGGTCTCCTCTTTTCGGAAATGACGGGGTCTCGTTCGGTGGCGTTCGGCGGCGGACCGGCCGCATCCGGCTTCATGTGGCGGGCGGCCGAACTGCCGCATCTGGTCTGTCAACTCTACGGTGACGAACCGGCGGTGATGGCCTTGGCGGCGGAACGGGTCGCGGCCGAGGGATTCATGGGTGTCGACATCAATTTCGGCTGCGCCGTCGCCGCCGTTTGCAAACACAATTGCGGTGCCGCGCTTCTGCGGGATCCGCTTCGGGCTGAAAAGATCGTATCGGCGGTGCGAAAGGCCGTATCGGTGCCCCTCTTCGTGAAATTCAGGACCGGGTGGGAGGACGACGTGAGGACCGCCGTGGATCTGGCCAGACGGTTTGCCGACGCAGGGGCGGATGCGCTGACGTACCATCCCCGTGTCGCTCCGGATCGACGGACCCGTCCGCCCAAATGGGCATACATTGGCATGGTCAAGTCATCGGTAGACATTCCCGTTATCGGGAACGGGAATGTCTTCGACATTGACGATTGCAGAAGAATGATTTCCGAAACCGGATGCGACGGCGTCGCCATCGGGCGGATTGCGGTGGCGCGTCCGTGGACGTTTGCCCAATGGACCGACGGGGTTCTGCCGGATGACGACGTTTACCGGCGGTGTGCCCTGGGATTGATCGATCTTTTGGGAAAGCATTTTGACGAATCGACGGCAATTCGCCGATACTATAAATTTTCCAATTATTTTGCCGCCAATTTCAAGTTCGGCCATACGTTTTACGCCATGGTGCACAAGGCGAAATCGATGGATGCCCTCCGGGAGGCCGTCGCGGGGTTTTTCGAAACCGCCCCCGAGATCGCTTCACGGCCCCGGATCACCATGCTCCGATAACAGACTGAAGACTGAAGGCAAATCGTTCTATGAACGGCTGTCGCGGCTCTGCTCCCGGACGTTGAATTCCAGCTTCCAGCGCCGGCTCGGTTCGAGTTTGGATACGCACCATATCTCGAGGGTTCCGATCTCGGTCACCCGGATCTCGAGGATCACGGGTATGGCCGTTCCGGTTTCGCCGTCCAGAGTGGTTTCCATGGTGGTGATCTCCTCGATGTCATCCTCCCATTCCTCGATCACCTGCCCCATCGTGTCGTCGATTCTGACGGAGGATCCAAGGAAGTCGAATTTTACCGGCTCTCCCACGACGAGAATGAATTCCTGATCCGGCAGAGATCCCTCCGTTCCCTCCTCCATGCCGAAGGGCGCTACGCAGAGCGCCTTGATGGGAACCGGCATCCCCGGGACCGCGGGAAGCGATGCGGCCACGCCGATATAATAGGCTTTGTTCAGGCCGCCGCGGATCCGAATCCCCTCCCCCTTTCGAACGAGACCGTAATAGGCGGCGCCCCGCGCTACGCTGAGATCGAAATCCGCGGTGGCAATTTCGCGGAGGGCACGGTCGGCATCGGTGTCGGTCCAGGAAGATAGAATTTGAACCAGATGGTTGCGGAGAACTTCAGCCTTCATGACCCCGCCGTTGAACAGTATCGCCGTCGGCAGCCGGCGGCGGCCGTTGTCATCCGGCTGCTGGCGGCTGAGAAAGTGGGCCAGATGGCGGGTGATGGCGGGATCGGACTCATAGGCCAGCCCCACCTCCTGGATGCCTGATTTTTGTTTCACCTGAGGAACGGCGTCCAGACCGCATTCAGGGAAAAAGCCTTCCAGAAGAATCTTCTGGACCATATCACGCTCCAGGACGGCTTTTCGAGTTCCGCCGATCAACTTGCTGCCGCGCCCCAGGACCGTTACGGTATAGTCCCTGGCCTCGGGGTCCGAGAGGAGAACCTCCTTGGCCTTTCGGCAGGCATGCCAGAGGCTGCGCATCTGCCATGCATCCGGGCTTTTCTTGCCGGAGAGCTTCCGCGAGGCGGCGTAGGCAAGGGTCAGATCCATATTGTCCCCTCCCACGAGAAGATGATCGCCGACGGCGATGCGTTTGAGGGCCAGCTCTCCGTTTTCTTCATCCACCTCGATAAGGCTGAAATCGGAGGTGCCGCCGCCCACGTCAAACACCAGGACAAGGTCTCCCTTCTCGATATTTTCCCGCCACTGGTCGTTCGAAGCTTCGATCCATGCGTAAAAAGCCGCCTGGGGTTCCTCCAGCAGCGTGATCCGGGTCAGCCCCGCCATTTCGGCCGCCTTGACGGTGAGATCCCTGGCTACGGCGTCAAAGGACGCCGGAACGGTCAACAGCACCTCCTGGTGTTCGATGCGGAGAGATTCGTCTTCCCGGGCCATGGTGTAGTTCCAGGCATCCCGGATGTGTTTCAGAATTTCCGCCGCCGCCGCCACCGGAGATAGTTTGGTCAGATCGTCGGGCCCCTCCCAGGGCAGAATGGGTTTGTTCCGATCCACCCATGTGTGACACAACCAGGATTTGGAGGAGGCAATCAGCTTCTGGGGCAGTTCGGCGCCCCTCTCCTTGGCAAATTGACCCACGGCCATCGTTCGGGTATCCGACCACGGCAGTTTGAGCCCGTCCGGCGGAACGTCGTGGGGGCTGGGCAACAGAATGAACGACGGCAGCAAGGGTTGTTGTTCGACCACCCCGGCATCGGTGAGTTGCGGTATCTCCAGCACCCGGATCTCCGCTTTTTCCCCTTTCCGGAATTGGGCTTCGGTGTAGGCGACCACGCTGTTGGTCGTGCCTAGATCAATACCGATTATATAGGCAGGATCTGACAATGATAATTCTCCTTGATTGACGTTTCCGTGAAAGTGTGTTTCCTGCGTCGACTATAAAATCTCAACCTCTGCCGGGGCGATGATCCGCGGATCCCGCTCGCCGGACAAGGTGGGCATATCGAGTTTGCCCGCTTTCCAGCCCTTGTGACGTACGATCCCCCTGAACGGCGGATTGCCCGCGACGTTTCCGGTCAGTTTGACGGCATTGGGGTCGAATCCCGGTTCGACGGTGATTTCGCTCTCCTCGTCATCGCTCAGAATCGATTTTGGAATGATATACTTGTCGATGATTTTCCGGCAGTTCTCGTGGATGCTGCGAACGGCGGCCCCGATGTCCGCGTCGTCGTATGCATCGATGTCTTCTGCAAGGAAGTCCATCAGGCGCCCTTCCCGTTGCAGGATGGAAAAGAGATAGAGATACAGCCTTTCCCGTTCGCCTTTGACGGCCGTGGGCTCAGGGGCTTCGATCGCCGTATCTTTCTTCCGGGACCTAGCCTCCTTCAAGCGTGGCGGCGGCACCGACGCAGCCTTGCGGAGGGCGCCGGGAAACGAGAGCCTCAGACAAAGCCAGAGGAGGAGAATGAACACCAGGCCAAGGACGACGGATGCGGGGATATAATATTCCGCGATCAGGTCGATCCAGGTCTTGAATTGCGAAACGGTCTCACGGAAGTCTGCAATGCCGGCGTCTTCCTGCAGCACCGATATCTTCAGGGATACCACATTGAGTGCGACATAGACGGCCGCATCGATCAGAAACCACATCAGGGCACTGAAAAAAAAGACCCAGAAAAATGCACGGCGCGACAGGGCATTGACAACATTCATAGCATCACTCTCCTTGATTGGGTCGTTCCATCCCGGTGTTCACCGGGACCGTTCCTTCCCGGGGTATGGGGGATCACAAAACCATTTCTCAACTTTCGACTTTCACAGGTCACCTCTATCCGGTCACCGTCATGAAAGTCGAAAATTGGATATATAACAAAAAGGTCCTGAAAAATCAACGGTCTGAAAAAAATGTCCTGATCGGTCGGGGTACCCCGGATTCCTGTTGGACGGGCCATACTTTGCATTGCGAAAATTGAGTCGGCATGGTAAAGAGGATTGATCTGAAATCCGAACGGTCACGGCCCGTCAGGATACGAATACACCCTTAAACGGCCGCGGCGGAAGTCCCTTTGGAGCGCTTCGCCCGTGTCGGCCGCGTGACATGTTATGACCCTATACACATTTACATTCGATTTCGAGATCGGTACCCTCGTAAAAAGTCCTTGCAGAAATTGTGAGGAGAGAGATCGTTTTCCAGCATGCATCGACGGGTGCGAGCGTCTCGACAGAATCCAGAGCGTTCTGGCGGGAACGCGCTCCTGCACGCGCAGTTCCTGATACGTCCCCGCGACCCGGCAGGGACGGATGGGATGTGCGGCACGACGAGGCGGGCGGGTTGCGTCCGCCGGATTCAAGGATTTTGTCGTTTCAGCCCGTGGGTTCTCAAACGATGCATCACGTCCGATTTCTGCCAGTCCGGATTCTCCGTCAACCACCCCGAAATGACGTTCGCAACGTAGGCCGCGGCAATAGACGTTCCTGCGTAGATGCCCGCCTCCCCCTTGTAGCCGACGGGCAGGTCGGCATAGCCCGGCGCCGAAAGCGCAACAAAGCTGCCGTAGTTTGAATGCTGCCAGGGGGTTCCGTCCGGAGCGAGGGCACCGATGCCCAGGACGGTGGGATAGGCTGCGGGATAGACGGGGGCGCCGGTGGCCTTGTTTCCGGCAGCGGCGACGACGATGAGGCCCCGATTGTCCGCGTAGGCGAGCGCCTCCTCCAGAAACGGGCTCGATGTTTCAGAGCCCCAGCTCATGTTGAGAACCCTCGCGCCGCTGCTCAAGGCGAAATCGATTCCCCGCATGAGGGCGAAGTTGGAGGTTATGCCGCTGTCGTCAAAGGTCCGGATGGGAATAATCGGAGACGCCTTCGCGTCCTCTCCCGCCGTCCCCATGGGACGAACCTCCCCTGCTGCGATCAGCGCCATCTGAGTGCCGTGGCCGAGACCATCCGTGACCGGCATACCCGGGTTGACGGCATCCAGCGCCGCGATCACGCGTTCTTCCAGCCCGTATCCGGCCGTCCATCCCGAATCCAGAACCGCCACCGGGACGCCGGTGGTATCGGAAATGATGTTTTGAGGGGCCACGCTTTCGAAACGTGGGGCACGGCCGACAAACCTGCGCGGAAAATCAATGGGATACGCATAATTGGGTTCGGCTGTGAGGCGGTTTTCCCCGGCCTTGAGTTTTGCCGGAAAATCCGGGATGTCGATGCCGTCGGGCAGACGGACGCGATGGATGCCCAAAAGTGCGTCCGTTTCAAGAATGACGCCGCCCAACCCCGAGACCAGGCTTCTGAGGATCTCTCCGTCGCTTCCCGGTGCAATGCGAAGCAGAATTTCATTTCTGACGTAGAGCGATCCATCCTTGGGGTTTACAGCCACGGCAAAGCCCTCTTCCCTTTCCTCGCGACCGTTCTCCTCCCTCCCGACTGAATCGAAAACGTGCAGTTCCGCCGGCCGCAGCGACTTGTTCTTTCCAGACCGCTCCCAGAAAAGAACATAGCCGTAAGGCTTGAGCACCGCGCCCAACCCTTCGTGAATCGGTTTATCCGTGACGGTCGCCGTCACCTCGGGATCGATGTGGGGCGGACACTGGATCTGGATGCCGGATGCTGAAAGCCGGGATAGAATGACCGAAAGGGGCGACTTCTCGGCGTGTATGGAAATACGATCGCCGCTCAATTCGATAGTCACGGCGCGGGCGGATGCCGCGAACAGCAGGATGGCCGGCACCATCAGCAGCACGGCGACGATGCGGTGTTTCATGATCACGCCCTCCTTTCGACATACGCCGGAACGCTTCGCTCCAACGTTCACTTCTTGTGTTCTTTGATGTCCTGATAGGCCGTTGCCAGGCGTATGAACGCGTCATGGTCTCCGCCTTTGTCCGGATGCATCTCCTGTGCCTTTTGACGAAAGAGGCGGGACAATTCCTTTCTGGACAACCGTCTCAGTGCTTCCTCGGAAATACCGAATACGGTGCCGGCCTCCTTGAAGGAGACGCGCACCCTTCTTTCGGGAAAATGAAAATCTCTCCGGCTGTTGATCCAGGCCTGAAGGATGTCGTCCAGATAGCTGCTCCGCCCGTAATCGTTGTCGAAAAACATAATGAGATATCGGACCAGATAGGGGTGGAGCCGGTTCTCCGGAGTGATATCGCCCCAGAAACGTCTGTCGCGGTTCATTCGGCAGACGTCCTGGAGAAAGAGGGTGTCCACTATGCCCTGATCGAGCCCCTGGGGCATGGTTTTGGCGAAGTGCTCGGAAAAGTGCCGCTGTAAATCAAAGATGACAAAAACATAGGATTTGACCTCATGGGGTTTCAGCAGTTGTTCCGCCTGGATGAAATACTGTTCGATTTCATCCCGTGATTTACCGAGAAAGATCTTGAAAAGCCGCGGCGATACCCGTCCGATCCGCCCCTGATCCATCTGACCGAATCGAAGATAGTGCACCCGCCTTCGATCAAAGAGGTGAAAAACGTCGCCGGCCAGGGCATCGTCGAAAGCGGTGCCGCGCGCTGCGCGGCCCCTTCGTCGAAAATAGGCCTGAGCTTTCCGGATATCCGGACGGACAAACGGCCAGAAGATCTCGTCCAGCTCGTCCGCTTCATAAACGACGTCGAGGGCCCGGAGTCGGTCCTCGATGGATTCATGAATGTAAAAGGCGTTTCCTCCCGGGTATTGTACATAGGCGGCAGGGTCGGTCCCGAGGTCTATCAGATGCCGACTCCGAAAGATCTTGCCCGCAGGATAGGATTCCCGTATGGCGTAGTAGGTTTTGCCCTGAACTTGACGGCGCGCCAGATACACGTTGCACTCCTCTTTTCCGTTTGAGATTCAAACTCAACTTTCGACTTTCATGAGGGTGACCCGACAGCGGCACTTGAACGAAACCGCGCGGGGCGCGGGCCGTATCCTCCCGGCACCGGCCTGTGAAAATTGACAGCTGAGATTCAAAAAATAACATAGCGCCGGATTTCATGAAAGTAAACCACTGCACCCATGGACGGCCCGAAAGGGACGGCCCTTCAACCCGCTACTCCCCGGTGAACAGGCCCAGTTGGATCGGCTGCTTGGCGGAGCCGCGGTTCTCGACGCGCCGCCGCTCGACCAGGCGGCGCTCGATGTCCAGGACAAAGGGCGACAGGATTCTCTTTTCCAGTCTGCCGTGGACCATCCGGTTTCCGGCACTCAGCAGAAAGAGCCGTTCCCTGGCCCGGGTCATTCCCACATAGAAAAGTCTCCGCTCCTCGGCCGGATCCTCGCAATGGTTGTCGGCGCGCCTGAAAGGCACGAGGCCGTCCTCGCAACCGACGATAAAGACGACCGAAAACTCGAGCCCCTTGGATGCATGAAAGGTCATGAGTGTCACCTTCTGGGCCTCCCCGTCATGGAGATCGGCATCGGTTTCCAGGGCGGCGGCGGCGAACAGGTCGTCGACCCGTTCACACGAACGGCTGTCGGTCCTTTGGATCAGACCTTCCAGCGCCGCCGCCCGTTCAGGTGACGCATCGATCATCCGCTGAAGACCGGCGCGATCCTTCAGGACAGAGAGCGCCGCTCCAAGGGACTTTCCGCGCACGCTTTCGCGAAGGTCTTTCAGAACGTCCCGCGTGCGGAAAAACCGCTCCCGAATGTTCCCGGGCATTTCGTTGACGGCGGTTGAATCGACCCACAGCAAGGCATCGAGGGGCGTTTCGGCGGCGTAGAAACGGTCTTTGAAGTCGGCCAGACTGCTTTCGTCCCAGCCGAAAAACGGCAGGCGGCAAACCCTGTCGAAATCGTTCATGATGCCTTTTCGGAAAACAAGCTTTAATAAGGATGTCAATTCCAGGACCCCGGGCTGACCGTAGACGCTTTCCCGGTGGACCAACTGACAGGGAATACCGGCGTCCTGAAGGGTTTTTGAAAGGATTTGCCCCTGAACATGACTGCGGTAGAGCACGGCGAAATCGGAAAAGGCGTGCTCTCTTTCACCGAAGGCGCCGTCGGCGCCGCCGAAATCGATGGATTGAAAGCCGAATCCCCCCACCATGGATTCGATGATCCGGCCGACGGCCGTCGCCTCGCTCCGCTCCGTCGGGGTCTCCATGACCGTGAGGGTCTTGACGCCCTGGATGTTGGAATAGGCGCGGACTTCGGGGGTATTCAGGCTGTGCCGGCGAATGACCTGGTGGGCGGCGTCGAGGATGGTTTCAACCGATCGGTAGTTCCGGTTGAGATGGATGGTCCGGCTTCCGGGATAATCCTCGGCGAATCGGCTGAAGCAGGCTGCATCGGCGCCGCGAAAGCCGTAGATGGACTGATCCGGATCCCCGATGACGAAGAGCTCCTTGTCGCTTCTGGGGCACAGGATTCGAACGAGCCGGTACTGGGCGGGGTTGACATCCTGGTATTCGTCCACGAGAACATGATGATAACGATCGATCAGCTCCCGGCGGAAAGCAGGATTCCCCTCGAGATGACGCACCGTATTCATGATCAGATCGTCGTAGTCGAGGAGCCTTTCGACCGTAAGCATCCCCTGATAGCTCCGGTAGATCGTTCCCAGAACGTGGCAGGCCTTCTCATCGGCCAGCGAACTCAAATCATCCTCCGGCCCCCAGAGATATTGTTTGGCCCGTGTGATCAGATCCGATAGCCGCCGGGCCGACAGGTCGGGACTGAAGGTTTTGCCGCCGTGTTTTTCGAAGGCCGCCTGAATCAGGCGTTGCCGATCATGTTCATCGATGACGGTGTGGGAATCGCCCTGGACCGATCTCAGAACGGTCAGGCAGAAACCGTGAAAGGTCCCGATGGTGGGCAGCCGGCCGGGAGACGGACCGGCGGTCTGGAAAAGTGCCGCCACCCGTTCGCGCATCTCCCGGGCGGCCTTGTTGGTGAAGGTGATCGCCAGAATGTTTTCGGGGGATACGCGGCGGACCGCCGTCAGAAAAACGATCCGATGGGTCAGGGTCCGGGTCTTGCCGGTGCCCGGTCCTGCGATGATCAGAAGGGGCGAGCCGGAATGCACAACGGCGGATTTCTGGGCGGTGTTGAGGCTGTCCGTTCCGGAGGCGGCATGGGAGGGGTTCGGCCCTGTGGCCGGTAATGCTTTCGCATCCCCCCTTTCAGGCAGGGCCGTTCCAAACGGCGGAACAGGCGACGACGCTTCGACGGCGGCCGCAGGTGTTCGTTTTCGGGAAAACAGGGATTGCTGTCCGGTCAGAACGCTCTTTTCACCTTGTGCGAAGACCCGTATCCGGCCGTACTCTCCGTCGAAGCCGGGAGAGATATGAACGCGCCCGCTTCGCATTCGGTCGATCGCTTCCCCCAGAAGGGGGATATCCGCTTCGAGGATGCGGTCTATGGGACAGTCTTTCAGGATGTGGAGCTCCGGGCCCAGGCAATGGATCGCTTTCCGGTAACAGCGGTCCACCGTTCGGGTTTTGACCCCGACGTCGAGAATTTCAGAGAGGATTTCCGCAAGGGGGATCAGGTGGTAAAACGGCGGCTTTCCGTCGGGTATCGCGCCTTCCGGGCGGTCGGCAAGGGTTTCGACGCGATGGAGCACCCCCAGGGTCATGGGCGCACCGCAGGCGGGACAGCGCCATTCGGTTTCGGCCCCTTCGGATGGACGGCGCCAGATGCCGCACTTTCGATGTCCGTCCATGTGGTATTTGCCCTCTTCCGGATAGAGATCTATAGTGCCCCGGCACCGATCCGGATCTCCGGACAGGAGCGCGTCCCGAATGCCGAAAAAAGAGAGCGTCGTGTCGAACAGATTGGCGTTCCGTCCCAGGTTGGCCGGCGAATGCGCGTCTGAATTGGAGACGAGGGTCCGGGAGTCCAACTCCGAGATCCGGCGGTTCATGGGCGGATCCGAAGAGAGCCCGGTTTCCACGGCAAAGATATGGTGGGACAGGTCCTCGAAGCAGGCTGAGAGACTGTCGAATCCCGACCTGGACCCCAGAAGTGAAAACCAGGGCGTCCAGATATGGGCCGGAATCAGGAATGCGTCTTCAGAGCACTCGAGCATCACCTCCAGGAGATTCCTGGCGTCAAGACCCAGGATGGGCCTGCCGTCCGAACGGATGTTGCCGATGGCGTCCAGCCGTGCATTGAGGGTTTCCGCCACCGCCAGGGAGGGCACGTAGATGAGGTTGTGGTTTTTTCGGGTTCTGTCGGCTTTCTTGTAAATATTGCTGATTTCGGTTTCCAGAATGAACCGGACCGTCCCCTTGCAGGAGGGGGGTATCTCGGCGTCACATCGGCGTCTTATATCCTCCCGGAGGGCGAAAAGGCCGGGCTCCGCCGGGATGAGTTTTTCCCGAAGCTCCTGAAACCATGCGGGATGGGTGAAGTCCCCGGTGGCCACCACCGAAATGCCCTTGACGGCGGCACTGATGTAAAGGTGCTCCAGGTCCAGATTTTTGGCGGTGGCCCGCGAAAACCTGGAATGAACGTGGAGGTCGGCGATAAACGGCATGAATGTTTCCTCTTTTTCCCGGACTTTCGTCGCTGTCCGGCACACGCTCCCCGGAGGATGAGGGCTGGGTTCAGGGTCTCGATACGGACCGTTTCAGCATCGCATAGACCTCGAGGCTTCTCTCCCGCGTCTGCTCCAGGGTTCCGGAATTATCGATCAGAATATCCGCCAGGTTGCGTTTTTCCTCGATGGGGATCTGGCTCCGGATGCGCGCCCGCGCCTCCGCCGCGCTCAGGTGATTCCGCTTCATCAGACGGGAAAATTGAAGGGCTTCCGGCACGTACACCACAATGATCCTGGGCAGCTTGCGGTGCATCCCCGATTCGAAAAGAAGCGGGATGTCCTGTATGACCACCGTTTCAGGGGCGGTCGCCTCGATTTCCCGCATTTGTTTTTCCATCTCTTCGAAAACAAACGGGTGGACGATGCGGTTCAAGGCCGATTTCCGGGCGGCGTCGTTGAAAATGATCCGGCCCAGCTTTTCCCGGTCTATTTCACCGTCCTCCCGAAGTACGTCCCGGCTGAAAGCCGCCACGATGCCCTGCCATGCCGGCAATCCCCGGCGAACCACGTCGTGGGCGATCTGGTCGGCGTCGATGACGGCGGCTCCGGCCGCCTTGAAAAACCTCGCTACCGTCGACTTGCCGGTGGCGATTCCGCCTGTGAGTCCCGCAATGACCATGATACCCTCTCTGAAAAGCAGCCGTGAATGATGTCGTCTTTCATAAAAGGCTTTACAGATTTTGGCAAGGAACAAAAAAGCCGGGATTCCGTCGTTGACAGCGTCCTTTTTTATGTATAATAATTTTTATAACTGAACGAGCGACTTTGAAACCTCAAATTACAGATCACCGTCAAAAGGAACGCATGTGACGAAACCGAAATCCAACGGGCCGCTGAAATTCACCCCGAATGAGATCCTCTTTTTCAAACGGTTGAACGACAGAACATCGATCACGGCCGAATATCGTCGTATTTTCAATATTACCGTCTTGATCTGCGTGACACTGGGAATCGTTTTTCTGTCGACGGTCATCTGACACGCCTTCCCCGTCACTGCGATTTCCGATGCCGTCCCCGTGCGGCGTTTTCAGATCTGACCGCTCGAGACGATTTGCCTTTGTCGGCGGCACGGGTCTGGGGCGGCGATGGGTTTCATGGATAGGGTGCCATGGCGAACCGCTTGTTTCTGATCCACAACAATCATGTCGACGATCCCCGAATAAATCTGGCTCTCGAGGAGTACGCCACAGGACACGTTGATCTGAATCACGGATACCTGCTGCTCTATGTCAACCGTCCTTCCGTCATTATCGGCAGAAACCAGAATCCGCTTCTTGAAGTCGATTCAGCCTATCTGGCTGAAAACAACATGCCGCTGGTGCGACGAATATCCGGGGGCGGGGCGGTCTATCACGATCACGGCAATCTGAACTTCAGCTTCATCACCCGTTTCGACCCCGCTTATCTCAACAACTATGCATTCTTCGCCGCGCCCATCATCGCTGCCTTGAAAGGCATGGGGGTTCCCGCAGCGCTCAATGCCGGAAACGACATCGTCGTGGACGGCAGAAAGATATCCGGGATATCCCAGTATTCGAACGGGAAAGGCCTGCTCGTCCACGGCACGCTCCTTTTCGACGCCCGGCTGGACGTGCTTTGGAATGCGCTTGCGCCGCCGTCGGATCCCATGGCGTCGAAGGCGGTGCGATCGTTGCGGAGCCCCGTAGCCAATATTGTCGAATTCCTGCCTTCGGACGTTTCCATGCATGCCTTCAAGTCCGGCATCCGGGACGGTGTTGTCGACGCCTGGGGGGGTGACGGATCGGTGTACCGTCTGGATGGGCATCAGTGGGATGTGGTGGATGCGCTGGCCCGGGACAAATACCATTCCTGGCACTGGAATCATGGCCGGTCACCCCGATTTTCCCTGGTGCTGCCCGGCCGATCCGACACCGGTCCCTTCCAGGTCCGCGTCGTCATCGAGAAAGGGCATATCAAGCAGGTCGCCATACGCGGCAGCTTTCCGGACCCGGAAGCGATCCGTGGACTGGAGCGCCGCCTCATCGGGTGTCTCTACCGGAAAATCGACGTGGAGCGGGTTCTCTCCGGAATCGACCCCGCCCCCTGTCTCGGCGGCATCACCCGGAAGGCTTTTGTCGACGTGCTGGTGCGGGAATAGGCGTCCTCAGACCATCCCCCCGTTGGCCCGAACAATCTGACCGTTGACCCAGCCGCCCTGGTCGCTGACCAGGAACGCCACGACATTCGCGATATCCTCGGGTCGACCGAGACGATGGAGCGGACACATATCCGCCATCTGCTGCTTCACGGCCTCGGTTTTGCCGGCGTTGAACAGGTCCGTATCCACGGGGCCGGGCGCCACGGCATTGACGGTGATGTTCCGGTCGCCCAGTTCTTTGGACAAGATCCGCGTCAGGACCTCAACCGCCGCCTTGGTGGCGGCATAAATGCCGTAGCCCGGCAGCGCCATGGATACGACGGTGCTCGAGAGCGTGATGATGCGGCCGTGATCCGCTATGCGGCGGGCGCCTTCCCGGAGCGCTGAAAAAACCCCGCGGGTATTGACGGCGAAAAGTCGGTCGAAGACGTCATCGGACACTTCGGCGATGGGGCACTTCCGGGCGACGGCGATCCCGGCGTTATTGACGAGGATATCGATTTTGCCGAAACGGTCCGCGGCGGCATCGAAGAGCCTTCGGACATCCTCGGATTTTCCGACGTCACCCTTAACCGGAACGCCGCAACCTCCTGAAGCCTTGATGGTTGACGCCACGGCATGGGCCGCCTCGGCGTTTTGGAAATAGTTGACAATGACCGACGCACCATCCCTGCCCAGCCGTTCGGCAATCGCTCGACCGATACCGCGGGAGGCGCCCGTGACGATACAGGACTTTCCGGTTAACGTCTTCATGTTTTTCCCCTTTCCGGTCGCGGTGTTCCGCGGCTGCGGCGGGACATCACACGACCCCCTGCTTGCTTTTTGAGAATGTCGGAATCAGTGTCTGGGTTTTATGCACCCCGGGAATCCGGCGGATATGCCTGTAAACGAAATAGCCGATCACCTCCGAATCCGAACTGAGCCAATCCCGCTCCATGACGATCTTGACGATGAGGTCGAATTCCCCGGGCACGTCATAGAGCTCCTTTACCTCCTCGAGGGCAAAGAGCTTTTCCATGATCTTGAATTCCTCGCCCGCCTTGACGGAGATCAGCACGAAAGCCGTCATGAGTCGTTTCATTTCCGGAAATTCATGCCCCCTCTGGTCGGCCACCTTCGCCCGAAATTCCTCCATGTTTTTTGGAATGATCTGGTCCAGGCCGATACCGTAATGTCGTCCCCGTCCTTTTTTCCATTGATGGAAGGAGATATAGGCATAGAGATCGGCAATGGTGCGGTTCTGAAATGCCGCCGCCAGGTGACTTTTCTCGATGATGGCGACAAACGGCAGAAAAATGGTTTTGTGCCAGTCCGCGGCGGCGTCCTTGAAGGCCACCTCGGTGCCGTTGATGGTGGTAAGGGATTCCTGGTGCTCCCTGATCTGTTCCGTCAGATAGGCATATTGCCCGACCTCCGTCAGGTCGATGGGCGCCGTGATGCCGGTTTTTTCCCTGAAATCGAGTTTTTCCCGGTAGAGAATGTTTTCGATCGTTTTCCGGGAGGGCAGAAATTCGAGAATATGGGCGTGGATCGTTTTCCAGCCGCGCTCCTTTGCCACGGAAACGCGGTGATTCCCGTCTACGATATAATATTCGTCCTTGATCTGGTACAGGGATACGGGCGGCAGTGGTTTCCCGTCCCGGATCGCCTGTCTGATCTTCATGAGCCTTTCGGACGGTATTCCCGTTTTGAGCCGAAATCGACTGTCAAAATCCTGATAGCGACCGACGCTGCCGACAATCCTGCTGATCTCCACCTCCTTGAGGCCGAGATCCCGTGTGTCGAAAGCCTCTTCATTCTCCTGATCTTCCCTGAAGCTTTTCAGCTCTCTTTTTTTCTGCCGGTTTTTCAATCCGGTGAAAAAGGTATCGAACAATCTATTTTTCATCGATCTCCAGGATAAAATAGCCAACAGTGTTGATGACCCGGGTGTTTTTGACAATCCGTATGCGTTCAGACGGTTTGTTGAAACGGGCGTGAATATGACCGTGAATAAAATATTGGGGGGAAAAACGGTCAATCAAGGGGTGGAAACTTTTAAAGCCCCTGTGACACGGATCTTCCGCATCACCGATATAGCGTGGTGGCGCATGGGTGATTACGATATCGACGCCTCTGTTCCACCATAACCTGGGCCACATCTTCATGATCTTTTTTTTCATCTGAGATTCGGTATATTGGATCGGGTTGCCGTTATACCATCGGGAGCCTTCAAAACCTGCAATTTTCAACTTTTTGAAACGAATCAGCTTTGAATCGATATCAATGCATCCGTTTGGGGCTTTATCAATGTATCTTATATCATGATTGCCCTTAACATAATAAAGTGGAGCATTGATCCTTGATGATATAAAAGATAAATATTCCGGAGAAAGATCGCCGCAGGATAGAATGACCTCTATATCTTTGAAAAGTTCACTGTCAAAATCTTTATATAGACATGATTCTATGAAGTCGGAAACTGTCAGGATTTTCATATGAATTGGCCTTAGAGCAAAATGAGATAAAATATATTTTATTTATCGATCATCTTGAATCATGGCTTTAAGACCGATTTCATCCATTTCATCTATTGAAATATCATTGTACTTTTTAATAAATGTTTCGATGGCCATTTGCAAAATATCATCTATTGAGGTTTCAAATTCTATAGACATTTTTTTAAACTCTTTAAGCTGTCTTTTGTTGAGTGTTACGGATAATCTTCCAGATTCGGGTGTGATATGATATTTTGTCCGTGCCATGATCATTCTCCGTTAAATTCTGTTAATCTTTATTTTAGTGAGCATTACCATATTAATGACATTTGATCAATTAAAGAGATGATTTTATGGATTCGGTCTGACGAATATTGATTAACCGCTTTTGGTGCGGTCTGGGTCAAAATGGTTTGTCGGAAAATAATGAGAATAATAAAAATAAACCAGTTGTCACAATACAAAAGAGAAAAACAGACATAACATCCAGATCAAAAAGAGCTTGACGGCCATAATATAACACAATATGTTTCTATTGCGCAATTTTAGGGATGGTTTTCAGACCGACCCCCCTGAAGTTCACCTATGGTCAGACGCCGATCGCATCAGCAGTGGCAAATTACTATTGTGCAAAATCGATTTCTATATATTGACTAAAATTGTCATAAATAAAAAAAACTGTATATCGATTAAATATTACGGAATGCTGCATTTGAATAGATATCAATTTGAACGAAGGAATTAAGTCTTGAATAACGGAGGATATTCCATGACGAGACTATTCGACCCTGAAAGTTCTTTTTCAATATCCGAATCGATAGATAATTACTTAGATGAAAAATCGGCAACAGGACAACTCAGCAGATCATCAATCAGAAACAGAAGATATGAATTAAATAGATTTGAAAGGTTCTGTAAGTCGCATAAAATTCTCTTTCCGGTTGACATACATAAAAATATAGTAGTTCATTATTTAAAATCTCTGAAAATATCAAAATCCTCTAAATTAAATGTCATATATGTTCTGATGGGATATATGGACTATCTTGTTGATGAGGGTTTGATTATCGAAAATATAGCTTCATTAATCGGCAAACCCAAAATTTATCCTCCAAAAACAGATTATTTGACATATTCTGAGCTTGAAATTCTTTTCCGTTCAGTAGCAAATCATTCCGGAAAAAAGACTGTTGATCGTAATTTACTGATGATGAGCCTTTTTACGGATATATGCCTCAGGGTTTCCGAGGTAGTCCAATTAAAACAAGATGACGTCCGATTGGATGCAGAGGAGCTGTGGATAACCCGAAAGCGGCATAAGGTTGATAAAATTCCTTTAAATCAGGATTTAATCAATAAATTCCTGCGATGGTATGATATTCGGCCGGAATACAAAGGCAGCGAGAGCGAGTGGGTTTTTCTGTCCAGTCACGGCCGGCCTCTCAAACCCAGACAGGTGCATTATATTGTCAGCAGTGCCCTGGAAAAGGCAGGCATCCTCAAGCGAAAACACGGTCCTCACCTCCTCCGGCATTCCGGTGCCAGTTTAAAGGCGCAGCAGGGCGAAAACCTTATCGTCATCCAATATCTCCTGGGCCATGAAAATCTGAACACCACCCGACGGTACCTCCACTTCAACTGGGAGGATCTCAAGGCGATGGTGGAAAGGAGTCCGGCTTTGGGGAAATAGGGTATTTGCGGCCGTCAACATCGGAGGGGCACCTGTGCGGAAATATCGGCTTGAAAGATGGTGGTGGGTCTGGTAGACACCTACCCCATGAAAGGGGAATACCATATGACGCGATTGACCGGATTTCAGAAAAAATATCTAAGGGGGTTGGCACACGGCCGGAAGCCTGTGGTTCATATCGGCCGTCAGGGAGTGACCGACAGCGTCATCCGCTCCACCCACGAGGCTTTGGACACCCATGAACTGATCAAGATCAGATTTGTGGATTTCAAGGAGAAGGATCAGAAGATCACCCTATCCAACCTGATCGAGGAGCGAACCGGATCCGAACTTATCGGGATGATCGGTCATATCGGGGTGTTCTATCGCCCGAACGAGGATCCCGAGAAACGACGCATCACCCTTCCGGCGGCACGCGCCTAACCTTTTTTGCTCGGACGAGGGTTCCAGAAGGCCGTTGGCGTGGTTTCCCGGATATACCCCCGGACGCCCTTGACGATGGCCTTGCAGAGATCCTCCTGATATTGCGCAGTGACAAGGCGCTTGCATTCTCTTTCGTTGCTGATGAAGGATGTTTCCACCAGAATAGCGGGCATCTGGGCCCCCAGAAGAACGTAAAAGGGGGCCTGTTTGACGCCTTTATTGCTGACGTATCTGTAATTCCCTTTCATCTGGCTGTACAGAGAATTTTGAACGTAGGTGGCCAGGCGGCTCGATTCGTTGATTTTTGAATTCTGCATCAGGTCGTTGAGGATGTTCTGAAGGTCGCTGATGGTTTTACGGGAAGTGGCGTTTTCCCTGGCGGCCACCAGAATGGCGTCGTCGTCCGTGGCCAGATTGAGATAATAGGTTTCGAATCCGTAAGCCCGGGGGCTTTTGCTGGCATTGCAGTGAATGGAGATAAACAGATCCGCATTCTGGGTGTTGGCAATGGCCGTCCGCTCCTCGAGGGTCAGAAAACGATCGCTGTTGCGCGTCATGATGACCTCGCATCCCAACTCGTTTCGGATTTTTTTCGCCAGACGCCGGGCAATGCTGAGGACCACGTCCTTCTCCCGAACCCCTTTGATATAGCCCGGCGCGCCGCCGTCATGGCCGCCGTGGCCGGCGTCGATAACGATTCGTTTCACGCCCAGGGCAAACTGTTTGGCCAGGTCGTTTGCCGTAATGGCGCTTTGGCTTCGGATGGCAGCATGGTATACGTGCGGCTTTGGGGCGACCAACGGCCTCTTGTGGGGCAGGCGCGTCTGTTTTGTCCCGGCCGCGACGGCTTTTGCAGGAGCGGTCTCGCCCGAATCCTTTCCCCAGACGTCGATGATGGTTCTGAAGGGATTGCTCAGGGAGAAAACCTTATAGGTTTTGAAGGATTTGATGTCGACAACGACCCTGACGACGTCGGGTGTGCACTGGCCCGCGCGGGCGCCCAGCAGCAGGTCGTCGTCAATGGGGACCGCCTTTTGAAGATCCTGACCGAGGCGGCTGTTTTCAAAATCGATGTAGAGGCGCTGGGGTTTGTCGCTGTCGGGATCCTGTTTCAGAAGATTGGGGGTGTAAGTGGTTTCCCGATTGCCGTCGATGACGACCCGGGTGTAGCTGGGATTCGACCAGTACCGGAGTCGGTTGATTACCGTCGGAGAGCCGCCCCGGGAAGACGCCGGTGCTTTGGGCGGCGATGAAAAAGCTTTGGGATCGCAAGTTTCTTCGATGACGATCAAGCGGGAGATGGGATCGTCTCCGGGGACATCGTTGGATGTGTCGGCTTTGAAGGCGGTCTTCGCCTGCTTGAACCGACTGCTCCGTTCCTTGTGGTAGACGGACCTCTCAGCGGATGCACTTTCTGTCGCAGCCGTCGGGACGGCGTCCGGCGCGGCGCTCCCGGATGACGTCTTCTTGTCTTCGAATGACCGGAGAACCGCCTGAGCCTTGGATCGGTAGCGGCTTTTAGGGTGCCGGTTGATCAGCCTGTTGAAGATATCGACGGATTCCTTTCGATCCGAAAGCCGCCCTGAAAGCGCGTAAAGGTCGTTGTAGATCTTTCCGGCCATGAAAAGGTTTGCCGCGGCATAATTCCCTCCGGGATTTCTCCGGTAGGCGGCCTGGAATTTCTGAATGCAGGTCATCCAGTTATCCCTGTATTGCTTTCGTTTTGAATCCTTTATGAATTTTTCGAAATAGCTGTGAGCACGATCGTATTCCTGTTTTTCCGTAACCGCCGGCAAAGGGCTGGGCAGGCACAGGATGGCGACGATGCTGATCATGAGCAGCGAAAATACGACTTTGCAGTATAGCTTCATGGGTTTTTCCGAAAGGGTGTTTTTTCTTATGTCCTTGGGTAAACCCGACGTCAATGGAATCGGATTTTTTCCTGCAGCTCATTCAGGGTGAGAAGCGCCTCCAGCGGCGTCATTCTCGAGACGTCCAGCGACTGCAGCGTTTCGACCAGAAGCGTTTCCTGCGGACGGAAAAGTCCGAGTTGAACGGGATGTGACGCTTCTTCGGCAGGAGATGCTCCTTCCTCCCGGCGAATGATATGCCCCTCGTTTTCAATCCGGCTCAGAACGGTCTTGGCCCGATGGATGATCGATTCAGGAATTCCCGCCAGCCGTGCGACCTGGATGCCGTAGCTTCGATTTGTGCCTCCGGGGACGAGCTTTCGGAGGAAAATGATCCGATCGTCCACCTCTTTGACGGCGATATTGAAATTTTTGACCCTTGGCCGGCTTTGTTCGAGTGCCGTCAGTTCATGATAGTGCGTCGCAAAAAGGGTTTTCACGCCTTTTCCCTTCAGGTCGTGAAGGTATTCCGCCACGGCCCAGGCGATGCTCAAACCATCGAACGTACTGGTTCCTCTGCCGATCTCATCCAGAATCACCAGACTTTGGGGGGTGGCATTGTTGAGGATGTTCGCGGTCTCCTGCATTTCCACCATGAACGTGCTTTCCCCCTGGCTGAGGTTGTCCAGTGCCCCGACCCGGGTGAAGATCTTATCGGTAACCGGGACCTCGGCCCGAGCTGCCGGTACGAAAGCGCCCACCTGCGCCAATATCGTCGTCAGCGCCGCCTGCCGAAGCACCGTCGATTTTCCGGCCATGTTGGGGCCGGTAATGATCAGGACCTGATTTTCCCGGGAGTCCATCCGGATGGAATTGGGTACGAACCGTTCGTCGGTGATCATCTTCTCAACAACAGGATGACGACCGTCCTCTATCGTCAGGATGCCGTCGAGGTTGACGTGTGGCCGATGGTAGTCATTTTTCGCGGCGACATGGGCGAGATTCAACAACACATCGAGCCTGGCTGTGAAATCCGCGGCATCCTGAATGTGACGATGCTGGTCCCTGACAGCCGTTCGAACGTCGTTGAAAATCTCATACTCGAGCCTTGCCCGTTTTTCCTCGGCGTTCAGCACCGTTGACTCGAAGGTTTTCAGCTCCTCGGTGACATACCGTTCCGCGTTGACCAGGGTCTGTTTTCGAATATAATGATCGGGGATTTTCTCCGCATGGATTTTGGGTACCTCAAGATAGTATCCGAAAACCTTGTTGTAACGCACCTTCAAGGCGGTGATCCCTGTCTTCTTCTTTTCCTCCGCTTCCAGCCGGACCAGCCACCCTTTACCATCTTTGCTGGTTTTAATCAACTCATCAAGCACACTGTCGAAGCCGGATTTGATGATTCCCCCTTCGTTGACGGCTGAAGGCGCATCTTCCCGGATCGCCCGATCGATAAGATCGGCAACGTCCATGAGAGGGGACAAACTGCCGACCCACCTGAAAAGGGACGCCTTCATCTCCGACGTGTACTTTTGAATCTCCGGCAGCTTGAGAAGGCTCCGCTTCAGGGTGACCAGATCCCTGGCATTGGCGTGTCCCATGGAAATTCGGCTGCCGAGCCGTTCCAGATCATACACCGATGAAAGATGTTCCCGGATTTTTTCGGATGTGAGGCGATTCGCGCAGGCCTCTTCCACCGCGTCCAGCCGGGAGGTGATCTCTTCGGGTTTCAGGAGAGGATATCTCAACCAGTTGGCCAGCAGACGACCGCCCATGGCGGTCACGGTATGGTCCAGTATGTCGATCAGGGTGCCGCGGCGTTTACCGGTCTTCAGGTTTTCCAGCAGCTCCAGGTTGCGTCGGCTTTGATCGTCGATGGCCATGAAGTCGTTCAGAAAGTAGGTCTCGATGCCCCTGATGTGGTCGATTTTCTGCTTCTGTGTCTGGGAGACGTAGTGCAGCACGGCGCCGGCGGCCCCAACCGCGGCCGGAAGATGTTCGCATCCGAAGCCTTCGAGGGTAAGGGTGCCGAATTGGTCGATGAGCAGATTTTTTCCGAAGGCGGGGTTGAAGTACCGATCCGGGATGAAGGTGATCGATTTCCGGCATTCCAACGGCATCAATGCGTCGAGGGATGCCTCGTCGCGAAGGGATTCCCCGAGAAGAACCTCGCTGGGCGACACCCTCGAGATCTCGTCGGAAACGCCGTCGCCACCATCGGACTGGGTGACGCGAAATGTCCCTGTGGAAATGTCTACGTACGCCAATCCGACGGCGGCGCCTTCTCGGGCGACGGCAAGAAGATAGTTGTGGGTTTTGGCGTCCAGAAATTCGTTTTCGATGATCATTCCCGGCGTGATGACCCGAACGACCTCCCGTTTGACCAGACCTTTGGCCTGAGCCGGATCCTCCACCTGATCGCAGACAGCCACCTTCAGGCCCCGTTCGATGATGCGGGCGATATATCCCTGGACGGCCCGGCAGGGCACGCCGCACATGGGCACCGGCGAGGCTTGGTTCTTGTTGCGCGACGTCAACGTGATTTCAAGTATTTTCGAGGCCTTTTCAGCATCCTCGAAAAACAGCTCATAAAAATCGCCCATGCGGTAGAACAAAAGAGCATCCGGATATTCCGCCTTGATGGCCATATACTGCTCGATCATCGGGGTTGTTTTTGCCTGCATAATCTCAATCTTTCAACTTTCGGTATTCATGGGTCGGTGCCCGGGAGGGGACGGCCCGCGCCCCGCGCGGTTTCGTTCAAGTGCCGCTAAAGCTTGCTCCGGACGGCCCGGAAACTCGCTTGCGCTCAAACAATCCGGGCCCCTGATCCTCCGCGGCGCTTAAGCGGCACTAAAACTCACCGCTGAAGGGGCGCGGGCCGCATCCTCCCGACACCTTCATCCGGTCACCATTATGAAAGCCGAAAGTTGAGGTTTATTTAATGCCGACGGCAGGAGCGGAAGCGCTTCTCTTCAGGGTTATCGGAACGAGTTCCAGGTTGCCCCATACCCCCAATTTATCTCCCTTGACGATCACGACGCCCGCGACGCCTTTGATTCGCCTTCCAAACGCCAGGGCCTGCTGAATATCCGCCACCGATCGGACGCGGTTGCCGACGGCTGTTGCGACGGCATCGGCCAGAGCGCATGAGGAGGATACCACACAAACGGCATCCGCGGAACCCAAACTGAGAGAGTGGCCGATGGTCCCCGAGGAGGTGCAGACGGCTGTCGCCTCCCGGGATGCATCGATCCTGAGGCCGATCCTGAGGCTCATAGGGGACCTGCCCGCGAAAAGGGCGACGGTCAGGGGTGCATCGGCCTTGATGAAGACGTCTCCGCCGTTCTCCACGATGATCTCCGGGGAACAGGCAAGAAGCTCACGGCCGACGTGTTCGGACAGCGCCCCGGCAACCGCGGCCATCGGCCCCACCCCCGCGCTTTGGCCCGCCGTGATCATGTCCCTGATGACGGCGGGTGCGGGTCCGACGCTCTGCAGGGGCGCGAGAGACGTCGCAAAGTCGGGATTGTCCCGAATATACCCCTCGATATAGGACCGGTGTTTCAGCACGAGATCCCGGGTCAGGGATTCGAGATTTTTCCGGGCATGGACAAAAAGATCCGTCTCCTTGACCCTGACCTTGAAATAGGTGCGGCGGCCGATATCGACGAATTCTCTGTAGACGCGGGGTTCGTGTATCATCGCTGCCTGCCGGTGCCGCCGACGACATCCGCCAGAACCGTCAGAGCCTTTTCCAGAAGCGCCGTGTCCGCCTGGCTGCCCATGTGGCCGAGCCGGAAAACCTTGCCGGCCAGTTTGCCGTGGCTGCCGCCCACCACCAGCCCCTTCTGCCGCAGACGACGATCCAACTCCTCCCACGGCAGGGTTTCGGGAACCCGGACGGCGGTTACCGTGGGCGAGGGAACGGCCTGGGGCGACGGGAACAGATCGAGCCCCATATCGACGATGGCTTTTCGGCAATGCCGCGCAATCGATTCGTGCCGGTTGAAGCTTTCGTCAAGACCCGGGGCCAACAGCAACGCCGCGCCGGCATTCAAGGCGGCTACCCCGTGCCAGTATGGCGTGTAGGGAAACCGTCGGGTCTCTTCGATCCGGCGGAAGGGTTTCAGGGCGTCATATCCGTTGTAATCGACGCGTTCGATCTCCTCCCAGGCCCGGTCGCTGATGGACAGGAAGGCCATGCAGGGCGGCGCGGAAAGACATTTCTGTGAGCCGCCGAGGGCAAGATCCACATGACACGCGTCGACCCGGACCGGTGTGCCGCCCGCACTGGAGACCACATCGGCATAGAGCAGCGGCACACCCATGGCCTCCTTCAGCTTGCCGAGCCCGTCCAGCGGGTTGAGCGTCCCCGACGGGGTTTCGCAATGAACGGCGGTAATCATTCTGGGGTTGAACTCCTCGACGGCCTTTTCCACGGGTCTGAGGTCATTCAGGGTTTCATGGTATTCCAGCCCGACCGTCATGACCTCGGCGCCGATGGATCTTGCCATGTCCGCGATGCCGTAACCGAATACGCCCGTGGCGACGGACAATACCCTGTCTCCGGGTTTCAGGCAGCTGCGAAGGGCGGTCCACAGGGCAAGCATGCCCTCGCCGGTCTGGATGACGACCCGATTCCGGGTTTCCAGAATCTGTTGCAGTCGGGATTCGGTTTCATGATAAAGGTCCCAGAACGACGCCTCCAGACCCGGGGCGCCGTAATTGGTCTGGTAGACTCGAAGGATTTCTTCCGGGACCTTCACGGGGCCCGGAACCATTGGAATGGGATAAACGTCCATAATGATGAACCTCGCTTTCTTCATTGATCAAAAAGGGGCGACAGCGGCGAAAAAACCGTTCTTCTTCGTTTCATTTGCGGGCCCCCGGTCCGCTCCGGCACCAGGGCGTCCCATTCCTTCAGGAACAGGCCGGTCTGCCGGCGTTTATCACCGTCGGGGCGCCGACGCAAAGGGAAGCTTGAAGGGCATGGGTCGAAGCTCCGGCGGGCACTGGTTCAGAAAATAGGTGTCCGTCATGCCGGCAATGAAGTCCCGGACCACCTCTTCATTGCTGTGGGTGTTTTTGTATTCGTCCGACATGTCTGAAAAAAACCGGGTATAGATCCCTGATCGCTCGTCCCCTTTTTCAAGATCCTCCAGATAACGGTTGAAAAGAAGGTCGAAAAGCGTTTTCAGGGTGTTCGAGTGTTTTTTGATGACGGGGTTGAGGTAAATGCGGTCGTAGTTGAACGCTTTCAGGGCGTTCAGTGCATGAGAGATCTCGTCGCTGAAGGCGATGGTGTCGTTGTCGGCGCTGGTTTTGATGATATCGGTCACCAGGGCGTACACGATGCTGCCGTTGGTATCCCCCAGGAGTGAAACGCTGTTTCGGGGAAGGTCGCTTCGGCGAATCAGTCCCAGCCGGATGGCGTCCTCGATGTCCCGGCCGATGTAGCCGATGGTATCCGAAAACCGCACCACGCAGCCTTCAAGCGTCATGGGGGTCAGTACGGTGTCGGGATCGGCTTTTTTTTGATCTGTTTCCCGGTCGAGGTTCTCGAAAGTCTTGCCGCGGGCCGGCGCGATCCGCTGATTGTGAATTTCTCCGTCGTGGCACAGGATGCCGTCGAGGGTCTGGAGACATAGATTCCATCCTCTCCCCTTGCGCTCTACCTTGTCCAGGAATTGAACGCTCTGGACATTGTGGCGGAAATGTCCGATACCATGATCCCGGCAGAGTTTTGAAAGAAAGTTTTCCCCTTCGTGCCCGAAGGGGACATGTCCGATATCATGCCCCAACGCGATGGCCTCGATGAGATCCTCATTCAATCCGAGAAAGCGGCCGATGGTTCGACTGATCTTTGACACCAGTTGAACATGAAGCACCCGGTGAGTGATGTGGTCGTTCTCCACGAGATAAAAGACCTGGGTCTTGTCGATATACCGGGTATAGGCGAGGGAATGGAGAATCCGGTCCACATCCAGGGAGTAGGCCTGCCGGTAGCCGGCGACAATCCTGTCTTCGGTCTTTCTGCGTCGTCCGTCCCTGCTGAGTGCCGCCGACGGAGAGAGGATTCGGGCTTCCCGACGGTTGAAGATCTCCTGCAACTCACCCAGGTTCTGCATCGCCCATCCTTTGCCGGCTCGGGTTGTCATCCGAAAGCCCGAAGAGTTGTGCGACCCTCCTGCGCATACGATTTCCGTGACTCCCGTGCCAGTAGATTCGGCCGCATTCGGCGCACTGGTGAAAATTGTCTACGGTCTCGGCGATGTAATCGGGTACCCGGTTCAGCACCAACGCCCTGTCCACGCCTGAAAGCGTCCGGTTGCAGCGAATACATCTCGAAAACAGGTCTACGTCGGCGATGGAGATGCCCGTTTCCGTAATGACCTGTCCCAGCTGTTCGAAGGGATCGTTTGCGCGGATAAAGATCAACCGACCGTCGTGGGGTGAGTTTTTCAGCGCCGTGATGCGGGTGAGCAGGCAGCGCCCTTCCTTTGCCAGAGCGGTGCGTCGCGAAGCGGAAAAATCGTCTTCCAATATCGTGTCAAACCCGAGAATACGGAGCCATTTGCAGAGTTTTCCAAGGCTTGAATCCACGGCAAAACAGATCGTCGTAATCACATTTCCGACTCCAGCAGCATGAAGGTGGACGGCTCTGTCGAGGCTTGGCGCCAGTATCGTTGGATGCGAAGCCGCAGCCGATCCCCGCGACTCAAGATATCGATCTGAAACGGCACCTTGTAGCCGTTCATCTCCCGATGGTCTGAAAAATCGGCCGTATACATCCAATTCTCCCTGGCGTCATACATCTCGACCGATGTTATGCTTCCGGTGTCCTCGGAAAGCACGATCTTTTCAAGAATCCTTCCTCGTGGTCCCGACAGGGTCAGGCGTATCTCGTCGGTTGCGGCATCCGTTTCCGCGGCGGCATGGTCAAATTGTCGTATCGGGACCCGGCCTCTCAGGAATTCTATGATTTCCTCAACGTTCAGACGGATGCCGATCAATTTGTCGAGATTCGGATTCGAGGCCCGGGTCTTGAAGAACTTTTTGGGGGTGTGGGAGGCCATGAAAAAATTCTTCCCGTCGGCGGCCATGGTCGTCATCGGAAGCCCTCCGATGTTGAGAACGGACAGCCGAAGCTTGTCGGGGGCCTCCCCGATCCAGGCCACCCGAGCGTTTCTTTGTTCTCCGTCCCTGGAGACCAGACGAACGGTTCCCGTACCTTTGAAGGTGGTCAACGCCGCGTTTTGAAGGCTCAGCCGGGAAATCATGTTGCGTGTGTAGGGCGTTGTCTCCGTCGGCTTGGGGGCGGGCCCCAAGCCGGCACATCCGCCCAGAAGAAGCATGACTGCCGCCGTAATCAACACGTTCCGGATGTGTCCGTTGCGCCTTCCCATCAGAATTCCTCCGCCGCCTGCATCGCTTCACGGATCTTGTCCTGAATCTCCGACCGATCTTCCTCTTCTCTTTTGGATAGCGATTTGCGGTAGTATTCCAGAGCGGTTTTGAAATTGTTGAGTTTGAAATGCGCATCGCCCACGTGTTCCAGGATGATCGGATCATCCGGGACCAATGAAGCGGCCCTGGTCAGGTATTTCAATGCCTCTTCATACTCGCCCCGTTGAAAGTAGACCCATCCCAGACTGTCGATGATATATCCGTCGTCGGGCTTGTATTTAAGCGCTTCACGGATAAGCGCCTCCGCCTCGTCGAGATTTTTACCCAGGTCGGCATAGGTATACCCCAGGTAGTTCAGGGCGTTGGCGTTCCGGGGTTCGAGGTGAATGACTTTTTTCATCATGGCGATGGAGTCTTCTTTACGCTCCTGTTTATCATATACCACCCCGAGGCGAAAATAGAGATTGACATTGTCCGGTATGGCCTTGAGCCCTTCCAGCAGGGTTTGCTCGGCCAGATGGTACTGCTTGGCATCCTCGTAAAATGTTGCGAGATAAAGGCGAAAATCCGGATTGTCCGGCACCTGGCGATTCACCTCCCTGAGGTACGCGACGGCCTCCTGGGTGTTCCCTTTTTCCTGGTAGTAAAAAGCGATGCTCACCACGGCATTGGGGTAGAAGACCGATGCCGGCGTCACCTGTTTCAGGTGTTTGAGCATCATCCTTTCGTTTTTGAGACCGTCGTAGGCGATACCGGCAATATAGTGGAGGTCCGAGTGGGTCGGCATGCCTTTCAGCATACCTTCGATAATGACGGCGGTCTCATCGTATTTTTTCTGTTCAACGTAGAACTGGATCAGCGTTCTGATGACCTCGGACTCTTCCGCGGCGGCCTTGCCCAGAGGCGCCAGAACGGCATCGGCGGCCTTCGCCTTTCCTACGGCGTGATAAAAGTATCCCAGTGCGAAGGCCGCCCTGAAATTGTCAGGCGCTTTTTCAAGGATCTGCCGGTATATCGCCTCCACGTCCCGCTGCCGGCCCTGTTGCCGGTAGATATCGGCCAACTCGAACCGGGGCTCTTCCAGATCCGGCTCCAAAGTCAGGGTCTGCTTGAATTCCTGCTCGGCCCTCGAAACGTTCCCCTGATCCGCGTAGATTTTACCCATAAAGAAATGGCCGACATATGAATCCGGAAATTCCCGGATCAGGCGTCGGTAAATTCTGAAGGCGTTGTTCCGATCGCCTTTTTCCATATAAACGGCACCGAGGCGGAGATAGATCTCTTTTTGCGACGGGTCGATCTGCAGAATCTTCTCGTAGATCGCGGCGGCCTCGTCTTCGTTCTTGAGCCCCTGCTGCAGTTTTCCATAGAAGATCATGAGCTGGATATCTTCAGGTCTGGCCGAGAGCATCTCCCGGACCAGCGCCAAAGCCTTTTCGGTATTTTTCTGCCGCAGAAAAAGGCTGGCCAGTTCCTTCTTGATGTAGATGGATTCGGGATCGAGTGCCAGGGCTTTTTCGAGAAGCTCGATCGCTTTTTCCACGTTGCCCCTTTTGCGCATCAGTTGGGATTCGATGAAATAACGGTATCGATCACCGTTTTGATCGGATCCCAATTTGATGCTGTCGATCAACTCGTCCGGCATATCCGTCAGAAACGGCGCCATGGAGGGGACGGCGGACGGGGAAATCGGGGGTGATGGCTTGCTTCGCATGCATCCGGCACTTATGGAAAGGCACAATATGCAGATGAGCGCGGAAACGACTGACGGTTTGATGATAATTTTCATGACGTTGTTTCTGGTGACGTAAGAGTTGATGCATTCGTAAAAGATCGGTGTTCAGACGGTTCCGAAAAAGGTTCGGGGCCAGGGCTTGCGAAACCCTCGTCAACGCGGTCGGCCGACAGGTGCGCCACGGCGTCGAGAATGGTGCGCGGCGCCGGCATCGGTCTTGTCGCGGAACCGTCAAGGGCCGGCGTCACACGTCAGGAAAGGCTGTCCCCCTCTCTGTAGGCGTCGAAGTCGACGATTTCCCGTTTGAAAAATTCCCGCATCTTTTTTACGACGTTTTTTTCCACCTGCCGAACGCGCTCCCTGGATATGCTGTAGCGGTCACCGATTTCCTGCAGCGTCACGGGGCTGTCCGAGAAGATGCGGAGATCAAAGATCTCAAGCTCCCTTGGCGTCAGTTTCTTTTTGAATTCTGATATCTTATTGTGCAGAAGCACGTCCATTTCTTTTTTGGCGACCTTCTCTTCGGCCGATTCCGCCCCCGTACTCAAAAAATCGATTCGTTCGGTATCCGAGTCATCCTTGAGTGGTGCGTCCAGAGAGACATCCCAACCGTCAAGGCGCTGGTCCATGTCGATGATTTCCCTCTCGGAAACGCCCAGTCGCTGGGAAAGCAGTTTGGGTTTGGGATCGAATCCCTGGTCGATCAGTTTCTGCTTCTCTTTTTTGAGCTTGAAAAAGAGTTTTCGCTGTCCCTGGGTCGTTCCGATTTTGACCAGTCGCCAATTGTCCATGATGAATTTCAGGATGTAGGCCTTGATCCAGAAGGAGGCATAATAGGAGAACTTGACATTTTTGTATGGATCGAATTTTTTGACCGCCTGCATCAACCCGATATTGCCCTCCTGGATCAAATCGAGGAGATTCTGCATCCAGACCCGCTGAAACTCCAGAGCGATTTTGACGACGAGGCGAAGATTGGAGGTCACCAGGCTATAGGCGGCATCCCTGTCGCCGTATTCTCTGACCTTGAGGGCGAGTTCCCGCTCCTCGTCTCTCGTCAGCAGTTTATAACGGCTCACCTCCGAAAGATAGCGCTGAAGCGGATCGAATTTGACGAGCGATTTGTCGGTAGTTCGCCGGGGGCCGGTTTTCTTTTTGACCCTCTCAACCTTCTCGACCTTTTCAGCAGCGGACCCGCTATCGGTTTTTATATTTTCGCGTTGTGAATTTGTCATCTTTTGAATATGCACCATTCTTGAAATTGATGATCTTGAAATTGATGATATCGATGATATCGATGATATCGAATTAAATATATTTTATATCAGTTAAGAAGAATTTTTCAAGGAATTAAAGAATGTTAACCTTAAACCACGCTGGTGCGGTTTTTTGTGGACATCATCGGTTACATATGTTATAGGCCAGATTCATTTTTTCAGCGCCCGTAGCTCAGCTGGATAGAGCAACGGACTTCTAATCCGTAGGTCGCAGGTTCGAATCCTGCCGGGCGTACCAGACATTTAGGGGAGCGGCATTGAATGCCCGCTCCCTTTTTCTTTTGCGCGTCAACAAAATTTTGAGGCACCAAATTCATTCTTTAACTTTTAACATGTTTGCTCTTTCTGTGCAAATATTGTTTTATAACGGTCTTATCCTCATGAACAGTTGGTCTTTACAGGTTTTTTTAAAATTGTTAGATGGGACGTAAAACAGCTGCACGATATCGATGTGATGATCATAGATCGGCCATCGATGTCGCGGAAAATCTCTTGCGGAAACCAGGACATCCACCATGAGCGAAAATGATTATGCCGACCGTGGACGATGCGGCACGGAACAGATGATTGTCGATATTTTGTCCAAAGCGGGAAAACCCTATCTCACCGTCAACCAGATCCGAAACCGCCTTCCCTCCGGGGAACTTCGACGATTGGGACTCAACCGGAAACGATCCGGAAGCGCCCAGGTGCTGGGAACCCTGAAAAGGGCAATCGGCGCATGTGCCGGGGAGGGGGGGGACCGCCTTGGCGGTGGTCTGCGGATTTACAGAGGACCGAAGGCCGTATACATCGGCATCTGGTTGTCGGATGAGGCGCTTATTCTTGAAAAATTAGGGCGGGAGCCGGGGCTGTCGGTCAAAGCGCTGGGGAATCGATTACCGCTGTTGAAAAGGGACTACATCGCAACCCTCAACCGTCTGACGGCCTCAGGTCGTGTCCACTGTACCTTCAACGATGCCTGGCGGCCGATTCTTCGCCCCGTGAAGCCGGCATCGATGCCTCGGAAGGTTTACGCCGGAGATCACAAAACCCTGTTCAAGGAGGCCTACGACCGCATTGGAAAAGGACGCGGATTTGTAAGGATCCATCGCATTCGAGCGGCGTTGAACTGGACGGATGAAACATTTGATGGACTGCTGAAAGAGCTCATGGCGGCCTATGTGATCGAATTGCACGGCGGAGATCCGTCGACGTTGTCGGAAAACGAGATCCGGCAATCCTATGTAGATGAGGGCGGCACCCTTTACATAACCTTGAGCTGGTGGGGAGAAGACCATGAAAAATAACCCGGAAATTCTCGACATGCTGAGGACGGAAAATCCTTTTGTATCTTCGAGTGTCGGAGACCCGATGAAAACTCGCTATCCCGACGTCACCTCAATCAACGAGACGGCTTTCATGGGCCTCGTCAATCTCATCGAGCAGAAAATCCGAACCCCCGATCTTCCCTGTGCCGGAATGGTTTTCGGCGAAACGGGAAGCGGCAAGACCCACCTCGTCAGCCGCATCCTCGATTACGGCAGGTCCGAACAGCATCTCTTTTCATACGCCTATATGCAGCCCATCGAGGATGCCGATCAGACCTATCGCTATCTGCTCAGGGAGGTCATCATCAACCTATGCTATCCTCTTGCCGGCAGCGGCAGGGCGACCCAGATGGATCTGATCGTCGAAAAGATCCTGGATGATGTCGGAGCGCCGCCGCCGGCGGCGAGGCGTGAACCGACGCCGAAGGAGCGCTTGTTGATGGATTTCAAGGAAGGGCTGAAGCAGGTCGCCCAGAGACGGAAAACGCCTCGACCCCTCCTGGCGGACCTCCGCCGCCTGGTGAAGACCGCCGTTGCTTATCTGGCGGCGGATGACGATGAAGCGGTTCGCGGCAGAGGCCCCCGACATGCGGATCCCGTCGATTACGCCCGCGAGCGGTTTCCGGATATTCCAAAGACTTTTTTAAAGGTGCTCTTTCAATTTCCCATTCGTGAAAAAAGGAGCGCGGCCATCGAGTGGCTCAAGGGCATTTCCATCGACCCCTCGGATGCGGCCCTGCTCGGCGTTCCGATACCCGTTCAGGAGACACCGGCCATGATGGAGCAACGGGCCCAGAACATGCTGGGGTACCTCGGCATGCTGCTGACCCGATACGGGCGTCCCCTGGTGGTCTGCTTTGATCGGCTTGAAAACTACGACACCGAGGCCAAGGTACGTTCCCTGGGAAAAATGATCGAGTATCTGGTGGATTCCGCTAAGGCCATACTTCCGATTGTTTTCGTTCGAGGCGCCCAGTGGGAGGAGAAATTCAGAAAGCAACTCAACCAGCAGATCATCACCCGCCTGGAGACCAATGAATTCAATCTCAAGGGGTGCAATGCCGACCAGGCCCTTGAGATCATCGGCAGCCGTCTCGACACCGTTCTCGGTGAAAGCGCGTCCGGTGATCTGTTTCCTTTTGACCGGGCCGAGTTGGTCCGGATTTTCAAAAGCCGCCTCCACAGTCCCAGACAGGTCATCATGATCGCCAACCAGCGTCTTCGCGCCATTCTTTATCCTGAAAAGGACCCACAGGGCGTTGTTACGCCTCTGGAGCAATTACAAAAGGCCTTCGACGCCTCTTTCCGTGCCATTGTTGCCGATTTCGACCGATATCCTCCGGATCGGAGCCGACTGCGCCGGGCTCTCGAGCTTTATTTGAGCGAGCGACCCGAATCGAGCGGATTCAGAATCGTTTCCCTGCATTCCCCGCAGGACAAGTTCATCGATCTGAGGGCCGCCGTCCAACCCGATGACGGCGCGCTTTTTGAGGCCGTTTTCATCATCGATGTAGAGCATAACAGCCCATCCGTTCGGGCCGGCCTGAAGCGGGGCATCGATTTTCTGGAAAACGATCCCTCAAATCGGGCCTTTTACATCCGGGATCGGCGCTGCGAGATCCCCCCTCCCCCCCAATGGGCATCCACCAATGAGATGTTCCTGCATTTTCATCGTCTTGGCGGGAATGTCCTTCTTCTGGATCAGATGCAGGCGGCCCGGTGGTACACCCTTGCGCTGCTCAACTATGCGGTGAAGGACGGCGAGGTGACGATAAACGACGCGGAACATCAAAGCCGCGCCGTAACCGTCGATGAATTGAGCAGCTTTATCAAGACGTCGGTCCACGAGCAGACCTTTTCAGGGTTCTGGAAGATCGGTGAGCAGCTCAGGATAACCTCTCCGGCACAAGGCGTTTAACGCGACTGTCGGTGTCCGGGAGCCGAAGGTTGACGCGTAAGACAGGATGGGTTCACGCACCCGCCAACTGAGCCCAGGCGTTCCTGAAAAAATATCCGGCGAAAATCAGCAGTGCAAGGCCCAGACAGCGGATCGCCAGAACATAATGTCCGCTGTTCAGGAAATGTCGGGATTTCCCAACGGCCACGGCGATGAAAATCTTGGCGCCCACCAGGAGTCCATAAAAAACGAGGAGAAATGCGACGGCCGCGGCCGGAGCGACCCGCCATGTGTCCAGGATCAGAGGTGCGCCGATGGAGAGCCAGAAGAGGTAAGGGCTGGGGTTCAGGAGGTTCGCGACGACCCCCCGCCGAAGCGATCGTGACGGAACGGCGGCCTGAACTGCCGGATCCGCTCCCTTGAACATGAGGCTTTCATAGCCGAGATAGGCCGTGAAAAAGCCGCCCAGGAGGGAAATGACGCCGATCAACCGCATGTGATCCGTCAACCGGGAGAGCACCAGCACCGTGACGACGATGATCGGGACGTCGGTGAGCAGCGGAGAAAGGGCCACCTTGATGCCCTCCCGTGAATCCTTCCTGAGCGTTTCGGTGATGACCAGCGTGAGCAGCGGTCCCGGCGAAAGCCCCGCGCTCAAACCCAGCAGCGCCGCTGAAGCCATCGCCCCCGTAAACGTGATGAGCATACGGCAATCTTCTCCCGTCGGGCGGTTAGGATCTTTCCATGCACCCGGTAAGCCCGTTCGTTCCTTATCGGCACAGGCTCCCGGTACGCTTGAGCTGAAGGTCCCTGTTTTTTCTGAATCGCTTCGTAACCGGCCTGAGGCGAAGCAGAACATAGGTGGCGCCCGCGCCGCCGTCACAGGACCGTGCACTGGTGAATGCCAGGACCCATTTTCGAATGGGGCCGCGGGTCAGCCATCCGTAAACCTTGCGCTTGAGGACCGGTCCAACCGGTGATGAAAGCCCTCTGCCGTGCACGATGAGCACCGCTCGTTTGCCGTCAGTGACGGCCTTTTCCATGAACGTCATGAACGCATCCCTGGCCGCGGCGACATTGAAGCCGTGAAGGTCGATATGGTCCTGGACGGCAAAATCGCCGTTGTAAAGCCTTCGCGTTACCTCGCGGCTCACGCGGTACCCTCTTCCTTCCATATATTCCGGCGTATGGGAAACCTCGAAGCCGTGCCCGAAATCCACCAGCTGCTTCAGAATCTCAAGGGTCTTCTGTTCACAGGAGGTTTTTGGGTATCTGTTACCGGTATGCCGGTGTTTCGCGGCATGACGCCGCGTCCCGGTGATGGGTGTGACGTCCGCCATGGCATCCGCGAACAGTTCCTGCTCTGTTTGAGGATTTTCCCCTTTCGAACAGCCGTCGGTCTTGTCGGGGCCGCTGCGGTGTGAATCCAGGGACCGAATGTTCTGCGATCGTCCGTCGAGGAGATCCCGCAGATTTTCAAACGGTCGGAACGTACCCTCTGAACAATCGTTTTTTGTCCGATGTCGTTTCATGGCGATCTTTCCCATGAAATCCAGCCGGCGCCGGCATGCCAAACCGTCGCCGAAATTACATTAAGAACATGATGGTTCCACTGATTCCGCCGCAGGAACCCGGGAATCCGGTTTTTTCCCGAACGCCCTGTAATCGTAATAATCCCGGATGATGCGGGCATGGTCGAAGACGATATCGGCGGGAAGTTCGTGCTTTCTGAACACTTGCAGATTTCTTGCATCATCCATAGCTTTGGGAATGCCGGAAGCGCGGCCGATGTAGACCGTTGTCACGGTGTGATGCCTGGGGTCCCGATCGGGGGCCGAATAGGTATGGAACTGCTCCAGGAGCGTGACTTCAAGAGATGTCTCTTCCATGGCCTCGCGCACCGCCGCGGTTTCAAGGGACTCTCCGTAATCGACAAACCCACCGGGCAGGGCCCATCCACGGGGCGGATTTCGCCTTTCGATGAGGAGAATCCCGGGCTCCTGCCCTTTGACTGCATCTCCCTTCGGGGATGCGGGCATCTCGATGATGATGTCGACGGTAACCAGCGGATTTCGATATTGACGGCTCATAACGGTCCATCCTTTCATCTCGCTCCTGTTGACGCGCGAGGCGCAGCCTTCCCTCTTCGGTTGATTGTTCGTTTTTAGCATGCTTCGGAAGTGATGACAACGATCAAAGGCGGCGGTGAAGCCCTTGACGGATACCGGAAGAATTGGGTATAGGCATGACGCCGACATGAGGCGAGACCCGGCGGCGCGGATCACCCGGTTCGGGGTCGTGCGGAAGATGTTGTCGCAACCCGTCGATTTTGAGGCCGTTCCGGAAAAAGGCCTGTGTATGCCGCGTTGCTCAGGCATCTTCGACGGTGCCGGCGTCTTATCGATCGAAAGAGGAAGGATTTCATGAAATACACCTGTTCGGAATACCGCGAGGAGATGACGCTCCTGGCCCTTCGCCGCCGGCTTGTCGAGGAAGGGTTGACGGACGAGGAAAAACAACGGATTTCAGAGGAGATCCGGAAACTGGAGGAGCGGATGGACATGGCTTGAGGACGGAAAATCCGGCGCCGCCCCGCCATGTCGGTTCCGTCGGCTTGCTCCGGAAGACGGTTTATCCGCCTATCGACGGTTCGTCGTGGAAATGGGTCAGGGCCGGTTTCCCGATAGGGAACACGTTAAACCCGATGGTGTAGAGTTTCGCGTGATCCAGGATGTTCCTGCCATCGAAGATGAAGGCGGGTTGCGCCATGGATCGAAAGATTCTGTCGAAGTCCAAAGCGGCGTATTGAGGCCACTCGGTCATCAGCGCGACGGCATCGCAACCGTCAGTCGCCGCATAGGGATCCTCGGTATAGCAGACATCCCCCTCGACGCCTTGAAGCTCGAAACGCGCATTTTCCAGTGCCTCCGGATCCGTGACGACGAGCTTTGCCCGCTCCTCCATGAGCCGCTTTGCGATATAGATGCCGGGGCTCTCCCGGGTATCGCCGGTGTGAGCCTTGAAGGCAAAACCCAGAAGACAGATGCGCTTTCCGCTAAGGGTGTGGAACATGTTTCCCAGCATATTGACAACAAAACGTTCCTTCTGGTATTCGTTGATGCGTATGACGCCCTCCCAGTAATCCGCCACCTCGTTCAAACCGTAATATCGGCAAAGATACACCAGATTGAGGATGTCTTTCTTGAAGCATGAGCCGCCGAAGCCGACACTGGCGTTGAGGAACTTGCTTCCCAGACGGCTGTCCATACCGACTGCCCGCGTCACCTCGGCAATATCGGCATCGGTTTTCTCGCATAGCGCCGAAATGGCGTTGACGGATGAAATTCTCTGGGCGAGAAAGGCGTTGGCGACCAACTTGGAGAGTTCGCTGCTCCAGATATTGGTGGTAAGGATGCGATCCCGATCGACCCATCTGGCATAGATATCTACCAGGCTTTCCCTGGCGCGGATCCCCGCGGGAGAGGTGTCGGACCCGATCAATACCCGATCCGGATGCTTCAGATCATTGACGGCGGTGCCTTCGGCAAGGAACTCCGGATTGGAGAGGACCGTAAAACGCGTCTTGTGATTTCCGGCATCGAAAATTCGCTTCATGGCCTGAGCGGTCTTCACGGGGAGGGTGCTTTTTTCGACGATGATTTTCGGTGTGTTGGAACACTCCCTGATCTGACGTGCGGTTTTTTCCCAGTATTGCAGATCCGCGGCCATTCCGGCGCCTGTTCCAAACATTTTTGTCGGGGTGTTCACGCTGACGAAAATCATATCGGATTCCCGGATTCCGGCTTCGATATCCGTGCTGAAAAAAAGGTTTCTTCCCCTCGCCGACCGAACGACCTCGTCCAGACCCGGTTCGTAAATGGGAAGGCGCTCCGAATTCCAACGAGCGATCCGTTCCGGATTGATATCGACGACCGTGACCTTGATGTCCGGACACTGGGATGCGATCACCGCCATTGTCGGCCCTCCGACATACCCCGCTCCGATGCAGAGAATTTTCATTTGACGCGTTTTTTCAGTCATGTGGTGTTCCTTTAACCGCTTGTCGTTCCAGTTTCATGATGATTTCGTCCGACTTGATCAGTCCCAGATCCTCCCGGGCGACGTGTTCGATGAATACGGGGTCGTCTTTGAGCCGGACGACGGTTTGGTGAAGGGACAGATTCTTCTCGACCAGCGCTTCGTTTCTCTGGATGATGCGCTCCTTGTTCAGCCGCATGGTCTTGAGGTCCATCAGTCCTTTGCCCCCAAAAATGATCATCAAAAACATGGCGGAAACGATCAGGATCGGGAGGTAGATTGTCAGCGTTCTCTTGAACAATTCAGTCGTCTCCTTGCTGTGGGGACTGCGAGCCCGTTGCTGCGCTGCTCCGGCAGCGTCGTTGGATAAATGGTTACTCAACTTTCGACTGTCATAGGCCGTATCTATCCGGTCTCCATCATGAAAGTCGAAAGTTGAAATGGTTATAAATAACCCCATAACTTAAAATGTGGCAAGGGAAAAATAACCGGACAACACGAGCTCGTCCGTCCTTTCGACGATGATCGGCGTTCTGTCCGGAAAACGGAGAATAAAGATTCAGGCAAATCAGGCCGGATGCACTTTTATCTTGACAGAATCCCAAGAACCTGTGTAGTTAGAAGAGTTTATCGTAAATAATTTACCAATGAAAGGAGTCTCAATCTTGGCAAACCACAAATCAGCTTTGAAGCGGGCACGCCAGAACGTGCTGCGGCGGGAACGGAACCGTATCGTCAGAACGCGAATGAAGAATGCCGTGAAACAGGTTCGGAGCGCGGCAAATGAAAACAGCAAGGATGCGGCAGTCGAGCATCTGAATCAAGCCAAATCGGTGATCGCCAAGGCCGCCAAAAAGGGTGTTATTCACCGGAATACTGCCGCACGAAAGATATCCCGTCTGGCCAAACTGGTTAATACCGTTTCTCTTTGACGCGGCATTGGGGGTCGGGTTTCCCGCCGGTTTTGAACCGGCGCAGACATCCGTTCTCAAAAGGCACGAAACGACCGGCGATACCCGAGGGAAAGGCCGTCTTTCGTGCTTTTTTTTTGAAGCTGCCCTCTCCTCCCCTATTCACGAGACCGGTGGGTGACGTCAGAATTTGTCTGTTATACGGCTGTAGACCGCCTCGGCAAGCCGTTGCGACAGCGCCCTGATGGCCTCGCGTTTGTTGTAGTCGGTGGCGATTTTTTCCGTCAGAATCCCGTAGGTTTCACTTTCGGATATTCCGTTTGCCGACCAGATGATCTCTCCGTTCCGATCTGAAAGACTCAGACTGACAACGGCGGTAATGCGCCGCTCGACGGACGTGATTTGACCGCGATAGGCGACGGTCGCCACAGGCATGGCGACAATGGTTCCGCTCAGGACGGCGTCCGCATCGTCGCTCTCCACCACGGTGTTCCCGTTTTTTGTGAATTCGAAGATCAGATCGTTGGTGAAGATGTGTTCAACCCCCGTTTCAGCGGTCCGGTTTTCAAGCATCTTGACCGAAACCGTCGAGATGTTTTCTCCCAGCTTTTCGCCGGCGGAGAAGCGATAACCGCAGGCGGTCATCGACAGAACAACGGCGGCGAGCATCCAGATCGGCAATGACCGGCGATGTCCCGAACGACGGTTGAACATGGGTCTCCTTCCAAGGGGCTAATTATCCCGACAGTCCGCTTCCGGACAACGTTTTCAAAACGTGAACAGCCCTGACCGGTTCCGCAACCCGTCAAGGTTACACGACGATATTGACCAGTTTGTTCCGGACCAGAATGACTTTTCGAACCGGGCGTCCTTCGATGAACCTCCGGACCCGTTCATCGGCAAGGGCCATGGACTTGATCGCATCGTCGTCGGCTTCGGGGTCGACACTGAACTTGCCCCTCAGTTTTCCGTTGACCTGAATAACGATGAGTATCTCGTTCCTGACGAGAGCGTTTTTCCGGTAGGACGGCCACGGTGCCTGCAGAACCGAGGGTTGATGACCGAGACTCTCCCATATTTCCTCCGCGAAATGGGGTACCATCGGTGAGAGGAGCAGGACTGCGGATTCGATCCCCAATCGCATCACCGCCGCTTTCCGGGGAGAGGCCCCCTCCCTTTCGACGGCGTACATGGCATTCACCAGTTCCATCACGGCGCTGATGGCGGTGTTGAAGTGAAAGCGGTCTTCGATGTCGTTGGTCACCTTCCTGATCGTTTCATGAATTTTCCGATAGATGTCGCGGAGTTCTTCGTCGAGGTCTTCCGGTGTGCCCTCATAGGGGGGGATGCCGTCGATAAGGGGGTTCCAATCGAGCACCAGGCGCCAAACCCGGTTCAGAAAGCGAAGTCCCCCTTCGACGCCCTGGTCGTTCCACTCCAGATCCCGTTCGGGTGGGGCGGCAAACAGACAGAAAAGACGGGTCGTGTCGGCGCCGTATTGGTCCATGAGCGTTCCCGGATCGATGACGTTTTTCTTGGATTTGGACATCTTCTCCACGCGACCGACGGTGACCGATCCGTTGCACAGTTTGCATCTCGGGCCGTCGGCTTCCCAGGTGACCTGATCGGGAAACAGATACCCGTGCTCCGGACAGGAGGTGCTCTCCTTGCAGACCATCCCCTGGGTCAGCAGCCGGGTAAAGGGTTCCCTGCAATCGATCAGTCCGAGATCATTGAGAACCCGCGTGAAATATCGGGAGTAGAGAAGGTGAAGAATAGCGTGTTCTACGCCGCCGATATATTGATCCACCGGCATCCAGTAGTCGACGGCTTTTCTGTCGAACATCCCCTCTTCATAACGCGGACTGCAGTAACGATCGAAATACCAGGAGGATTCCACAAAGGTATCCATGGTATCGGTCTCGCGTCGGGCTGAGGTATTGCCGCAGGCGGGGCAGACGACCCGGGCGAATTCAGGCAGCGTCGGCAAAGGCGACCTTCCGCCGTCGAGCAGGGATGCGTCCTCGGGGAGAATGATGGGCAGATCCGCTTCGGGTACCGGCAGAATGCCGCAGGTGGGGCAATGAATCATGGGTATGGGCGTTCCCCAATAGCGTTGCCGGGATATTCCCCAATCCCTGAGCCGGAAGCTGACGGTTTTTTTTCCGAGGCCCTCACGTTCCAGGTAGGCCGCCACTTCATCCAGTGCCTGACGATTGGACATGCCGTTGAAAATGCCCGAATTGACCATCTCCCCTTCCCCGGCATAGGCTTCGGTCATTGTAGCGGGATCCAGTTCCCGGTCCTCCGGGCTCACGACGACGATGATGTCGAGACCGTATTTCCGGGCAAACTCAAAATCCCGTTGATCATGGGCCGGGACAGACATGACGGCGCCGGTGCCGTATTCCATCAATGCGAAATTGGCGGCGTAGATGGGCATTTTCCGGCCGGTCAAGGGGTTGATGCAGTAGGCTCCCGTGAAAACACCCTCCTTCTCATAGGATTCCACTGCCCTGGCCGAACGATCCTGAAGCGCCGTCTTATCGACAAAGGCATCGATCGCGTCCGCTTCAGGCTTTCCCCGTGACAGCTCCACAACCAGGGGGTGTTCGGGGGCGAGGCACATGAAGGTCGCTCCGAAAACGGTATCCTGACGCGTCGTGAAGACCGAAACGGATTCGGCTGAGTCTTCGATGGGAAACCGGATTTCCGCCCCAACGCTTTTTCCGATCCAGTTTTTCTGCATGGTGGTCACCTTGTCGGGCCACCCGGGCAATGCATCGCAATGCACCAGTAGATCTTCGGCGTAGTCGGTGATCCTGAAAAACCACTGCCAGAGCTTTTTCTGTCGAACGGGTTTGCCGCAGCGCCAGCACATACCGGCCTCGACCTGTTCGTTGGCGAGAACGGTCTGGCAGGGTTCGCACCAGTTGACGAAGGATTCCTTCCGGTAGGCCATCCCTTTTTCATACATTTTGATGAAGAGCCACTGTTCCCATCGGTAGTATTCCGGCCGACATGTTGCGATTTCACGATCCCAGTCATAGGAAAAACCGAGCTGTTTCAGCTGCTTTCGCATGGCGTCGATATTGTCGTAGGTCCACGCGGCCGGGTGAGTGTCGTTGGAAATCGCGGCGTTTTCCGCGGGCATGCCGAAGGCGTCCCACCCCATGGGATGCAGCACGTTAAACCCGCGCATCCGCTTGTATCGCCCCACAACGTCACCGATGGTGTAGTTGCGAACATGACCCATGTGGATTTTTCCCGAAGGGTAGGGAAACATTTCCAAAAGGTAATACTTCGGCTTGCCGGGCGTCTCGCTGACCTTGAAGACCCCTGACGTCTCCCAATATTTCTGCCATTTGGCTTCGATGGTCCTGGGGGTGTATCGCTCATCCATTGTAACGTTTTTCCTCCTATCACATGACGATCAGGGGGTTCCGGGCCGTGGTCGCGTCACGTACCTTGATAACGGCCGCTCCTTTTCAAAGGGTTCCCGCATCGACGGCCTAACCGTTTGACAACATGTTCCCAATGCGTCCTTCCCATGGCATAATGTGGGGAAAATAGCAAGACCGAGACGGCTGGAAGGTGCTGTTCTCCGGGAGCGTGCGCCCCCCGCTGATGTCTGCCGGAGAGCGCCCTTTCCCGTGTCGGATCAGAAAGACGGCGACGTCCTCATTGTTTCTGCCGGTATCGAATCCGTTTCGGCAGGGCGACTTTACTGAAAAAAATTCCAATCAGTTGAAGGTCGAAAAGCAGGAAGCCCACGGGGATCACTGCCTGGGGAATGAAGAGTGACGCACCGGAAATGTGATTCACGCCAGGGTTCATGCTGTATGTGTGGCGAAGCATGATGAGAGACTGGTAGAATGCGAAGGAACAGAGCACGAATGCGGCCAGAATGATGGTCAGACTAAAGGTTCTTTGAACCTTGACAACCCCGTGTGAGAACCGGGCCTTACGTCGGGATCGACCGTCGTTTTTGAGCAGTTGGGCAGCACCCGCCATGACAACGGCGATCAAAAAATAGATCAGTGGTTTTTCGCTGATGAATGTCGAGAATTTGAATACGGTTCGTATAAATATTTCTACGGAAATCAGGGTGATGATCATGACCATGAACAGCATGGTCACGCAGTTTCCGGCTGACGCACAGGCATCGATCCAGCGGGAACCTTTTTGCTTAACAATCTCAAAAGGCATTTCCATAACTCCTATCGGTGATCGGACCAATCTTTATTACTGTCACACGAAATGGCAACAGCCGATCAAATCGGCGAACAATATAGTATCGGGTTCAAAAAAATCAAGGTTTTTTTTGGGCAATCACAGGGAGCGCAGGATGGTATGACCGTCCGTCGAAGGTGACGTAATGATCGGACTTCGGCACACCGAAGCCTCGTTGAACGGGCGATAAAATGGGTCATTTGCGGGCGTGGTGTCGCTCAATCACCCGAAGACGGTGGGTCCGTCTGACTTTTTTCCATATTTCCCGGACAATGACCATGGCCGGATCCATGAGTGGATAGTTCATCTCCCTCATATACCGCCTGCAGGACGACAGCAATGCCGGGTTTCCCCCGCCGTTCAGCTGAAATTCCTTCCGGATCGTCTCGGCCATGCCGACGTAAACAGGACCCAATTCGGACTCCGACAGGTGGGCCATGATCACCTTGTCCCGTAAGGAAAGATCCTGCAGCAACAATTCGACCACCGCTTCGACGTCTGTTGGAAAATCGAAGCGGTTGAGCTCATGATTTACAGGTTGAAACATCATCGTATCCCTCCTGGTGTCTGCTGTTCATGTCATGCATTCACTTTCGACTTTCATGATGGTAACCGGAAAGAGGTGCCGGGAGGATATGGTCCGCGCCCCTTCAGCGGTGAGTTTTAGTGCCGCTTAAGCGCCGCGGAGGGTCAGCGGCCCGGACTGTTTGAGCGCAGCGAGTTTCCGGGCCGCCCGGAGCAAGCTTTAGCGGCACTTGAACGAAACCGCGTGGGGCGCGGGCCGTATCCTCCCGGCACCGGCCTATGAAAGTCGAAAGTTGAGTCATGCAGTTTTTGATTCAACATCCGGTGATCACGAAAGTTAAACTCTAAAATAAACACGATATCGCGAAAATAAAGTGCGGACCCATCTCCTTCATATCCGATAAAATCCTTTTAAAACATATTGCAGATCAAAACATTATATGATAACCGTCACATCTTACGATGCGCGGGTCTATCGAGGCTTTTGTCGAGGCTTTTGTCCGAAGCCCGGCGACTGGATTCGCCCTGGATGAAACAGGTTGAATCGCATCCGACGTTCGGCCGGATCGAATGGTGTTAATGATTTGGGATATACTTCACAGCGGCGGATCATCCCTGTGGGGATGAAGGAAATTCTTTAACGATGTTGCTTTTGTCTGGAGGAAATTATGTATGATTTTCTGATAGGGCCCATGTTGGCGGTAACGCTCGTCGTGTTTCTGGGAGGAGTCGTGTACCGTGTTCGCCAGTTTTTCTCCCTGAGCCGGGAGGTTCCGATCGACCCGTCGGCCCTGCCGAAAACGATCGCGGAAGCTGTTGAAAAACGTGAAAAGGATGAATTTCTTCGCATTGATTCGGCAATGGACATGCTCTTGAAATGGCGCCTTCGTCTCAAGCGAACGATGCTGGGAAAATCCCCTGTCTTTTCTGCCGTGACCATCGTTTTCCACACATTGCTCATCGTTTTGCCCATTGTCACTGTCGGCCACAATATTCTTCTGGACGACTATTTCGGCATCAACTTCCCCACCCTGTCCGAGTCCACCGTTGACAATCTGACCCTGCTTTTCCTTGTTCTGGCAGGCATCTTTTTTCTGCGCAGGATTCTGGTCGCCAAGGTGAGGTCGGTCACCACCTATCGGGACTGGATTGCCTGGCTGGTGACGGTCGCACCGTTCCTCTCCGGTTACCTGGCTTATCATCAAACCTTCAACTACGATGTCCTTCTCTTGGCTCATATCATTGCCGGAGAATTGATGCTGATCGCCATCCCCTTCACCAAATTGATCCACATGCCGTTCTTCTTCTTTGCCCGGTTTCTGATCAGAAACGAGCTGACATTGGGAAACGGTACCCGAAAATGGGTGGAAACCACATAAAATACAGGACGGAGGAAAATTATGGATCCAGTAAAACCGGTAAATCAAGATGTCATCCGGGAAATGCTGAAGCAGAAGAAGAACATGGAGATTCTGGTATCGGTATGCGCCAGCTGCGGCATGTGCGCTGAAAGCTGTTTTCTTTACGTCAATAACGACAAGGATCCCAGCTATATGCCTTCCTACAAGGCGATTCATTCCTTGGGGAAGATGTACCGGAAAAAGGGGAACGTCACTCGTGCCGAACTGGAAGAGATGAAGGATCTGGTCTGGAACAAGTGTGTTCTGTGCACGCGATGCTACTGCCCGATCGGCATCAGTATTCCGAGCATGATTTCATGGGCCAGAAGCATCTGTCGATCCCAGGGCGTCTACAGAGAATATGATCAACCCAAGGTAGCTTAATCCCCATGTGAAGGAAGACGATAAGGAATAATTATTATGGACAGAATGTTGCTCAGCGCACTTGTACTTTGGTTTGTTGTTCTATCTTTTCTGGGGATCGGCAGCGTCGTCAAGACACCTGAAGCGCCTTCGGATGCACGCGCCGCCGCATATTTCCCCCATGACAGGCATATGGAGGTCGTGGATGGTTGCAACCGCTGTCATCACAGATTCGTCGACGGCGTCAATGTCCTGGAGGAAGATGAGTTGGACGGCGGCGAGGCCATGCGATGTCGAACCTGTCACACCGACGCGAATGCCATCGATGGGCGGGAAGCCTTTCATCGACAGTGCATCCAGTGCCACCGGGCCCTCGAAAAAGAGGGCAACGTCAGCGGGCCTCGGACCTGCGGAACCTGCCACCCGAAAACCGTGTCGGGTGATCTCGATGCACTGATCATTCAACGATAGTCACTCAACTCTATATAGCGGAGGCAAATAATGGTAAAGGGCAAAAGAAAACCTTTTGATGAAATTAAGGGTATGATCAAAAACCACAAAAAGGTTTTGAATGTCGGCTGCGGCGGCTGCGTGTCGGTCTGCTACGCCGGAGGCCTCAAGGAGGTCGCTATCCTGAATGATCAGCTGAACGCCTCTTTCAAGCAGGACGGTATCGACATCCAGATCGACGGCTACACCGTCGAACGTCAGTGCAACCAGGATCTTCTGGCAGAACTGGATCGGATCGTTCCCCGATATGACGCCATGATGTCCATGGCTTGCGGCGCCGGTTGCCAATACCTGGCGGAACGGTTCCCTCAGACACCGGTTTATCCCGCCATCAACACCATGTTCATCGGGGTGGATAAAGAGGTCGGCATTTTCGAAGAACGTTGCCGTGCCTGCGGTAACTGCGTACTCGGCTACACCGGGGGCATATGTCCCGTAACGCGGTGCGCCAAGGGGCTTTTCAACGGCCCCTGCGGCGGGACCAACATCACCAGCTGCGAGGTCAGCAAGGATATCCCGTGCGCGTGGTACGATATCTATATGCGCCTCAAGGAAATCGGCCAACTCGAGAACATCATGAAGATCAAGGAGCCGATGGAATGGCAGAACACGATCCGCGGCACTTTCGTCCAGCTGGGATACGAGGAGCGTTTTGCCGAGAAAGAAAAGAAGACCGGCTTTTTCAGTCGAATTCATTAGCCGTCAACGGGGCCTCTTGAAAAGATTGCTCAAAACGCTTGACATCTGCTGGGAAAATGGATTATTATCTGTTTACTATGAATAAGAATATGACGATGAAAAACGCAAACTGGTGGTGGCGGCACATGCAATTCGGTGTGCCCTGGGTACCGCTATAAGTTTGACGAGGCATCAGAAAACAACCAGACCGTGGGCATCACCAAACGCCCACGGTCTTTTGATTTGAGGGTCGTGGGAACAAACAGCCACGGCCCTTTTTTTTACCTCAAAAAGGACGCATTTCATGCTCATCAGTCGATTTCCTCAAAAATCAAGTTTCCTTCAGCTGGCGGAACGACACAATGTGATTCCCGTTTGTGCGGAGGTTCTGGCCGACACGGAAACGCCCGTTTCTCTATTGAGAAAAATCTACTCCGGAAAGGGTCCCGCCTTTTTGTTTGAAAGCGTTGAGGGCGGAGAACGATGGGGTCGCTACAGCTTTCTCAGCGCCTCCGCACGGGCCGAAATCCGGGTCTACGCCGATAGCATAACGGTCGAAACCGGAGGGCGAACCGAAACCATCGCTCACGGCGGAGAGCCGATGGTCGTTCTAAGGGCATTGATGCAACACTATCGGCCCGCGCCGATTCCGGAGCTTCCCAGGTTCTGGGGCGGTATGGTGGGCTATCTGGGGTATGAGATGGTGTCGTTTTTCGAAAACATCCCCAACCGTCTTCCGGACGATCAGCCCATCGCTCATTTTATCATTCCGGATAAACTCATTATTTTCGACAATATCCGACACACCCTTATGGCCGTCGTGATCGTCTTCATCGAGGATGCCGACGCTTCGGAAGCGATCTACCGCCGTGCCCTGACCGATCTGGAGGATCTCCTGTCCGAGACCGCATCCTGTATATCGACGGAGGTGAGGGTCGCCGACGGCGCCGATTTCAATCTCCTGCCCAGACTCGATGATGACGTCTACAGGGAAATGGTGAGAAAGACCAAAGCCTATATCCGGGACGGCGATATCATTCAGGCCGTCATCTCCCAGCCGTTCACCTGTACCGACCCCCCGGACCTGTGGACCCTCTACCGTGCCCAGCGATTCATCAACCCATCGCCCTACCTCTATTTTCTCCATCTCGACGATACGGCGCTGGTGGGTTCCTCCCCTGAAACCATGGTCCGCCTCGAAAACGGCGTGGCGTCCCTGAGACCCATCGCCGGAACGCGCCCCAGGGGCGAAAACGAACAGGAGGACCGCGCACTGGCAGATGAACTGCTTCAGGATGAGAAAGAGCGGGCCGAGCATCTCATGCTTGTGGATCTGGGCCGAAACGACCTGGGCCGTGTCGCCGAGGTCGGATCGGTCCAGGTGACGGACCTGATGGTGGTGGAACGCTATTCTCACGTCATGCATCTCGTCTCCAACATCTGCTGCGACATCAAGCCCGAATTCGATGCGTGGGATCTTCTTCGGGTGACATTTCCGGCCGGCACCTTATCCGGCGCTCCCAAGGTTCGCGCCATGGAAATTATCGCCGAACTGGAACGGGAGCCCCGGGGCCCCTACGGCGGCGCCGTCGGCTATGTCTCGTTCAACGGGAACATGGACATGGCCATCACGATCCGGACGGCGTGCGTTCAGAACGGTCGATTGACGGTAAGAGCGGGGGCCGGGATCGTGGCGGACTCGGATCCGGAAAAAGAGCGGATTGAAACCGTAAACAAGGCCGGGGCGATTCAACGGGCCCTGCAGTTGATGCACGGCGTCGGTGCATAGGACAACAGCGATGCGGAGGGATGTTCAATGCTGATTATGATCGATAATTACGACTCGTTTACCTATAATCTGGTCCAGTACCTGGAAGGGTTGGGAATGCCGGTGCGGGTTTTTCGGAACGACCAGGTGACATTGGCGGAAATTCAACGGCTCAATCCCGCCGGGATCGTGATTTCACCCGGACCGGGCCGCCCCGGTACAGCGGGGGTTTCCATGGACGTCATCCGTGCGCTGTCGGGGAAGATTCCCATCCTCGGGGTTTGCCTCGGGCACCAGTCCATCGCCGAGGCCATGGGCGGCAATATCGTTCCGGCAAAGCGGCTGATGCACGGCAAGACATCGACCATCACGGCCGACGGCAGAATGCTTTACCACGGCATCAACCAGCCGTTCCAGGCCATGCGTTACCATTCCCTCGCCGTCTGTCGAAAAACCCTGCCCGACTGTCTCGTCGTCACCTGCGAGTCCGAGGACGGCGAAATTATGGGGATCCGGCATCGGGAGCATCCGACCGAAGGTATTCAGTTCCACCCTGAATCGATCATGACCCCCGTGGGCAAGCGGCTGCTCAGAAATTTTCTGCGGTTTTCGGTCGACGGCGCCGGCAGGTCTTAGCGGCGAGTGATCAGCGATGCGAAGGTATCAGACTTTCAGTGAAATCGTCACTATCAATCATCAGCGGGAGGGAGACCATGTTTCGAACGTATCTGAACAGAATTGTCAAGCGTGAAAACCTGAACGAGTCGGAAATGTCGTTCATGATTACCGAGATTTTGTCGGGGAATGCCACCGACGCTCAGATCGGCGCGTTCATGGCGGCATTGGCCACCAAAGGCGAAACCTTCGAGGAGGTCGCCGGCGCTGCAGGCGCCATGCGGCGGAAAGCCGTGCGGATCCAGACATCGGGCGGCATGGTGGTAGACCCGGTCGGCACCGGCGGAGACGGCATGAACACCTTCAACATCTCGACAACCTCGGCCTTCGTGGTGGCGGGATGCGGGGTGACCGTAGCCAAGCACGGGAACCGCGCCGTTACCAGCAAGTGCGGCAGCGCCGATGTGTTGGAATCCCTTGGCGTCAAACTGGATACCGATCCTGAAATCGTCGAGGAGGCGGTCCGGGAGATCGGCATCGGGTTCCTGTTCGCGCCTCTTTATCACAGCGCCATGCGATACGCCGCCCCCGCCCGAAAAGAGGTCGGCATCCGCAGCATCTTCAACATGCTGGGGCCGCTCACGAACCCGGCAGGGGCCAACTGCCAGCTCATCGGCGTATACGCCCCCGAGCTGACGGAGATGTTTGCGGGCGCCCTCAAGCTCCTGGGCACGAAACAGGCCATGGTGGTTCACGGCCACGACGGGCTCGACGAGATCTCCGTGTGTGCCCCCACGCGGATTTCCGAGCTCCGGGAGGGTCTCATCCGGACCTATGATATCACACCGGAGCAGTTCTTTGGTCGAACCGCCGATCCAAAGGAGTTGCTGGGCGGAGGCCCCGAAGAGAACGCCGGGATCCTCCGACGGGTCCTCGCGGGGGAGCGGGGGGCGAAAAGGGACGTGGTCGTGTTGAACGCCGGTGCAGCGCTCACGGTGGCCCGGAAAGCCGGGGATCTCAAATCCGGGATCGCCATGGCCGAAGCCGCCATCGACAGCGGAGCGGCCGCTGGAAAGTTGGATGCCCTTGTTCAATATACCCGGGAGAATGGATAATGACGACCGACATTCTGAGCCGGATCGTGGAACAGAAACGCCTCGAGGTCTCCCGGGCGAGAGAGCGTCTCCCCGAAACGGAACTCCGCCGTCTCGCCGCAGCCCCGCGCAAACGGCGTCCCTTTTACGACGTCCTGGCCTCGGCAGGACCTTCGGGTGTCAATATCATTGCCGAGATCAAACGGGCCTCTCCCTCCAAAGGCGTCATCCGTTCCCGGCTGGATCCTTCCCTCTACGCACGTCAATACGAGGACGGAGGGGCCGATGCCCTGTCCGTCCTCACCGACGCGTCCTTTTTCCACGGGAGTCCGGCGGATCTGGCCCAGGCGCGTTCCGCCGTCCGTCTGCCGGTGTTGCGGAAGGACTTCATCATCGATGCCTACCAGATTTTCGAGTCGGCGGTTATGGGTGCCGACGCCATACTGCTCATCGTCCGTATCCTGAGCCCCGAACAGCTTCGGGAGTATATGGCTTTGGCAAAGGACAGCGGCATGGACGTCCTGGTGGAGATCCATTCGACATCGGAGCTTGAAACCGCGGTCGAGGCCGACGCCCGGCTGATCGGCATCAACAATCGGAACCTTGAAACCTTCGACACCGATGTCGGGCGAGCCTCCGCCATGGGGGGTATGCTTGGGCCGCCAAGGGTGGCCGTTGCGGAGAGCGGCATACGGAATCGGAAGGATATCGAACGCCTTACAGCCGCCGGTATCTTCAACTTCCTCATCGGCGAAAGCATCGTTCGCTCAGCGGACCCTGCCCGGTTTATTCGATCCCTGAAAGGATACTGATGTCATGACCGACTCTGTTTCCAGGATACCTCAGGTCAAGGTATGCGGCCTGACGGATCCGGCCCAGGCCCTTGCCGTTGCGAAACTGGGCGTGGATGCCGTCGGTTGCGTATTTTTCCCGAAAAGTCCACGGCATATGACCCGGGAGGCGGCCAGGACGCTCTGTCGGGTGTTGCCTGCCAACGTCCGACGCGTCGGTGTCTTTGTCGACGAGTCCTTTTCCCAAATCATGGGCGTCGTCGAGGCGTGCGGGCTCGATGTCGTCCAATTGCACGGACAGGAGCCTCCGGAGTTGATACGCCGACTTCGCCGACAGGGTCTTCTGGTCATCAAGGCCTTGTTCGCCGCCCGATCGCCTGGACTCTCCGATCTCGATACGTATGCACCTTCGGGATTCCTGGTGGAATGCGGCGCCGGAAAACTTCCCGGCGGCAATGCCGAAACGTGGGATTGGGCCCGGGCCAGGTCTCTCTCCGATCGTTATCCGCTCATTCTGGCGGGCGGCCTGACGCCGGAAAACATTGTCAGGGCGGTCGGCCTGGCTCAGCCGGATGCCGTCGATGTCAGCTCCGGGGTGGAGGCTTCCCCCGGCAACAAGGACCTTCGGAAGTTGGCGGCGCTGATGGCGGCGATCCGTGGATGCCGAATGGAGAGACGTCTGCTGAAAATTTTTTGATGCGGTTTCGGGCCCCGTGCCCTTCCCGGCGGATTTCCGGATGTTACCCGGCCTGTTTTGACGCGTTGGTCAAAAGGCGGTTTTAAGTGCCTTTCAAAATGTCTGTTTTGATTTTCCCGTCGAATTATGCTTTAATAAAAATCTCAACTTTCGACTTTCATCGGCCGGTGCCGGGAGGATACGGCCCGCGCCCGACGCGGTTTCGTTCAAGTGCCGCTAAAGCTTGCTCCGGGCTGCCCGGAAACTCGCTGCGCTCAAACAGTCCGGGCCGCTGATCCTCCGCGGCGCTTAAGCGGCACTAAAACTCACCGCTGAAGGGGCCCGGGCCGTATCCTCCCGGCACCTCTTTCCGGTTACCATCATGAAAGTCGAAAGTTGAATAAAAATTTTAATGCATGTTTTCCCAGGCGGAGGAGCCTCCGGATGATAATCATATCCCCCTACCACGAGATCCTGTATATGCCCGACGGCGATACGGTCCTGAAGATCATCGAACTGGCCGGGCGAACCTGCTATAAGAGCGAGGATAAAATGACACCGACATCGGGGGCCGATTTTATCCGGCGCATCGTCCGTTCCGGGCATCACAGCGTGATCGAGCACATGAACGTCACCGTGAAATTTACCTGTGACCGCGGTGTCAGCCATGAGCTGGTCCGTCACCGTCTTGCCGCCTACAGCCAGGAATCGACACGGTATGCCAACTACGCCAACGACAGATTCGGAAATGAAATTACCGTGATCAGACCCTTTTTCTGGGCGGAGGACTCCCAGGCCTACCAGGACTGGCGCTCGGCCATGGCCTATGCCGAAAAGATGTATCTCAAGCTTGTCCGGGAGGGAGCAAGTCCCCAGGAGGCCCGAAGCGTGCTGCCCAACAGCCTGAAGACCGAGGTGGTCATGACGGCCAATCTGCGGGAATGGAAGCACGTGATCAACCTGAGATGCTCCAGGGCCGCCCACCCTCAGATACGAGAAATCATGTTACCGCTCCTTGCGGAGATGCATCAACGTCTACCTGTTGTCTTTGAACAAGAACATGAGAAATATCTTAAACCGGCTTGAACCACCCCATTTGTCCGCCAATGGACTGACCCAGCCCCCCAGAGGTCCGCATCGACGTGTGATTCCCTGAAAGAGAGACAAGTGTATGAAAACGCCTATTGTCCTGGCCGCATTCGGCACGACCACCCGCGCCATGAAAACCTATTCCTTCATCAATGACATCTGTCGGGAGCGATTTATCGGCCATCCGATCTTCTGGGCGTTCTCTTCCCGTCAGGTCAGGGATTTTTCCAATCGGAACTACAACACCAACATGCAGCATCCCCACGAAGTGCTGCGGAAGCTCAAAAAAGAGGGCTACCCGTGGGCCGTGGTTCAGTCCCTTCATTTCACTTGCGGTCACGAGTTTTATCGATTGATCGAGGAGGTGGGCGACTGCGGGATACGGACCGCCATGGGGCTGCCGTTGTTGCACCGGCCCGAGGATTACAAATCCGTTGTCGCCGCCTTGATGCCCCATCTGCCCGAGGCGGCGGACGAGGCGATGGTCATGATCGGCCACGGCACGGATCATCCGAGTTGGAGCAGCTATGTCGCATTGGATTACATTTTCAGAAAGACGAAGTCGTCCGGGGTTTACGTGGGCCTTGTGGAACAGGGTTATCCAACCATGGCGTCGGTGATCGAGGAGGTGTCCAGGGACGGTTACCGGAAGGTGAAACTCGTACCCCTGATGCTGGTGGCAGGCCTCCATTTCGAAGAGGATATGTCGGGTGACAACCATTCCTGGCGGTTCGCTTTTGAAAATGCGGGCATAGCCGTTTCTCTGGAAAACCAGGGGCTGGGGTTCAACCGGGGGATCGTCGACCTCTATTGCCGTCACATTCACGACGCCCTTGACGTGATTCCCGACAACCAGGGCTGTCGTCTTCCATGCTCGAAAATCTCCGTCGTTTGAAGTATCGTTGTTCATGAGAATTTGAATTAAAACCCAACCCACGGCGGTTATATCGGGATTGGCGTATTGACATCCCCGCCATTCAGTTGCATGATGGGCGGCGTTTATTGAACGGCACGGCCGGTACCGGCAACGACCGGAAGCCAAGACGGCTGCCGGGAATACGGAAAGAGAGACGACGTACATGAAGGCATCTCCGGCAGTCGACATCAGGAAGGTATCCTTTTCCTACAATGGTCAATCCGTGCTTCAGGACGTCGATCTGACCCTGGAGGCCGGAGACTTCACGGCGCTTATCGGCCCCAACGGCGGGGGAAAAACGACACTTCTCAAATTGATGATCGGTCTTCTGACCCCGAACAGCGGCGACATCAGAATCCTGGGTGAGCCTCCCCGCCGGATAGCACATCGTCTGGGGTACATGCCCCAGGAGATCGGCATCAACAGGCATTTTCCGATTTCCGTTCTGGATGTGGTGCTCATGGGGCGCCTTGATCCCGCAAGGCGTTGGGGCGGGTACAGCTCGACGGACCGGGCTGCGGCTCAGAAGGCCCTCGAAGCGGTGAACATGTGGGAATTCAGACGCCGTCGCATCGGAGAACTCTCCGGAGGACAACGCCAGCGGGTTTTCATCGCCCGCGCCCTGGTCGCGGAGCCCGATATCCTGTTTCTGGACGAGCCCACCGCGAGTGTCGACGCCGTCCATCAGGAAAACCTGTTCGACCTTCTCAAAGTGCTTAACGAAACGGTGACGATCATCATCGTGAACCATGACCTGATGGTGATTTCCAGCTACGTCAAATCCGTGGCCTGTGTCAACCGCAGGCTTCACTATCACGGCGGCAACGAGATAACGGAAGATATGATTCGAATGTATCAGTGTCCGGTGGAATTGATCGCTCACGGCATCCCCCACCGAGTGCTGCGAACGCACGGGAGCAAACCATGTGGGAAGCGCTGCAATTCGAGTTCCTGAGAAACGCCCTCCTGGCCGGGTTGCTGGCCGGCGTCACTTGCGGGATGATCGGCACCCTCGTGGTCGTCAACCGCATCGTCTTCCTGGCCGGCGGGATTGCCCATGCGGCCTACGGCGGCATCGGGCTCGCGTTTTTTCTGGGATTGCCTTACATGTTAGGAACCTTCGGATTTTCGCTTGGGGTCGCCATGTTCATGGCGGCCATGACGGTTCGCAGCCGACATCGATCCGATACCGTTATCGGGGTGATCTGGGCGGTAGGTATGGCGATCGGGGTGATTCTGCTCGATCTTACCCCCGGCTACAACGTCGATCTCATGAGCTATCTTTTCGGGAGCATTCTTACAGTTCCCACGTCGGATCTATGGATCATGGGCCTCATGACGGTCATGGTGGCCGGACTTGTCGCTTTTTTCTACAATGCCCTGTTGGCGATGTCTTATGACGGCGAGTTTGCCAGGCTGCGGGGCGTTCCGGTGGCGGGACTCTATTTTCTGCTTCTGGGCATGATTTCGGTATGTGTGGTGATGGTCATCCAGGTGGTCGGTCTCATCCTCGTCATCGCCATGCTGACCATTCCCCCCTATATCGCCGAAAAATTTTCAGATTCCCTGGCAGGTATGATGCTGATATCGTGTCTCATCAGCTGTGTCTTCACGGTGGCGGGCCTCTGGATATCCTTCCGATACGATCTGACTTCAGGCGCAACCATCATTCTTGTCAACGGTGCGGGATTTTTCCTGTCGATCATCGGCGGGCGATGGATCGCCCGACATCGGCGGTCCGCGTCCTGACACGACGGTATTGTGCGCGGTCCACGGTCATCGACCGGTTTCGACGGCTTCCGGCCTTGAAGCGGCAGAGGCCCGCCGGAAATCATTCCGATCCACCGGGTCGTAGTATCGCCACTCCCCGTTGACTTTCACCTTGGGGGCCCTGTGGATCTCATCCCGGCCGCAGCGCATGAGTCGATCGCAGGCCATGATCCACCCCCTCAGCTCCCCATGTCGCGCCACCGCTTCACGCGCGTACTCGGAACAGGAGGGCGTCATGGGACAGGTTCCTCTGCGAACGGCGGAGAGATGGTCCAGGGGGCCCCGATAAAAGGCAAGCATCCCGCTGAAGGGCGAGGCTGAATACCCGCCGCCGGCACTTCCGGTCCCTGTTGCGCCGCAACCCGTCGCCAGGACGGCGAACAGAAGCATCGGGACGAGCCGCTTCATGTCGAACTGAGCGCCCGCAATTTTTCGGATCAGTCCTTTTGCGGCCATTCCACCCCTTTGTGCTCTTCCACGAAGTAGCAGAAACGGCTCCAGGTGAATTCACGGCGGCTTATAGGACATCTCAGGGTCAGTTTATGGTCGGTCACGCCGACGACCTCCCAGTCCCCTCTCCTGGGACCTTCCTGGATGTGAATCTTCTGTCCGATGCGAAAAGGGTAAGGCGCGAATGTCGTAACGTCATGTTTTTCCAATGGAGTCAATTCCTTTCCGACAAGGTTTCCGTCAAGGGCTGCGCCTCGAAAAAGAGCGGCCGACAGCTTGACAAGCGGGCATCATGGTTCACAATATACGGATTGAAAGCCGGCGGCGCAAGTGGATTCCGAGGTGTTTCACGGACGGCGTTGCCGGGGTCGGGGGCAGTCTTTCCGATTTCAGACAGCGACGTTGACACGACGATCATGATGACCTATAGGATATGACGCGTAACGGGTTTATCCCGGCGGCAGAGGGCGGATCGATGGGATCACGCAAAGCAGGAGAACCCGACAATATTGATCAGAAAAAAAATGAAAGGGGTAATGGAGAATGAAACGGATACTGACAGTGGTGATTGCCGCAGCCTTGGTAATGACAGGCTGTGCCGGGCCCCAGACAAAAACCGGAAAGGGCGCCCTTTACGGGACGACAGGGGGGGCCGCGGCCGGCGCGCTGGCCGGACAACTGATCGGTAAGGACACCAAGGGCACCCTGATCGGGGCGGCGGTAGGCGCCGCTGTCGGCGGCCTTACCGGTCTTGGCGCCGGCAAGTATATGGACCGACAGGAAGCCGATCTGAACCAGGCGCTGTCGCAGTCCCATGCGGCCCAGGTCTCCCGGGAAGGGAATCTTCTGGCCGTCACCCTGAAGGGCGACGTGACCTTCGACACCGATTCAACCGTCGTAAGACCCGGCCTTTACAATGAAATAGACCGCATCGCTCAGGTGATGGTCCAGTACCCCGAAACCCAGATTTTTGTCCAGGGGCATACGGACAGCACGGGCGCCGCGGAATATAATCAGAGGCTTTCCGAGCGACGCGCGGAAGCGGTGAGGAATCTCCTGCTCCAGCGCGGGGTTTCGGCCGATCGCGTCACCGCCATGGGGTATGGCGAGACGATGCCCGTGGCCACGAACGCCACTCCCGAGGGGCGTCAGATGAACCGAAGGGTGGAGATCAGAATCAAGCCGAACGAGCCGGCCGCCGGTTAGCCGTCATTCAGGCAGGGAAGCCGGTCTTCCCTGCTTCGATCGTTTTCCCGGATGCTCGACCTATTTCATTGCGGACTTGAACCACAACGCCGCTTCCCGAACGAATTTTTCCTGATTTTCGGGCAGGCTCATGGGGTGGTCTCCGTTTCTCAGCATGATCAGCCGCTTGGGCATCCTTGCTTTCTGATAGATCCGGTGTGCCTCGGAGGAGGAGATGATCCTGTCTGAATCGCCGTGCACGATGAGGATGTGGTGGATGCCGTCGATCCTGTCGGAAATATCGAAACGGAGCGCTTCGGGATCGATCTTCGGATGGTTGTGGGGCGCCCCCTTCCCGTTCTTCAGGTGCTGAACGATCCGATTTCCGTCCAAAGGAGCGGCGTAAGTGACCACGGCGGCAACATCGGCTTCGAGTGCAACGGAAAGCACAACGGCGCCGCCCAGGCTGCTGCCGAAGAGTCCCGTGACATCCCCCGTCTTCTCCGTTGCCCGAACGGCGGATATGGCGCTCAACAAATCCCTGCGACGGTTTTCAAAAGCGGTGACCTCTCCAAAGACGCCATCGCTCCCGCCGCATCCCCTGTGGTCAAAACGGAAGTAAGCGATGCCGAACTCGAGGCATTTTTCGGCCAGGGCGATCTGTTTTGGAGAATCACCCGTGCTGAAAAGGCCGTGGGATCCGATGACGACCGGCGGCAATGCGCTGTTTGGCGGCAGGTGGAGGGTTCCCTTGAGCTGAAAATCCCCGCTGTTAAAGGAAATATCCTGAGTCGTGCTGATGATTGATTCCGTTTCCGACATTAACAAAACCCTCCTTGATTTTCCATAATGGGTAGGATAAAAACCCCTGCTTTATACTGTATTTCGCTATAGCGGACAAGATTCAAAATTTCGGAGGACGGAGATGGACGTCAAAAATCGGCAGGAGCTTGAACTGGAGATCACGGACATCGCCTTTGGGGGGATGGGGTTGGCCAAGGTGGATGGATTCGCGGTGTTCGTGGATGGGACGGTTCCGCTGGATCGGGTCAGGGCCCGGATCTTCCGAAAAAAGAAACGTTACGCAGAGGCGCGCCTCATCGAAATCCTCTCGCCCTCACCCCATCGTCGCAAGGCGCCCTGTCGCTACAGCGGGTTCTGCGGCGGTTGCAGATGGCAGTTCATAGATTATGAGATGCAGCTTGAATACAAGCGCCGGCACGTGTCGGAGGCCATTGAACACATCGGCCTCATCAAAGACGTTCCCGTCCATCCCACTCTTCCCTCCCCCGTGATGTACGAATATCGGAACAAGATGGAATTTTCCTGCGCCGACCGGCGTTGGCTGCTTCCCGACGAGCTGGGGCAAACGGACATCGATACGGGTTTTGCCGTCGGCCTGCATGTGCCGGGAACCTTTCACAAGGTGCTGGATATCAGCGAATGCCTGATTCAGCCCCGCCTGGGCAACGACATTCTCGATGCGGTGCGCACCTTCATCAGGGCGTCGGAAATGCCGGTCTACGGGTTGAAATCCCACGAGGGCTTCTGGCGATTCCTGATGCTCAGGCACTCCGCAGCCCGGGATCAGTGGATGGTCAACATCATTACCGCCGAGGAGCGACGCGACGTGGTCTATCCCCTTGCAGAGCGCCTCATGGCCGACTATCCCGCGATCGTATCCATTGTCAACAACATCACGGCCCGCCGGGCCGGAATCGCGGTGGGCGAGTCCGAAGCCCCCCTTCTGGGCGGCACTGCCATCCGGGATCGCATCGGCGCCTTCGAATTTGAGATTTCCGCCAATTCCTTTTTTCAAACCAACACCCGCGGCGCAGAAAGCCTCTATGCGGTCGTCAAGGATTACGCCGGGCTCTCCGGTGACGAAACGGTCCTGGACCTCTATTGCGGCACCGGAACCATCGGCATCACCCTGTCGGATGCCGCCCGGTCGGTCACGGGAATCGAAATCGTCGAGAGCGCGGTTGCCGATGCCCGGCGGAATTGCCGCATCAACGGGATCCGGAACTGCCGGTTTATGGCCGGGGATATCCGGGACATGCTGTCGGGTATTGCCGTTTCCCCCGAGGTGATGGTCATCGATCCACCCCGCGTCGGAATGCACAAGGACGTGGTTCGACAGGTGATCGAGCTTGCTCCCCGGAAGGTCGTTTACGTCTCCTGCAACCCCGCGACCCTGGCCCGGGACCTGACCGTTATGAGCGAACATTACGACATCGCGGAGGTTCAGCCGGTGGACATGTTTCCCCACACCTTTCATATCGAATCCGTTGCCCGGCTCATCCGGAAATAGCCGGGCATGGCTTCGGTCGTGAGGCGGCACGTCAGCCGGATTCGACCAGCCGTTCCCGACCGCTGAAGATCAGAAGATCCCCCTCCTTGCTGATGCAGGCGAGCGTCATGTTCATCCTGCCGCCGAGGTCGACGGCAAGGGCCGTGGGCCGCGACATGCTGACGATGGTGCCGATGCCGGCCCGGGCACATTTCTGGACGAGTTCATAGCTGACCCGGGAAGAAAGTACGGCCGCGACCGTCTGCGGCAATCGGTTTTCCAGGAGGGCCTGACCGATGGCTTTGTCCAGGGCGTTGTGGCGTCCCACGTCCTCGCCCAGGCCCATGACCGCCAAGTCCCGACTGAAGAGCACCGCGCCGTGGGCGCTGTTGGTTTTTCGATAGAGATCCTGGTAGTCCTGCATCCGATCGTCGTTGATCCGTTCAAGAAGCGCCGCCAGATCGATCCGGGTCGTATCGGTGCTGGGAACCATGTTCTGAATGAGATCCTTCACCAACTCCTTCCCACAGATGCCGCAACTGGTCTGGCTGATATAACCGCGTCGCGCCAGGAGGTCGGAGACCTTTTCCCGCCGCTGGGGGGTGAGGGTCACGGCGATAACGTTGGGGTCCATCTGCTCGCAGTATCCGATAGCGGCAAAATCCTCGACCCGATCCACCAATCCCTCGGCAAGACAGAACCCTGCCGCCAGAAAGCGTTCATCCCCCGGTGTGCGCATCACCACGGCGTATGGGGTGTTCTCGACCCGGATGGACAGGGGCTCCTCGCTGATGAGCATTTGCGTTTCGGCGATCAGGGTATTTCCGGATTTGCAGCGAACGATGTTGTGTGATGATGTGCTTTCCAAATCTCTATCTCCTCTTGCCGACCCTGTGGATATCGAGGATCGGAATGCCGCCGGCGTTTCAGCGCCGGCGGGATTTATGCTGATATTGCCCTCAAGAAATAACTCAACTTTCGACTTTCATAGGCCGGTGCCGGTTACCATCATGAAAGTCGAAAGTTGAAAGTTGAAAAATAAAAATAGGACGCGAACCCATAATGTCACGCCCTTCTTATCTTCAGGCGTATCTGCCCCAAAAGGTGGAAAATCCCCTGGTGCCCGGCTGCCGATGTTATTTCAGCCACCTCACGGAATAGAGTTCCTTCCTTCGGCTGTCCAGATTTCTGACGCTGCCGTGTTTCCGCAGCTCTTTCAGCAGATCCAGATCCAGATCGGTCACAAGGGTCATCTCGGTGTTGGGGGTGGCCTCCGCGGCGACGGCATCGTGGGGAAACGCGAAATCCGACGGTGTGAAAATGGCGGATTGGGAATACTGAATATCCATGTTTTCGATCTTGGGCAGATTTCCCACGCTTCCCGAAATGGCGACATAGCATTCGTTTTCGATGGCCCGGGCCTGGGCGCAGCGACGGATCCTGAGGTAACCGTTTTTGGTGTCGGTCCAGAACGGAACGAGAAGAATCTGCATGCCCCTGTCGGCCAGCAGCCTGGACAATTCGGGGAATTCAGCGTCATAGCAGATCAGGATGCCGATTTTGCCGATGTCGGTGTCGAAAACCTTCAGGGCGTCGCCGCCTTTGAGTCCCCAATATTCGGCTTCATCGGGGGTAATGTGGAGCTTGTATTGGGCATCCCATGTCCCGTCGCGCCGGCAGAGAAACGAGACGTTGTGGAGTGTTTCACCGACGTATTCGGGGAGGCTTCCCGCGACAATGTTGATGTTGTATGCGACCGCCATCTGGAGAATCTCGTCCCGCAGCCGCTCGGTATGTTCGGCCAGAGCGCGCATGGCCGTCGGCGGATCGTCCTGGCTGTAATGCCCCAGAAGCGGTGCGTTGAAGAGCTCCGGGAACAGGATCAGGTCGGCGTTGTAACCGGACACCGTATCGATGAAGAATTCCACCTGCTGCAGGAGTTCTTCGAAGGATTTGAACGCCCGCATTTTCCATTGAACGACACCGATCCGGACGTTGGATTTCCGTCCCCACACGATCTTTTTCCGGCTCTCGTAAAAGATGTTGTTCCACTCGAGAAACACCGCGTGGCTGCGGGAGGAATTGTCTTCGGGAATATAGTTGCGGATCACCCGTTTCGGGTGGAACTCGTTGGCGAGCTGAAAGGTCAGCACCGGATCGACGATCTCACGGCTTCGCACCTTCTCGATGTAGGTGACCGGACTCATCTCCCGGTGGTATTTGGCATAGCCCGGTATACGGCCCCCAATGATAATTCCCTTCAGGTTGAGCTTTTCGCAGAGCTCCTTTCTCGCGTCATAGAGTCGTCGACCCAGACGCATGCCGCGATAATCGTTATGGACGAAAAGGTCTATGCCGTAAAGATAATCCCCCTTCGGGTCATGCCCTTTGAAGCTGCCGTCGGACACGATATCCTCGTAAGAATGGTCGTCCTCGAGACCGGCGTAGTCGATGATCAGCGTGAGCGCAGCCGCCACCACCCTGCCCTTGTCCTCGATGCAGATCTGCCCCTCGGGGAAAAGAGAGAGGATCGTCTTATATTCGTGCGCCTGCCATGCCCCGCCCATGCCGGCATAAGCCGCTTTCATGATGTCGCGGATATTGTCGTAATCCGTTAGACGAAGATTCCGGATTTGGAGCTTGTGGCTGGTGATATCGGTTCCCAATGATTCTCAGTCCTGTCTGTTATGGAATGTCGGTTTTTGTGACAGCGGGGTCGCACGCCCGGGCCGCATCGGCCTGCGACGGTAAGCCTCAACTCCCTATGGTCTATTTGCCCAGCATATCCTCCTTGAGGTTCTGATCCGCGGGCTTTTCCCCCAACCAGATACCGAACAGGGCCTTTTTGAACGCGGTCCCCTGAATCGCCCCGCGGAGCTGATTTTTCTTATAGACGCGGATCCCCTGCCCCGGGGAATAAATGATGTCATAGACATCCCCCGCACGCGCCGCTTCAGTGAAGCATGCATTGAATTTTTCGATCTGTGACGCAAGCGCCGCCGTATCTCCCCTGGTGCTGTTTTCGAATCCCTCGTTCCAGGCCTCGATCAGTTTCCGGCTGGGCACCCCGTCATGAATGAAGTGCATGCGGATGGCCATGGGTGCTTCCGCCGCGATAATCTTTCGGGCATCAGAACTTTTTTTTTCGAGATACAGCGCTCCGGCGTATATTTTCATGAAAAACCTTTGTCTCAAACCCACTCCGTTCAGAACGAGCGGCACATTGCCCGCCGTCAGCGTATCCGGGACGGCGACGCCGCCGACGGTTTCGGCGGAACACGAGGGTAACACCACCGTCAGTACGGCCAATGCGATCATTATACAGCGTTTCAACACAATGACTTATCCTTTCAATTCGATCGCCGACCATGTGTGCGGCGGCGGGTCGATCATCTCCGTGCTCGCCGGCCCCGCTTCGGATTCAACGAAAAATCCCCCTGCCTTTTACGGTATGGGGGATCGTAAAACCGAACGACATGATCGGGATCATACTGCCGGGATCAATCGCCCATTTCAGCCATATGATCGTCGTACAGGGTTTCAAGACCCAGCTTGTGCCTGGCTTCTTCCTGGCAGAGGATCTTGAAAATGGCTTTGGCGTTTTCGGACTTGGCCTCGGCCAGCAATTTGTTGTAGAGCTTCAGAGCGTTTTCCTCCCGCTTGATGGCGACAATCAGAATGTCCCGATATCCCATTCCCGGCTTGTAAACCATGTCGTCCATGTAGTCGCTGCGCTTGATGTCCTTGATCCATTTGAACTGATAGTCTTCGACGCCTTCGGCATAGCCTTTGACCTTGAGCTCTTCGAGCATGCGTTTGTGCTTTTTTTCTTCTTCCGAAAACTCGATCAGCATTTCCTTCGAGCCTGACATGGATTCTTCCCGGCTGGCTGTAAGGTAAAAGTCGACGGCTTCCTGTTCCTTCTGGATCGCAAAATCGATAATCTCGTTTATGCTTTCAAAATGCATTCCTGTCTCCTTTCCAGGTGGATGATGAACTATGTTTCAAGGCTTCCGATCAGCTCTGTCAATCGGGAAATGCCGTGGGTGATCATGTAGCGTTCGATGCCGTCGACGATCTGGACCGATACGGTGGGGTCGATGAAATTGGCGGTGCCGATCTGAACGGCAGCGGCGCCGGCGATGATAAATTCCAAGGCATCCTCGGCTTTGGCGATGCCGCCGATCCCCACCACCGGCACCTCGCTCATCTGGGCGACCTGCCACACCATTCTGAGCGCCACCGGTTTGATGGCGGGTCCGGACAGTCCGCCGGTGATGTTGGCGATCTTGGAGCGCCGACGGTGGATGTCGACGGCCATGCCGGTGATGGTGTTGATGAGTGAGAGAGCGTCTGCGCCCCCATCGATGGCGCTTCGGGCGATCTGAGTGATGTCGGTGACGTTGGGAGAGAGTTTGACCATGAGCGGTCGTGAGGTTCGTTTCCGGACGGCCTCAACCACCTCGTTAGCCATCTGCGGGTCGACGCCGAAGGCGATGCCGCCGGTCTTGACGTTGGGGCAGGAAATGTTGAGTTCTATACCGGCAATCCCTTCAATGTCATCAATTCTCCGGGCCAATTCGGCATATTCCTCGACGGTTTTGCCGTAAATGTTGATCCATGTCGGTGTTGCGATCGATCTCAGGAAAGGCAGCTTTTTTTCAACGAAGGCGTCGAGGCCGACATTTTCAAGGCCGATGGCGTTCAGCATCCCGCAAGGGGTTTCGGCGATGCGCTGGGGCGGATTGCCTTTGGCGGGAGAGAGGGAAAGCCCCTTGACAACAATGGCTCCCAGACGGTTGAGATCGATGAAGGGAGAATATTCACGACCATACCCAAAGGTGCCCGAAGCGGTCATGACCGGGTTCTTGAGCAGGACACCCCCGATGCGGGTCGTCAGATCGGGTTTTAAATCGGCTGTCAAATCCGTGGCTTCGGGCATATCGTCACGCTTTTGGAAAGTCATGGTTAAAACAGGCTTCAGAACAATATCCGGGTTAATCTAACGACTTCTGTGAGAAATCGCAAGACTATTTTTTGGACGGAAGGGCCGGGGGTCTTGGAAATGGGACGCATAGACACCATTGGGGATCCGGAAACCGCCGCCGCCAAAAATGGAAAATTTTCTTGGAAAGCGCTTTACAATTCAAAAATCAGACTATATTTTGAGATATTATTCTAACACATGTTTCAGAAGTCATACCGACTCGTGCGATGGCCCGAATCGGTTTAATTCTGTCAAACCAAGGAGCGGATATATGGTCAGACCCAAAAAAAATCGACTGGTGGCGTTTAATCCCGAAATCAGCTATTTCAAGCCGCGGGGTATACCAATGGTCGACCTCGAGGAGGTCTCCCTGACCGTAGACGAACGGGAGTCGATTCGCCTTTCAGATCTGCTGGGGCTTTCCTACGAGGAAGCCGGTCAGCGGATGGGGGTTTCCCGGGCCACTTTCGGGAGGATCATCCAGCGGGCCAGAAAGGTGATCGCCGACGCGCTGATCAATGGAAAAGCCATCAACGTTGACGGTGGGAACTACACGATTGTGGAAGACAACCGGATTTTCGTCTGTGACAAGTGCAACTACAAATGGGATGAACCCCTCGGCACGGGAAAACCCGAAAGCTGTCCGGCTTGCAACAGTCGGTATTTCCATCGTGTCTCCGAATAAAGGTATGCAGGACCCGGGTCGGGTGGGGCGGTGCTTGAAAATCCCCTGAGAAGGCGTTATTGTCTTTCAGGGAAAGACAGTTGAACACGTGGGTATACCGGCGACCGGTCTGCCCCCTCAAAGATGGGAGACGGAAAGATCCTTTGCAGGCGGTTGATGCAGAGGCGTCCGTCTTTTGACGTTTGGCACCGAAAGGTGCCGGTGCGTTTGTTATGGTTGTTTTAACGTTCGAGGAGATTGAATTATGGAAATGATCACCGGCGGCGATTGCAAATCGTCCCAGCAGAAACAGAAACAGTCCGAGCAGGACGCAGCCCTGGAAGATTCCCTCCGAAAAATAAAACAGATCTTCATGGTCATGAGCGGCAAGGGAGGCGTCGGGAAGACGAGCGTTTCGGTCAACCTTGCGATGGCACTGGCCAAAAAGGGCTTCAAGGTCGGGATTATGGACGTGGACATTCACGGCCCGGACGTGCCCAGAATGCTCGGCATACAGAAGGAGATGCTGGGCGTCAACGCCAACAGGAAGCTGACGCCCCTGGCCTACTCCGACAACCTTTCCGCGGTGTCCATCGAATCCCTCAGTGCGAGCAAGGACGACGCCATCATCTGGAGAGGACCCATGAAACATTCGGTCATCCGTCAGTTCATATCGGATGTGGAGTGGGGGGAACTGGATTATCTGATAATCGACTCGCCTCCGGGAACGGGAGACGAACCCCTGAGTGTGGCTCAGACGATTTCAGGCGCCAAGGCGATCATCGTCACGACGCCCCAGGAGGTTTCGCTGGCGGATGTCCGGAAATCCATCAATTTCTGCCAGACCATCAAGATGGAAATTTTCGGTCTCATCGAAAACATGAGCGGTTTCAAATGTCCCCATTGCGGTGAAGCCATCGACATGTTCGGCACGGGGGGCGGTGAGAAAACCGCCAGTGATTTCGGCATTCATTTCCTCGGCAGAATACCCTTTGAGCCCAAGATCGTGGCTTGCGGGGATTCAGGGAGCTGCTATCAGGAGATATACAAGACATCTCCTGTGACGCTTGCCTTTGAGGCTGTTGCCGAACGGATGGCGAAGCTGAACGGCTGAACCCCGATCCGACAGTCCTCAGCGACAAAAAGTTCTCAGACAACAGGTGTTCGGAGAGATGGATCGTCCATCCTCCGAACAGCCGACATCCATATCCCACCCCCTGTCATACCGTCAATACTTCAGCTTTCGGGATCGAGGCTGAAGGGGAACGTCTGCGATGAACGGTGTGTTTGTGCCCCTTCAACCTTCAGTCTTCAGCCTCTCCTCAACGAAAACCGAAATCTGAGCAATACGCTAGAAAATGCTTTTTCTTGATTTTCTCGGATTCTGATATTAAGCTCACCAACACACCCCGAAAGGCATGGCGAAAAGATGCCGCACCTCCATACGGCAGGTTTTGATATTACGGCATCCGTGCCGTCTGCGGGAACGATGTGATGCATCTGTTGGTCCTGCGTCTTTCCGGCGGCAGGCACCAGGGACATCGTCAGGGAAAGGATCCGTATGGAAGAAACGATACAATTCAAGAACGACGAGGGTGAAATATTGGCCGGCACACTTCACCTCCCCGAATCCCCCGCGGTGGAGTGCGTCATCTTCGGCCACTGTTTTACCTGCTCACGACATACCACCGTGCTCCGGGAAACAGCCCGCAAACTGACGGATCGGGGAATTGCGGCCCTTCGGTTCGATTTTTCCGGAAACGGTCAGAGTGAGGGGGATTTTATCAATACCGCCTACACCCGGCATATCGGTGAGATGACGCCGGCGCGTCGGTTTCTTGCCGCCAGGGGGTTGTCGCGTTTCGGACTGGCCGGCCACAGCATGGGGGCGGCCATTGCCGTTCTGGCCGCCTTACGGATGACGGACGTCGTCGGTGTATCGGCTTTTTCCGGCCGCCTTGGCGGGTTGGATCCCGAAGCGATGTTTACCCACGATCAGCTGTCGCGGCTCCGGGAGACCGGTCGTGTGACATTCCAGAGTCGGGGGCGTGAATTGGCACTGTCGAACGCATTTTTCGAGGATGCGTCCGGATATGACATTCTTGAAGCCGTCTCGGCCCTCAGCGCACCGCTTCTCATCATTCATGGGGATAAGGATGAGATCATTCCGGTATGGCACGCCGAGGCCGCCAAGGAACGAAATCCCCGCGCGACGCTCGAGATCGTCCATGGTGCGGATCACATGTTCAGCGATGCCGCGTTGCGTGAAAAGGTTGCCGACCTCGCGGCAGACTGGTTTCGACAACGTTTCGACGCATAATGCCGTTATACCGTGTTTCGACACTTCAGCATGTGTTTCAAGACAAATGAACAGAGGTGGAAATGATTGACATCTCCGAAACGATGAACATGGCGTACATCGACCGGCAGTACCAGCTTTGGAAAAACGATCCTGATGCCGTGGAACGGGATTGGCGGATCTTTTTCAAGGGATTCGAGACGGCAGGCGGCCTCGATCTGAAAACCGTCGTCCGGGCGGATGAGGGGCTCTCCCGACCGGATACGGATCTGCCCGAAGAGGCCTGCACCATCGACAAAACCCTCCTCCAGTCACGGGTGGAGGCGCTCAAATACCGATACCGGGATATGGGGCACCTTCTCGCCTGCCTGGATCCTCTGGTGGCCTGCCCGACGGATCATCCCCTGCTCAACATCTCTGCCGTGGGACTTTCTCCCGAAGACCTCGATACGGCGTTTTACACACGGCGGTTCTCAAAAACCCTCACGGCCCCCCTGAAGGACATCATCCGGGAACTTCGGGAAACGTATTGCCGATCCGTTGGGGTGGAATACATGCACCTCCAGGATCCGGAGGAGCGCCGTTGGCTTCAGGACCGAATGGAGCCGATCCGAAACCAGCCGGTATTTTCAGCGGAGGATAAGCGGCGTATCATCACCAAGCTCTATCAGTCGGCGTTTTTCGAGAGTTTTCTGCACAAAAAGTACACGGGCCAGACCCGTTTCTCCCTCGAGGGTGCAGATGCCCTGATTGCCGCGATGGATGCCCTTTTCCTTCACGCGTCGGAACAGGGGGTGACCGAGATTATCCTCGGGATGGCCCATCGGGGGCGTTTGAACGTGCTGACCAACATCCTGGGCAAGCATTATGAGGAGATATTCCGGGAGTTCATCAACAGCTACGACCCCGAAAGCCTGATGGGGGCCGGGGATGTCAAGTATCACAACGGTTTTCTCGCCGACCTCACGCTGGCCAATCAGCGCAAGGTTCGAGCGTTTCTGGTGAACAATCCCAGCCATCTGGAATCGGTCGATCCGGTGGTGGAAGGCATTGCCTACGCCCGGCAGGATGCCCTGACACCCGCACCCCGGAACCAGGTGCTGCCGCTGCTGATTCATGGAGATTCGGCATTTGCCGGTCAGGGCGTGGTTGCCGAGACCCTCAATCTTTCACAATTGGAGGGATACAGAACCGAAGGGACCGTCCACATTATCATCAACAATCAGATCGGGTACACCACTTTGCCGGAGAACGCGCGTTCGACGCGTTATTCGACCGACATCGCCAAGATGCTGATGGTCCCGATCTTCCATGTTCACGGGGAGAATCCCGAGGCCGTCATCCATGTGATCAAACTGGCCTTTGACTACCGCATGGCATTCGGCAAGGATGTTATTGTCGACATGGTCTGTTACCGTAGGTTCGGACACAATGAAGGGGATGAGCCCTACTTCACCCAGCCTGCCATGTACGAACGGATCCGGGAACGGCCGCCGCTATACAAGATTTATGGGGAGAAAATGGTCGACGACGGCGAGATTGACGATAGCGGTCTCGCGGAGATCGAGAACGGACTTGTGACTTGTCTTGAGGAGGGGTTTTCGGCTGCTCAGGACAATCCCCGGATTTTCCCGGTGCCGCGGTTTTATGAAAACTGGTCGGACTATCACGGCGATTACAGCTTCGCACCGGTTGACACCGCGGTTTCCCAGAAGTCGCTGAAAGCCCTGGCGGCCGCCGTCAATACGCCGCCGTCCGGCTTTGCCGTCCACCCGAAGCTCGAACGTCTTTTGGGTAAACGTCTGGAAAGCGTCGAAAGCGGCCGCGATATCGACTGGGCCAATGCCGAATCCCTGGCCTTTGCATCGCTGCTGTCGGAGGGGCATCATGTCCGGCTGAGCGGCCAGGACAGCGCTCGGGGCACCTTCAGCCAGCGGCACAGCATCCTCGTGGATGTCAAAACCGGCGAGTTCCATGTCCCCCTCACGGGCGTTTGTCGGAAAAAAGCGGTCTTCAGCGTTTTCAACAGCGCGCTCTCCGAGGCCGGGGTGCTGGGGTTCGAGTACGGTTACTCCATGATTCGACCGGCGGGCCTCACCTTGTGGGAAGCGCAGTTCGGTGATTTTGTCAACAACGCCCAGGGGATCGTCGACCTGTATATCGTGAGTGGTGAAACCAAGTGGCAGCGCCGCTCCGGTCTGGTGATGCTTCTGCCCCACGGGTGGGAGGGGCTTGGCCCCGAACACTCCTCTGCACGCATGGAGCGTTTTCTTCAACTGTGCGCCCACGACAACATTCAGGTCTGCAATCCGACAACGCCGGCCCAGTATTTTCATCTTCTGAGACGACAGGCCAAAAGCTCCTGGCGAAAGCCCTTGGTGCTGATGACGCCCAAGAGCCTCCTGCGGCATCCCCGAGCGGTTTCCAGAATCGACGATTTTTCCAGGGGAACGTTCCAGGAAGTTATCGACGACGATGCCGCAGTCGAAAAAGCGCGCCGGGTGATCTTCTGCAGCGGAAAAATCTATTACCAGCTCCTGGAGCGTCGGGAAACCCTCAAGGCATATGACATCGCCATTGTCCGGGTCGAGCAGTTCTATCCTTTCCCCCGGGAGAAACTGGAGCGGATCGTCGGGAAATATCGGAAAGCCGATCAGTGGTGCTGGGTTCAGGAGGGGCCTGTAAACATGGAGGGGTGGTCGTTTATGGCGCCGCGCCTGAAAGAAATTGTCGGCACGGATCCAACCTATATCGGGAGGCCGGCTTCGGCCAGTCCGGCCACCGGTTTCGCGAACATTTACAAACAGGAACAGAGCCTTCTTCCGGATAAGGCGGTGGGCCAACTGTCGGGTGTTCAAACGGGATGAGCCGGCCGTCCTTCAAGACATCGTCGGCTTAAATAGTCAACTCAACTTTCGACTTTCATAGGCCGGTGCCGAGAGGATACGGCCCGCGCCCCACGCGGTTTCGTTCAAGTGCCGCTAAAGCTTGCTCCGGGCGGCCCGGAAACTCGCTGCGCTCAAACAGTCCGGGCCGCTGATCCGCCGCGGCGCTTAAGCGGCACTAAAACTCACCGCTGAAGGGGCCCGGGCCGTATCCTCCCGGCACCTCTTTCCGGTTACCATCATGAAAGTCGAAAGTTGAATAGTCAACTTTCGATGTTCAGCCGCCGGCGCCGGCAGAGAATGGTCCCGATTCAGGCTGAAAACTGAAGGGGCGGGCTTGCGACAAACGGCGCGTTTATCCCTCAGCAGAAGCGGGTTATGCCCGTGAATGACTCCGTCAGCCTCAAACGCTTTTCGGTCAACACTACGAAAGGCGAAAATTGCGTCAAACAGATGAAGAAGGAGCAGCCATGGCAATAGAGATTAAAATCCCCAGCGTCGGGGAATCGGTTCAAGAAGCGATTCTGGCCCAGTGGTACAAAGCGGACGGCGAAACCGTGAAAAAGGATGAACCCCTTTTCGTGATCGAAACGGACAAGGTCACCCTGGAGGTCGTGGCCGAGGCGGATGGGGTTCTCAAAATTCGGGTCCGGGAGGGGGAAACGGTGGCTGTCGGCAAGGTGGTGGGTGAAATCATCACGGAAGGCGAATCCGCCCAGGCGTCCGAGACGGCTGAGAAGACCGAGACCGCTGAGAAGACCGAGACGGCTGAGAAGACCGACACGGCTGAGAAGACCGACACGGCTGAGAAGACCGAGACGGCTGAGAAGACCGATAAAGCGACCCGGAAGCAAGGGGCCGACCCGGGACCGGATGCTGTCCGGGACGATCTCGATCTCTCTCCGTCGGTTCGGCGTCTGGTGGCCCTTCATGACCTCGATCCCTCCGGGATCGAAGCCACCGGGCCAGGCGGCCGCATGACCAAAGGAGACGTCCTGCTGCATCTGGAGGCGAAATCCGCAACCACGGAAAAACCATCCGACACGCCGGCCGGTGAGGCGAAACCTGAAGCGGAACCGGGCATAGAACGAAAGCCCATGAGCCCCATCCGCAAGCGAATCGCCGCCCGGCTCCTTGCGGCCAAACAGAATACCGCTTCGCTGACCACCTTCAACGATATCGACATGAGTCGATGCATGGAGATGCGCTCCATGTTCAAGGCGGACTTCAAGAAAAAATACGATGTCTCCCTGGGCTTCATGTCCTTTTTCCTCAAGGCGACGGTTCAGGCCCTTCGCGAGTTTCCCCAGATCAACGCCTTTATCGACGGCGACGACATCGTATTTCACCACTATTATCATATCGGCATCGCCGTGGGATCGTCCAAGGGCCTCGTTGTTCCGGTCATCCGAGACGTCGATCGACTCGGGTTTGCCGACATTGAACAGGCCATCGTCGATTACGTGGAAAAAATCCGGGCAAACCGACTGGAACTCTCCGACCTCGAGGGGGGGACCTTTACCATCACCAACGGCGGCGTGTTCGGGTCACTCCTGAGTACGCCGATTTTAAACCCACCGCAAAGCGCCATTCTGGGGATGCACCGGATCGAGAAACGACCGGTCGTGGTGGACGACGAAATCGTCATCCGTCCCATGATGTACACGGCACTCAGCTATGACCACCGGATCGTCGACGGGCGGGAGGCGGTCACCTTCCTGAAACGGATCAAGGAGATGATTGAAAACCCGGAACGCATGCTGATGGAGGTCTGATATGGGGGAGAAAAAACAATACGATCTGGTGGTGGTGGGCTCGGGCCCCGGCGGTTATGTGGCGGCGGTACGGGCGGTTCAACTGGGTTTCAAGGTCGCCTGCGTCGAGAAGGCGGCGCGTCTGGGCGGCGTTTGTCTCAATGTCGGGTGTATTCCCAGCAAGGCCCTGCTCGATTCCAGCGAACACTTCATTCAGGCAAAGGAAAATTTTTCAAATCACGGGATCCGGTTTGACAATCTCTCTTTCGACCTGGCCGTCATGATGGCTCGAAAGGAAAAGGTCGTGGCCGACCTGACCGATCAGGTGGAAAAGCTCCTGGACAGACACAAGATCGATGTTTTTCATGGTACAGCCCGTCTCGAGAGCCCCCGGGAAGTCGCCGTGACCGTCGACGACGGCAGCCCGAAAATCCTGAGCGCCAAAAATATCCTCCTGGCAACGGGCAGCGAAACCGTTTCAGTCCCGGGGATTTCCATCGACGGCGATCGTATTGTCGATTCGACGGGGGCGCTCTCCTTTGACGCGGTACCTGAGCACCTGGTGGTGGTGGGCGGGGGCTATGTCGGTCTGGAATTGGGGTCGGTCTGGCGGCGGCTGGGGTCGGCGGTGACGGTTGTCGAGATGCTGCCCAAGATTGCAGCGACGATGGACGGCCGAATCATCCGGTCACTGGAACGGATGTTGAGAAAGCAGGGGCTGGATTTCCGTCTCGAAACGAGGGTCTCCGGGGTGACGGTGACGAACGGCACCGTAAAGGTTGCGGTGGAAGGAAAGGACGGCGCCTCTACCCTGGAATGTGACCGCGTCCTGGTGGCCGTCGGACGCAGACCCCTGACACGAGGCCTCAACCTGGAGGCGGCGGGCGTTGGAACGGACTCCCGAACCGGTCACGTCCGGGTCAACAGCCGATATCAGACCGATGCCGAGACCGTCTACGCTATCGGCGATCTCGTCCCCGGACCCGCTCTGGCTCACAAAGCCTCTGCCGAGGGCATTGCCGCCGTGGAAAACATGGCGGGAAAACCGGGAGAGGTCAACTACGATGCCATTCCCGCCGTGATCTACACCTGGCCCGAGGCGGCCGCCGTCGGCATCACCGAAGAGACGGCCAAGGAACGCCGGATTCCCTATTGTGTGGGCACCTACCCCTTTTCGGGGACCGGGCGGGCCCGATGCATGGGTGAAACCGACGGCTTTGTCAAACTGATCTGTCACTCAAAGACGGACCGCATTCTCGGGGTCCATATCCTGGGTCCTCGCGCCGCCGACATGATCGCCGAGGGTGTCCTGGCAATGGAATTCGGTGCCGGTTCGGAAGACATCGCGCGGACGGTTCACGGCCATCCGACCTTTTCGGAGGCCCTGATGGAGGCCGCTCAGTCCGCCCGCAAGTGCTCCATCTATACCTCGTAGACCCTTCTCCATGATTTGGCGGCGCCTTCCGGAGGGGTTCCGAAAGGCGCCGCGGGACACCGTTATTCCGGCATTGGTTCAGGAATTGAGAATCTTTTTCGCGCTTTCATTGTTGATGTCGGACACGTGGGGAACCCCGATCTCGAGGGCGGTTTCCCGGTTGGCCGAGAAGATCTCGTTCCGCGTGATCTGGGACATGGAAAATTTGCGGGCGCCGGCCAGGAGCTGCTGCAGACCGCCGGCCAGCTTGTCCGCCAGGGTGCAGAAGGCGATGGCACCGTAGGGAATGTGCTTCATTTCATCCTTGCCCACCTTCTTTTCGACGTCGAAATAAGCGGCAAAGATTTCCTTGGCGCTGTTGCCGACCCGCTGGACGGTTTTCGGCAGCTCGGACCAGTGGCCGTTGACGGCGCCTCTTCTGTCGGGGAAGAGCGCTCCTTCGATGTTGGCTCCCACGAAGCCCGGCACCATAACGGCTCTGCCCATGCAGACCATCTTGGTGAAAGGCGCTCCCAGCGCCAGGGCCTTGAAGATGTGATCCTCCGTTGCAAACCCCCCGGCAAATGACATGTCCACAACGCTTTGGCCTTTTGCGGCCAGAATGCTCGCATACTCATATGCCTTTGCGTGGAGGTGGATGGACGGCACGCCCCAGCTCTGCATCATGTTCCAGGGGCTCATGCCGGTGCCGCCGCCGGAACCGTCTATGGTGAGCAGATCGAGCTTTGCGTCGGTGGCGAACTTGATGGCCATGGCCAGTTCTTCCATCCCGTAGGAGCCGGTTTTAAGCGTGATCCGATTGAAACCGATGCTCCGGAGGTATTCAACGGTGCTCATGAAATCCCTTCGGACCTGATCGACGGTGTCCATATTGGTGGCGCCCAACCGGCTGTGACGGGCGAAAGACTTGATGGAGCCGTTCTCAAAAGCTTCCTGAACTTCGGGAATGGTGGGGTCCGGATCCACGATGTAACCCCTGTTTTTCAGGAAAAGTGCGTAATCGAGGCTCCGGACCTGGATTTCGCCGCCGATGTTCTTGGCGCCCTGCCCCCATTTGAGCTCGATGATGCACTTGTCGCCGTATTTGTCGGCCACGAATTCCGCAACGCCGTTCCGGGTGTCTTCCACGTTGAGTTGAACGATGATGGCGCCGTATCCGTCGAAATATCGGAGATAACCGTCGATCCGTCGCTCGAGCTCGGGAGCGCTCTTGATCTTGCCCTTTCGGACATCTCCAGGCGTGATCTCCGAGTTCCGGTCGACCCCGACGACGTTTTCGCCGATGACGACCGGGATGCCCACCAGCGCGCCGCCGATGGCAAATGCGTCCCAGTACTTCTGGGCCACGAAGGTCGACCCCATAGCGCCGGTCATGAGCGGCATGCGAACCTTGGTCTTAACGGCTTTTCCGAATTGGGTGGTCAGATTGACGTTCGGGAATATACAGTCGTCGGGATCCGTGCTCAAGCCTTCCCCCAGCCCGTGAGCGCCGTAGGCATAGCCTTGAATTCGCAATGAATTATAGGAAACCCCCACATGGGTCGTGTTGTTGGAACCGGCCGTCACGATACCGAAGCTTCTCGGATAAAGCAGCTTGCGCCCAACGAGACTTGACAGCCATGTTTCGCATTTTCCCTCGCAATCCGCCCGGCACAGGGTGCACAGTCCTGATTCCGTCGGATTTCCGCGATTGACCGTTCCCAGAACATCATTGGTTTTAGAAAAGCGCACGTTATTTCTCCTTTTTTTAACTGGTTGAGATGAGAGATCGTTGTTTCTGAACGCTTTCCCATCGCTAAAAAACAAAAAGGCGTCTGTCTTCGCTATCGAAGAAAATCAGACGCCTTTGTCTATCTCTGTCTTTGAGGTTCCCCCGTGTTCGCCGAACGCCATTGTACGGCAACGAAAGAACACTTAATTTTGAGTAAATATTTTAGTTTTACTGAAAAGGGATGTCAAGCAAAAATTATTGGGGCGGAAAAAAACAGGGTGTCGCAATTTTGATTTTCGTGATGCCGGCCGGAAAAAACTGAAGACTGAAGAGAAATTTCGCGGGCGCGCCCCGCTCCCACCGGAGCATTGAAGTCCCGATGGCCGCGGTTCAGGTGTGGTAGAACTCTTCCGAGAGCAGAATGGCATCGGCCACCTGCCGCATGGATTTCCGGCTGTCCATGCTTTTTTTCTGAATCCATCGATAGGCCTCGTCGCCCTTCATGCCGCGACGATGCATAATGATCTCCTTGGCGCGGTCGATAATCTTTCGGGTCTCCAACTCCTCCTGGATGACCTTGGTCTTGACCACCAGTTCGGCGTTCAGAATGGCAAGGGCCGCCTGGTTCGATACGGCGGTGATGAGGTTGACCTCGGTCTCTGAAAAATCGTGCGGTTCGGATGTAAAGCAGTTCAGGACGCCGATCACTTTCTCCTCCTTGACCTCTAGGGGAACGCTCAGCATGGAGATGAGCCCGAGCTTCCTGGCCATCTCTTTTTCCTTGAACCGTTTGCTTTTCAGAACGTTTTTGATGATCAGCGGTCGCTTGGTGGTGGCAACATAGCCCACGACCCCTTCGGTCAGATTGAGGGACCGGTCTTTGACGTATTCCGGAGCGATGGCCTGCGTCGCTTTCAGCCGGATTTTCGGACGGCCGTCAATCTCCTCGATGAGCCACAGGGAGCAGATGGCCACGCCGGTGACGTTGGCGGTGACCATGACGATGAGCTTGAGCAGATCCTCCAGAAACAGATCCGATGTAATGGCCCGACTGATGTCGGTGAGGGCCTTCACATACTCGTCGTGGGATTGGCGTGTGTCGGATTTCATGCGTTCAATATATCTGAAAAAAAAGGGGGTGGCAAGATCCCGGCCTGAAAACCTGATGTGATGACTCGACTTTCGGCTTTCATGGGCCGGCCCTGGAGACTATCTGATTTTCAGCCAGAGGAGACGAGCCGGCCCCGGTCCGGGATTTTTCCACTGACTGGGTACCTCGGCGGTAAGGTAGATGATATCGCCTGCCGACAGGTCGTAAGCGACCTGTTTGATTTCCATTTGGAGTCGCCCTGCCGTCACGTAACCGAACTCCTCCCCCTTGTGCATGTAAAAATGAGCAGGAAGGACCGTGTGTTCCGGGATTTCGATTACCGACGTCTCGACGCGCGGAGTCGATCCGATGGGGGTCAGGAGTTTTCCCTGAATGCTTTCTTTGGGCAGGTTCGGGAATCGGATATTGACGCCGCCTGTTACCGAAAAGACCACAGGGTCGTTCTGACGGGCCTTTTCCTGAAAAAACGCCGAGATCTTGATGGAGAGCGTGTCGGCGATCTTGAACAGGGCCGGCAGGGACGGGTAGATCAGATTGCTCTCGATTTGGGAGATGGTGCTGGGCGTTACCCCGACCGATCTGGCGAGTTCGGTCTGGGAAATTCCCTGACGGGTACGAAGCGCTTTGAGTCGCTGCCCGATGTCAATGGGACCTGAGGCCCGCTTCTGGTCCTCAAAGCGGATCTGCGTGCCGTCGGTCCAGTAATATCTGGGCGTGTTCACCGTGCCGGGGTTACGTTTTTCAGCCTTGAGGAGAGTCAGGGAAGAACGGCCCCGTTTCATGGAGAGATCCACGGCCACCTGGGCAATCTGATTGATATGGGCCTTGAGCCTGAGCGAGTGGGCCCCTTTCTCGGCGATCCAATAGGCGATGGTGTTCAGTTCATACAACTGCGGGCAGGAATGGGTATAGAATTTGAGAACCGCCTCCTCCCCGCCCCACAGATCCTGCATGCCCGTAAGACTTTCGAAAACGAACCGAACGTCTCCCTGAAGCGGCTTGTGGATATTTTGGAGGGCCGCCATCACCTGTCGGAAAGCCTGAGGTTCGTTGATCTTTACGATGTTGCAGGACTGTCGTCGATGGCGATCTTTTTTATAGAACCGATTGAAAATATCGGAGCCTTCGCCTTTGCCGCAGGTGAAGCAGTCCACGATGGTGAGGCGTGGGTTTTCAGCGAGGTCGCCGAGTTTTTCCAGCAGGTTGTTAGGGGATCGGTCAAAGCTGACATATATGACAAACTTGTTTTCAGCCTGGGAGGCCTGTATGAAGTTGATGCAGAAGGTTCCCGCCAAACTTCCGGCGTCATCGTACCAGACGACGTTGTCGCCGATAAAAAGTCCTCCAAGCAAGCGGTCGAGCTCGCTCACCCCCGAGGTAATCCGAATTTGACTCGAATCCATTCCGTTGCACCCTCGCGGCGGAAGTTGAATGAGTGGAGCAAAACGCTTCCCGAATTTCCGGCCGGCATCGGCCTGTGAAAGTCGAAAGTTGAGTGAATAACGTAAATAATTGAAACTGTCAATTATACGGTCTCAATCGTCAAAATGAGATCTTGATGCCGGCGGTTTCACGACAAATCGGTAATCCGGGCATCATCTGATTTCGAAATGGACCTCACAGGCTTTGATGTGGTATTGGGTCACAGCACAGCGCGGTTTTATCGGTTGGGCGGCGCTCGGGATCGCCGGCTTTGAATTTCGGCACCAAGGATATCGGAGGAGCGTATGTTTCTGATAAACGAGATACTGGACATGGCCGTTCAATTCGAAAAAAACGGCGAGAAGATCTATCGCGAGGCTGCGGACAAGGTTTCGGATCCGATGCTGTCCGCTCTGCTGGCATGGATGGCCGACGAGGAATCCCACCATGCGACATATTTTTCCCGTCTCAAACAAAAGCATCCGGATAGCGGAAATCATTCGTTTTCCCGGGAACTGAGTCGGGAAATGCTTGACGAAATACTTGGAGATCGCGGTTTTTCTCTCGAGGATGTCGATTTTTCGAATATCGCTGACCAGAACGACATGATTCGCACGTTTATCGAATTCGAAAAGGATACCATTCTCTTTTATGAAATGCTCACACCTTTCATTGAGGATCCGGCAGCAAAGCGAATGCTCGAGACGATCATCAACGAGGAGAACCGTCATGTCGAGCGGCTCACGGTTTTTTTGGGGAGCGAAACGGCCCATCCCGCCTTCAGTGATTGCTGAGGCCGGCATGGTGCGGACCCGGAGTGGATGCGGACCCGGCGTCTCCGAGCGCACGCATTGGAACTTTTCCGCCATTGTTCGACTGGCGCTGGTGTCATTCGTTTTGTTGCAGAGCGGCGATCTCTTTGCCGACGCCGTCCACCCTGAAGAAACGGGGCGGAGCATCGTCAGTGAAAACGGCAGGGTATCTCCTGCGAGGCTGTCGGCGCGAAGCTTTCGGATGACACGTGCTTTTGATGGGGACAGTTTCATGGCCGCCGACGACAATCTCGCCATCCACGTCCGCATCGTGGGAATCGATGCACCGGAGCGAAAAAACCGTAAACGTGGAACGCCGTCGCAACCTTACGGCAACAAGGCCGCGCATCATCTGAAAGGGCTGATATCGAATCGATCGTTTCGTGTCAAAGGCTATGGCATGGACGCCTACAACCGGCATCTTGCCGAGGTGTTTGCCGAAGGCCGGAACATCGGTCTCGCCATGGTCGAGGCCGGCTATGCCGAGGTTTACAAAGGACGGCTGCCGAAGGGCTTTGATGCGCGGCCTTACCTCGCGGCAGAGCGGCGCGCCCGGAAACACAAACGGGGTATGTGGATTCAGGGGCGCGGATACGTATCTCCCCGTCAATGGCGGGCCAGGCACCCCCGGTAGACGCAGATCCAGCCGATCTGCGCCGCTGCAATCCTTGCCGAACGAGATGCGCCCAATTTTCCGACTTGATTTTTGTGAAATAATTTCATAATGTATAATTGATTCGCGGTTGGTGAAGGCTGAAGGGGCCTGAGCGCCCATTCGCCAAAGACACATCCTTTCAGCCTTTTCACGATTTATATCTCAACCGGCATTCTAACGATCCCATCGACCCTGTTCATTTACTGTTCTTGACCTTCTCACGTGATTTTTGGCCTGTTCACTGTTGCATCGCGACCGCAACCCTGCCGACGTAAGGGCTATAAGCCCTTTTATAACAAGGATTGGCCTTCGTCATTCGGATCCCGGAGGCCGATTCAGAGGATTTGTCAGGTTTGGAGGAAGGAGGTGCCCGTGAAACTGAAGTGCTGTGTTCAGTGCTTCCGGCGGAAACGAAGATCGTTTGCCGGAAGCCCAAAAGCCGCACCGCGGAACTGGACCACCGCCAATAACGGCAACATCACCGGACAAAGGAGGGTCGGATGAACAGAAAAGTCATCAATTACGAGTCCTTCGTCAAGATTACCAAAGCCATCTCTCATTCCAGGGATCCCGAGGAAGTGGTACTCATGACCGTCGAGGGCATCAAAACCGCCCTGAACGTCAAGGGATGCACGCTGTTTCTTTTCAACCGCAAAACCCACGAACTTGAAATTGCGGCCTCGTTCGGGCTGAGCGACGAATACCTCAACAAAGGGCCGATCAGCGCCATGTCATCCATCGCCCAGTCCCTGGAGGACGGACCGATCGCCATTTACGATGTGGAGGACGATCCAAGACTTCAGTATCCGGAGGCTGCGGTCAGGGAGGGCATCAAATCGATCCTTTCGGTGCCTATCGCCGTCGGCGGCAAAATGCTGGGGGCTCTCAGGGTCTATACCGCCGAACCCTGGGAATTTACCCTCGATGACGTCAACTTCGTCCAGGGCCTGGCCCAGATCGCCGGCATGGCCGTCGATATGTCCCGCCTCTACCAGGGACAGAAGGAAGCCATCGAGGTCCTTCGCCAGATGCGGGAAGCTCAGACCACCAGAAGTCGACGACGAACACCCTACGAGGGGGTTCCTGTCAGCGTTCCCGCAACCGACACGCCTCGGAAAACCTCCTGAAGCAATGCTGCAATCCAAAGCGCCGGCGCGGATAGCCTCATGCGCCGGCGTGTCTCTTTTGTCGGGACTGCAGCGATTTGCCGGTGCATTGCAGCCGACATTTCCTATCGCTTCAGAGGCGTTCGTCCGCTTTTTTCGCCATGAGGCTCCGCCGCAGCATATCCATCGCCTTCATGGCGAACATGGCTTTGTTCATTTCGCGTGTGGCGAAACTGAGTGTCAGGCGTCTGGCTGTTGCTCCGAAGGGTCCGGCCAGCCCGATGCAGACGGTGCCGACAGGCTTTTCCGGAGTCCCGCCGGAAGGGCCTGCGATGCCGGAGACCGAAAGACCGTATGTGGCGCCGGTAATCCGACGAACGCCTGCCGCCATCTCTTTGGCTGTTTCAGTGCTGACGGCGCCGAAACGGCTCAGCGTATCCGGCGATACGCCCAGGATGTTCATTTTTGCATCATTGCTGTAGGTCACGGCTGAAAAAAGGAAATAATCCGAGCTGCCCGGGACATCCGTGACGCTGTTGGCGATAAGACCTCCCGTACAGCTTTCCGCCAGCGCCAGGCTCGCCTGTTCCTGTCGAAGCAGACGTCCCAGGGCGGCGGCCATCGATTCCTCCGTCACGGAAAAAACCCGATCCCCCAGCCGCGCCGCGGCCCATGCCGTCGCTTCCTGCATTTTTCCCGCCAGCGTTTCCGCATCGCTGCCGTCCCCGTAAAGCTTGATCTGGATCTCGGGAAATACTGCCCGCAGCCCCAATCGGATGCCGGGAAAAGCCTGCTCCAGGCCTTTAAGGCGCTCATCGGTTGCCGATTCGGTGAGACCGAAGACCGAAAGGGTTCGATTCAGGCGGACCCCGAGGGAGGAGTCTGTCATTGCATCGATGATCGGCCGGACCCGATCCCTGAACATCCGCTTCATCTCGAAGGGCACGCCGGGCATGAAACAGCATCGGCACCGGCCGATCATCACGGCAAACCCCGGCGCGGTGCCCACGGGGTTTGCCAGAAGATCCGCGCCCATGGGTATGAGAGCCTGTTTCTCATTGGACGGCGGCATCGGTATCCGGCGTTCCGCAAAATACCGTCGAATGCCGTCCAGAACGTCGTTCTTCATTTCCAGGGGCACGCCGGCGGCCCTTGCGGCGGCTTCACACGTCCGGTCGTCCTCGGTGGGACCGAGGCCGCCGGTGACCAACGCCAGATCCGCACGATCTCCGATCTCCTCGAGGACGGTGGCGATGGTCGCGGAATCGTCTCCAACGCACTGATGCCGGGAAACGTCTATGCCCAAGGCTTCCAGCTCGCGGGCGAGATAAGCGGAGTTGGTGTCGACCAGTGCCCCGGTGCGAAGCTCCTCTCCGGTGGCCAGAATTTCGGCGATCATAAGGTACGCTCCTCCATGGCTAAGACGGTTCCGGGTACGATGTTTCACCCGCCGGTTTGAGGATGATTCGGGCATCCACGATGCTGACACCGCGCTCATGAACGATCACCGGATTCAAATCCATCTCCAGGATGTCGGGATAGGATTCGATGATTTCCGAGCACATCAGCAGTACGGACCTGAGTGCGGCCTTGTCATAGGGCCCCCTGCCCCTGACGCCGTCCAGAATGGGTGCCGACTTGGTCTCTTCGATCATTTTCTTCGCCGAGTTGGGCGAAATGGGCAGCACGCGAAACGAAACGTCCTTCAGGATTTCCACGAGAATCCCGCCGAGTCCGTACATGATGACGGGACCGAACTGGTCGTCGGTTTTGGTGCCGATGATGGTCTCCACCCCGCTTCGGGCCATGGGTGATACGAGCACGCCCCGAACGTCCGCATCCGGATTGAAATTCCTGGCGTTTTGAATGATTTCTGCGAAAGCGGTCCCCACCTCATCGTCGGTCTTGAGGCCGAGTTTGACCCCGCCGGCGTCGCTTTTATGAAGAATATCCGGGGAAACAAGCTTGAGCGCCACGGGTCCGCGCACTTCCCGGGCAAAATCGATCGCCGCCGCACCCGTCGTCGCCAACCGATCACGGAACGCCGGCGCGCCGTGGAGGTGAAGCATATGCTTGGCTTCATGCTCGAGAAGGACGCTGCGACCTTCCGCGCGGGCGTTGCTGATGATCCGGCGTCCTTCCGAACGGGCTTTCTGCCCCCAATTGAGAACGAAATTGGTCTTGGCGTGATAGCTCTTGAGATAGCTGCCGCGCCTGGCCAGGACCGAGATGCACTTACAGGCGACATCCAGTGAATCATAGACGGTGATGCCGTAATACCGCAGCAGATGAAGCGAGTGGGGTTTTTCGGAATTGTAGAGACTGTGCAGGACAATGGGCTTGTTGCGCTTTGTGACCATCTTTCCCATCTGATGCGCCGCGTCCTCCTCTTTCAGTGCGAGGGATTCGGCGAATCGAATGCCGTATCCGCCGAACAGGCCGACAATCAGAAGACCACCCACGGCAGGGTCTTTAAGAATGATATTCGCACATTGGGCGAATATTGTCGGATCCGCATCGGTGCCGCCGGCGACGTCAACAGGGTTTTTCAGCGAAGCCCCCGGCGGCAGGATCCGTTTCAACAGATTCTGGGTTTTTTCAGAGAGCTCCGGAATCCTGACGCCGAAATCGGTGAGGAGGTCGGCGGCGATGACGGCATGCCCGCCCCCGTCGGCCAGGATGGCGATCCTGTTGCCGCGGACCGGCGGGAGGCTAGAGAGGGTTTCGGCGCAGGGAAAGAGCTCATCGGAGTTTTCAATGACGATGATTCCCGCGCGTTGAAACGCCGTCCGTGCCACCTCCGAAATGCCGGCCAGAGCCCCGGTATGCGATCCGGCGGAGCGTCGGCCGGTGGAGGACCGGCCGCTTTTGAGCAGAATGATGGGCTTGGTCCGGCTGGTCTTATAGGCCTGCTGTAGAAATTTTCGGCCGTCCTTCATGCCTTCCACATACATCAGGATGGCCTGGGTGTCGGGATCCTCTTGAAAAAAAGCGAGATATTCATGGAACTTGACATCCGCTTCGTTGCCCACCCCTATGTAATAGGAAAACCCCTTGAGGCTGCGAAGCTTCGCTTCGGTAATGATGGTGAGGGCCATGTTTCCGCTTTGGGAGAGCAGTGCGATGTTGCCCCGGGGGACGTCCCTGAGGCCCACCAGATTCATGTTCCTTTTCAGATTCATCAGGCCGGAGGTGTTGGGGCCGATCAGTCGGACGTTGTGTCTGTTGGCAACCGCCAGAATCTCGTTTTCCAGGACCTTTCCCTGAAGACCGGTTTCTCCGAAGCCTCCGGCGATGACAACGGCGCCTGAAACCCCTTTTTCACCGCACTCTTCGAGAACGGCGGGGATGCTTCGGGCCGGTGTCGTGATCAGCGCCAGATCAACTGGGCCATCGATGTCGTGAAGGCTTTTATAGCATTTCAAGCCCATAATCCGCTGTTCCTTTGGGTTGACCGGAAAAATAGTTCCCTCGTATTTCTCGTCCAGAAGCGTACGGATAGCCTGATATCCGCGTTTGGTCTCGTTTCTGGATGCACCGATCACCGCGACGGTCTCGGCGTTCATGATTTTGTCAAGCGTCATGACCATCCCCTCTCCCCCTGCCGGGGGGCATTGTCTTCATTACATAGGCTGAAGGCTGAAGGCTATAGGCTGAAGGGGTGCATCTGTGCCGAACGGGGTATTTATGCCTCTTCAGCCTTCAGCCTCCATCACGAAAGCCGAGAGATGCGTCCTTATTTTTTCCGGGTCTCAAAGGTATCGAGAGATACCCTTCGTTCCTCGGCGGACACGCAGGCCAGGCAGGCCTCGATTTCAAAATCCATCAGCGCCTCCATGCTTGTCTCTCCTTGAGCCATGTGAAGCCCCTTTTTGATCATTTTGATGGAAAGCGGGGCGTTTTGTGCGATCTTTTCGGCCATGGAGAGCGCCGTTCCCATGAGTTGCTCCAGGGGAACGGCGAGGTTGACGAGCCCGATACGCGCTGCTTCCGATCCCTCGATGAAGTCACCCGTAAAGAGCAGCTCCCTGGCCTTTCCCGGTCCGACGAGATCCTGGAGAAGGCGGAGCGCGCCGCCGGTCACCGAAGAGGCGACCTTGGCTTCCGGCAGCCCGATGCGGGCGTTTTCAGCGGCAATGCGGATATCGCAGGCCAGGGCCAGTTCGAAGCCCGAGCCGATGGCATACCCGTTGATGGCGGCGATGACGGGTTTATCGAACCGGATGAGGCGTCGGGAAGCCTGTTGGAGTTCCTCGAGATAGGCGCGATAGTCCGTTTGGCTGCGGTTTCGACTGTCTTTAAGGTCGGCCCCCGATGAAAAAGCCCTGCCCTCCCCGGTAATCACGACGGCGCGAATATCGGGATCCGCACCGGCCTCCGCCAGTACCGTCTGAAAATCGAGCCACAGACGACGATTCATGGCATTGAGAACCTGGGGGCGGTTCAGGGTGATGATGCCGACGCCCTTGCGTTTTTCGTATCCAATGCATTCGAGATTCATGGCTTTTCCTTTCTTTGGGCTGAAGGCTATAGGCTGAAGGCTGAAGGGGTGCGTGTGTGAGGAACGGAGCGTTGATCACCCCTTCAGTCTTCAGCCTCCAGCCTCCAGTCGTTAGTCTTCAACCTTCCCTTTTATCATTTTCTACGCACAACCCCCGCGCATGTCAAAGGGATTTGATCGGGTATTGAGGTTATTTTTACCAAAAACAGTTTGACTTCTTAAAAATTTAATAAGAGTAATGAACTGGATAAGGGATGAATATCAAAAAAATGAGTGTCATACCTCCAGAAAAGGACAGGCTGTGATCATCAACTCGCTTTTGGATACCGATTTGTATAAGCTTACCATGATGCAGGGTGTGCTGCACCAGTTTCCGTGGGCCGAAGTCGAATACGAGTTCAACTGTCGGGACGACAGCATTGATTTGTCGCCCGTCGTCGATACCGTCGCCGCCGAAATCGATCACCTCTGCACCCTCAGGTTCACTCCGGAAGAGCTGAATTATCTCGGTGATCTGAGATTCCTGAAAAAGGATTTCATCCAGTTTCTTCGTCTGTTTCATCTCCAGCGGGACTACATTCATGTCAAAAGCGAGGACGGCAAATTCAAACTCGGGATCAAGGGGCCCTGGTTGCATACGATTCTTTTCGAGGTTCCGGTTCTGGCCATTGTGAACGAGGTCTACTTCAGCAATATCGTACCCCACCCGAATTTCGATACGGGCCGCGGGAAGCTCTTCGACAAGATCGCACTCGTCAAGGCCGCCAACGCGGAGAATCTGGGGTTCAGTTTTTCCGATTTCGGGACCCGACGACGTTTCTCCAGAGCGTGGCAGGAGCATATCATCGCGGTCCTCAAGAAGGCGTTGCCCCGCAATTTCATCGGGACGAGCAACGTCTATTTCGCCAGAAAATTCGACCTCACGCCCATCGGCACCATGGCCCACGAATGGATTATGGCGGCCCAGGCTTTGGGGCCCCGACTCGTGGACAGCCAGAAATTCGCCCTTGAACATTGGGCCCAGGAATATCGCGGCGACCTGGGCATCGCCCTGTCCGATACCGTGGGGTTCGAAGCGTTTCTGAGCGATTTCGACATGTATTTTGCGAAGCTATTCGACGGCTGCCGGCATGACAGCGGGGACCCCTTCCACTGGGGCGACCGTCTCATTGCTCATTACCGGAGACTGAAGGTGTCTCCGCAGATCAAGCGGGCCATTTTCAGCGACGGCCTTTCCTTCGACAAAGCCATCGAGCTCGCCCGGTATTTCAACGGACGGATTCAGACCGCCTTCGGCATCGGCACCAACCTCACCAACGATATTACCGAGAAGCCTGTTCAGATCGTCATCAAAATGATCCGATGCCAGGGCGCTCCCGTCGCCAAGATATCCGACACCCCGGGCAAGCAGATGTGCAAGGATGCCGAGTATCTATCCTATCTCAAGAGCGTGTTTAAACGAAAAGTAGCGGCAGGAGGTCTACCATGAAAACACTGTTGATGATTATCGACCCTCAAAACGCCTTTTGCGATCCCGAAGGCGAACTCTATGTCGGGGGTGCGGATGCGGACATGCAGCGCCTTGCCGGCTTTATCCGCCGTCGCGCCGGGGATATTCGCCAGATTGTCGTCACGCTCGATTCCCACAACAAAATTCACATCGCCCATCCCATCTGGTGGATCGACGCCGACGGCAAGCCTCCCGAGCCGTTTACCCGAATCTCCATCCGGGATGTCGATGCCGGACGCTACCGAGCGGCGGATCCGAGCCACCGCGAATGGACCCGGACCTACATGGAAACCATCGGCGAACACGTGATCTGGCCCTACCACTGTCTGATCGGCACGTGGGGGCATCAGGTTTTCGCGCCGCTGCTCGACGTGCTGAACGACTGGCGGGAACGGTTTCACGATCTCGATTTCGTAATGAAAGGCGCCAACCGCTTCACGGAAAATTTTTCCGCTATCCGGCCTTCGGTAGCGGTTCCCGACGATCCTTTCACCCAGATCAACCAGAGTCTGCTGCAGAGACTTGACGAGGCCGACCGAATCTGGGTGGCCGGAGAAGCCGCCTCTCACTGTGTGGCGGATACGGTGGCGGACGTCGTTCGTTTCAGCAACGACCCGGAGATTCCGCGAAAGATTGTCCTGTTGACCGACGCCATGTCGCCCGTCGCCGGATTCGAGGAAAGGGCGGCGGCCTTCTTTGAACGGATGCGCGCTGCGGGGGTTGTTCTTTCGGAAACGGAACGGGCCGCATGAGGTGTCCCGGGCGAGTATGCGCCGTCCCGAGGGACGTATCATGACAGAACGGATTCTCAAATTCGGAATCGACGTTCACGGCGTCGCCGATGCGGATGTGGCTTTTTTTTCCGGGTTGACGCGTCTTCTGGTCGAGAACGGCCACGAGGTGCATCTTCTCACCGGCGTCGAAAGAACACCCGAACTGGAACACTATCTGAAGACCGTTCTGGGACTCTCCTGGACGCATCTATTCTCCATTATCTCCCACGCCAGGGAATCGGGCGCGACCATAGAAACGATTCGAGGGAATCCCTACGTGGATGAAGACCTGTGGGAGCGTGCCAAAGCGGAACACTGCCGGCGAAACGGCATCGATCTACACCTGGATGATTCAGCAGTCTACGGCCGCCATTTTCGAACCCCCTACGCCAAGTACTACAAGAACCGCCGGCCCCGTAAAAAACGGAAGATCGCAATTATCGGAGGGTCTTTCAACCCGGTGACGAACGCTCACATCATGATGGCTGAAGCGATCCTGAAGGTTCTGCCGGATGTTCATCAGGTGTGGATGATGCCGGCCTATCACCACCCCTTCGAGAAGCATCGGGGGTATTCTTCGCATCGCATCCGAATGATCCGGCTGGTGGAGACGCCGGGAATCCGGTATTTCGGTTATGAGATCGACCACCGGCTTTCCGGGGTGACCTATGAGACCTTCTCCCGATTGCTCGACGACCCGGACTATCGGGATTATTATGTCTTTCACATGGTGATCGGGGCCGACTGCGTGTTTGATTTCGACACGAAATGGCAGCATGCCGATGCATTGGCCGCGCGGGTGCCGTTTATCATTCTGCCCCGGGCGGGTTACGACCTGGAGCGATATCACGGGCTGTTGTCGCGGCCCCCCCATGTGATCCTTACGGACGTCGCAATCCCCGATATCAGCGCAACCGAGGTCCGGGCCAGAGCCGCCGCAGGCGTTTCGATTCGAGGGTTGGTGCCCGCCGCGGTTGAATCCTATATCCGGCATCATCGACTTTATCGGAGGAAAGGCGAAGGCGAAACCGTTTCCGCCCTGCCCGACCGCCATTTTCAGCCTCGGCGGCAATCCTCGACCACAACCCCGGCGGCCTTGTGCGATCGATCTTCGGTTTTTATCCATATCGCCGTTTGCACGTTGAAAGACGATCAACTGTCGGTGCTGATGATCCGCGGAAAAGATGAACCTCCCGCCGGCGAATGGATGCTTCCCGGCGGTCCCCTGGAACTGCCTTTTCGGGAAGATCTCTCTGAGATCGCCGTTCGGAAACTGGCGGCGGAAACCGGTCTTGCGGACATTTACATCGAGCAGCTGAAAACCTACGGCGGTGTCGTCGAATCCAGGCAGGAATGCCGGGTCAACGTGGCCTATTTCGCGCTGGTACCCTATGAGCGCATCGCCGGTCGTGAGCGCTCCGGCAATTCGGCGGAGTCTGCGTGGATGCCTCTCAGGGACTACCGAACGATTCCTGGAGACCGTAACAGGGTTCCGGCAAAGGATCAGGAGCGCATTCTCCTCGACCTGACGGAACGAATTCGTGGGAAAATCTCTTACACGCCCATCGCTTTCGAACTGGTTTCGGACCGGTTCACCTGGCCGGATCTGCGGAAGGTTTATGAGATTGTTCTGGGCCGGCGGCTGGATGCGGCCAATTTCAAGCGCAAGATCCGATCCATGTACCGAATCCGGGAATTGACTGCGGAGGGGGGCGCTTATTCGGTGGGGCGCCCCCCTAAGCAGCTTAAATTTGATGGTATCAAAGAGGGCTACGTCTGATTGGGGGTCTGGTCCCTTTTTCCCGAGGGATCAACGCATGACGAGGAGGCGCTGGCCCGGATGAATGGTGCTGTTGTATCGCAGCTGGTTCCACTCGAGCAGATCCCTTAAAGGAATGTTCAGGCTTTCGGCGATCAGGGTGAGGGTGTCGCCCGCTTTCACGACGTAAATCTCTTTTTTCATGGCCGCCCGGGCCGCTTTCTGTTGGGCGAGAAGGGTGTTGAAGCGTTGGGCAAAACCCTTCGAAGCACCCTTGGGGACCAGTATGACATGGTTTCCCTGAACCAGGCGGTTGCCGCGGATTTCCGGATTGAGATCCTTGATCTTCTTGAAATAGGTGCCGGCGGCGTCGGCAATGGTCCGAACAGGGACGTCGCTGGTGATGTCGAGACGAACTCGATCAAACGCCACCGGTGGGTAGAGATCCGACGGAGAAAGATCGAAACCGTATTTGGACAGGTCTGAGAGCACCAGCTTGATGGCGAGAATTCTGAATATGTAACGTTGGGTCTCCAGGGGAAGATAGAGATGGTAGTAGTTGCGCGTGTTTTGTTCCGCGATTCGTCGATTGAGCCCCGCCTCGCCCATGTTATAGGATGCTGCGGCAAGCGTCCATGAACCAAAGTCCCCATACAATTTTTTGAAATAGCGAATGGCCGCCCGGGTCGAGGCGAAGATGTTCCGGCGTTCATCGATGTCATTGTCGATTCTGAGCCCGTATTTTTGCCCCGTCCACTTGATGAACTGCCAGTAGCCGACGGCGCCGGCCGAGGACCCGATGTGGGGAAGCAGTGCGCTCTCGGCAATGGCGACATATTTCAGGTCCTCGGGCATGTGGTTTTCCCGGAGCATCTTTTCGATGAAAGGCATGTAGCGGGCCGAACGCTTGACGTAGAGAATGAACTGCGGCCGGTTCCAGATCGTGAGCAGCAATTCCTTCTCCAGATTTTCCAGGATGTCCGGGTCGTCCAGCGGCACGGGCTCACCGCAGAAGTCGAGAGGCGGTGAAATCCGGATGTCCGCGAGGTTGGTGGGAAACAGGGAGACCTCTGAGATTTTCAGGGGCGTCTCTGCCGCGAGTCCGGGAGCCGCGAGGAAAATCCAGGTTGTCATTGCCAGAAACGCTTGTCTGATATTCATGTTGACGTCATATCTTCCTTGATGGGTTAATCGGCAGGATTACAGCTTATCGGCCTTGGTGGAGAGGTATGACGCCACACCCTCCGCAGAGGGCGTCATTCCCATATCTCCCTTGCGCCATCCCGCAGGGCAGACCTCCCCGTGCGCCTCGGTGAACTGGAGCGCATCCAGGATTCTCAGCATTTCATCGACGTTTCGCCCCAGGGGCAGATTATTGACCACCTGATGTTGAACGATGCCGTCCCGGTCGATGAGAAAAGAGGCCCTGAGGGCAACACCGGCTTCGGGATGCTCCACCCCGTATTGCCGGGTGATCTCATGCTTGACATCGGCGACGATGGGGAATTGGACCGCACCGATGCCGCCGTCGTCGACGGAGGTGTTTCGCCACGCGAAGTGGGTGAACTGGCTGTCGATGGATATGCCGATCACTTCGGCGTTGCGCTCATGGAATGCGTCTATCCTGTGGTCGTGGGCAATGATTTCCGTAGGGCAGACAAAGGTAAAATCGAGTGGCCAGAAAAAAAGAACGACATATTTTCCCCGGTATTCGCTCAACTTGAAATCGTCCCGGATGATACCGTCGGGCATGACCGCCGGCGCCGTAAAGTGGGGAGCGGGTTTTGCGACCAATATACTCATGGATTCCCTCCTCTCCTTGTTAAATCCGTTGAAACAGCGCGACTGTCGACCGTTGCGAGATGAGACCAAAGGTCTAAGGGGAATTTCGCACATTCGGACTGCGCCGCACAGTGCGCCTTGCGTAACGAGCGCACCCCTTGAGGCCATCGTCTCCAGCCTACCGACTCGGGGGCCGCCGGGGGAGCATGTATCACCCTTTGCCGACACCCGAAAGACGATAGTGAAACGTCATTATCACATGTGTTGACGCTTAATCATAAGACCGTTTCGCGGATTTTCAAGTCTGTGTTTCCCAACACCTTCGAATGCCCCCCCCCACAATCCGCTATCGTTTGGCAGGTCTGGAAAAGGTTTTGATCTGATTGGAAAACAGTTTAGCACAGGTCGGACAATAGCGGTGCTCTTCCTTGGTATGGGGATGCGGCTCGGTCCGTTGTTCGATGTATGCCAGGAATTTGGTGGTGGCAAAACGCTTACCGCAGGCTTCGCAGGTGGCAAGGGGATGACGAACGATAATCTCATCCCGGATGCTGATGATACGCATATTATCCTGATCCTCAACCTTGATGGCCCCTGTGGGACAGATATTGGCACAGGTGCCGCACCCGATACAGCGTCCTTCGACAGGGACGACATAATGGGTTCCGTTTCGTTTTTCCATTTTCAGTGCGCCGGCCCCCACGATATCTTTGCATATCCGGACACACAGACGACAACGGATGCACCCGTCCGGGGCAGGCCCCAGGGGGACGTTGTACCGTTCAGCCATCTGTCGAATTGGTTTGGATTGCGGCGCCATCTGGAGAAGGTTTCTGAACGCCTTGATGCGGGCTTCCTGGACTTGATCGCTTTCAGTTGTGATGACAATACCATCCTTGACCTTGAGAATGCACGAAAGCATGGTGGTCGGAATATTCGCCATGTCGGGGTGGCCGATGATCTCGACCACGCAGAGTTTGCAGGATCCCGAGGGTCTAAGGGCAGGGTGAAAGCACAGCGCGGGGATATCCACACCGTTAGCCCTCGCAGCCTCAAGCACGGATGTTTGCTTTTCCACCGAAATACGCCGGTCGTTGATTACAAAATTGATCATGATGTGCTCCAATTAATGGTTGAGGGCACGAAGACAATCCTGAGGCAGGCGATGAGTCCCTTTTCCCTCCAGGCTGACCTCGATAAGGGCGTCCGGATCGTTCACCGAAGTGTCCGGATCCACGATAATACCGTGACACCCGATATACTCGTCCATGTAATCCTCCCAACTCTCGTCTTCGGAACGCTGAAAAACTTCGATGTGTTGACCCTTGCGAAACGTCATTTTACACCTCCTTGGAAGAGGAAAGGATTTCCACGTTGGCGGTTGCCGTGTTTTTTCTCAGGCAGACATCGCACAGCAGTCGTTTGTCGAGGACCTTGCCGACGGGGCCGATGCGACGGCGGATATATTCGATATATTTCCGGGTGCCCAGAACGGCACCGCATTCCTCGCAATGAAGAATCTTTTTCCGGTTGAGCACCGTTCCGCAGAGGGACAATACCCGCTCGCCGTTGACGTCTTTCATCTGCATGGCGTTGTTGGGGCAGTTGTTGGCGCATGCCCCGCAGAGAATGCAGCGATCCTGGGTCACCCTGAAGTCGGTCTCCACGGGGTGATCGAAGTCGAAATAGCCCATCTGGAGGGCGTTCACCTTCATTTTGTCCCGGCAGACCTCGACGCACTCGCCGCATCGCCGGCAGATATCGCACCGCAGGCAACGACGGGCCTCCTCCCGGACCGCGTTTTCGGGGTATCCCAGTTCCACCTGCTGAAAGGTGGTGCGACGGCGATCCAGGTTGAGCAGGGGCATCTCGGGCCGCTTCAGGATCATCTTCGTCGTCGCCGGCACCTCCAGGTGCTCCACCCGAGCGCGGCGGACCGGAACCGGCGGCATTTTGGGCTGCGGAATTCCCGACAGATAGCGGTCGATGGCCAGTGCGGCGCGTTTTCCGCCGCCGATGGCCTCGATAACGGTGGCGGGACCGGTCACGGCGTCCCCCGCCGCAAAGACGCCGGGAATCGATGTCTCCATGCTGACCATGTTGACGTCGATGGTGCTGCGGCGGGTCCAGTGCATATCGGTGAGATCCGCCAGACACGACTGCTCCACGCGTTGGCCGATGGCGCCGATGACAACGTCCGCCGACATGACGAAATCGCTGCCTTCGACAGGCACCGGCGACATGCGCGAGCTGCCTTCCCGGGCCACCAGCTTGGCCCGGAGGCACCGAAGCCCGGTGGGCTTGTCGTTTTTGCCCTCCACCTCGATCGGCACCGTGAGAAAAGAAAAAATGACCCCCTCTTCCTCGGCCTGCTCCACCTCCTCGATGTCGGCGGGCATTTCGTTCCGGGTCCGGCGATAGGCGATAGTCACCTCTTCACATCCCAGCCGCAGACAGGTCCGGGCCGCATCGATGGCCACGTTGCCGCCGCCGATGACGACGACGCGTCTGCCGGGTTTGCGGCGGTCACCCAGAGCCACCCGGCGCAGGAGGTCGATGGCGTCGGTCACCTGATAGTCGGTTTCGCCCGGGATGTTGAGCTTGTATGCGGCATGCGCGCCGACGGCGATGAAAAATGCATCGAATCCCTCTTCCCGGAGGTCCGGGAAGGTGACGTCCCGCCCCAATCGCGTATTGAACCGGAATTCGACCCCGAGTTCCTCGAGCATGGCCGTTTCCCGGTCGATGACCTCCCGGGGAAGACGGTATCGGGGAATGCCGACGAAGATCATCCCGCCGGCCGACGGGAGGGCCTCGATGACGGTGACCGCGTATCCTTTGAGGGCCAGATAGTATGCGCAGCTCATGCCGCCCGGTCCGGCGCCGACGACGCAGATCTTTTTGCCTTTATCGGGTTCCTTCGACGGGTTGACGTAATTGCCGTCGGACATGGCCCGCTCGGCCGCGAAGGCTTTGAGAAATTTGATGGAAATCGGGGTGTCGATTCGCCCCCTGACGCACATGTATTCGCAGGGGCGGGTACAGATGAGGCCGCAGACCCAGGGAAAGGGGTTGTCCCGTCGGATGACCTCGATGGCCTCTGCGTCTTTTCCCATACCGATGAGGGTCACATAGGTGGGAACGTCGATGCCCGCGGGGCAAGCCATCTGGCAGGGCGCCGGCGCCAGCTTGACGCAGGCGCCCGTGGCGCAGTTGTGGGTCTCCACATGGCTGATGAACACCTCCCGGTGTCGCGATAGATCCTCCTGAATCGAACGGCCGACCTCAACCGAGGCCGGCGAATGATCAAGATCCACCAGCTCCGCGGCCAGGTCCTGAATGGCCGGGATATGGTCCTTTCCCGCTCGCCCCCAGGCCACGTCGTTGAGGAGTTCCAGAATCTCCTCCGCGATACGACGACTTCGGGGATGAACGATCCGGCCCGATCCGAGGGCCTCGTTCAGGCGAGTGACGGCGTCGTTTACCGGACAGGCCGCCACGGTGCAGCTTTGATTCGCCATTGAGTCCCCCCTCCTATTCCTGGTCCAGAGCGGCCACATGACGGGCGTGTCGCTCCCGACGGATCTGCGTCGTTTCCTCGGCCTTGCCGAAATGGAGGCATCCGGTGGTGCAGATGGTGACGCAAGCCGGTTTGAGACCGCGATCGATCCGGTCCATACAGTAGTCGCACTTGACCACCTTACCCAATTCCGGATTCCATTGAGGGGCGCCCCACGGACAGGCCGAAATACAGGTTTTGCATCCCACGCAGAGGTTGTTGTCCACAAACACGATGCCGTCCTTTTCCCGTTTCTGCATGGCGCCGGTGGGACAGGCCGCTACGCACCAGGGGTTTTCACAATGGAAACAGGGCATGAAGATATAGGAAGCCTTGGGGAGGTCGCCGATAAGTTTGGGTCCGACGGTCAGCACCTGGCACAGCCTCGGTCCGACGGGCAGGGATTTATGGGTTTTGCACTGCACTTCGCAGGCATGACAGCCAATGCATTTGTGGGTGTCTTGAAACAGATAGTATTTGCTCATTTAAGTCTCCGTTTGTTCCGCTCATCCTTCCGGGTTTCTCTTTCCGGGATTTTCCGGGTCCGGAGGGAAAGCAGTTCCCTATGGATATGTTAATATACCTATACCATTTTTGACGCTTTTTCACAAGCAATAGCGATGCCAGGTTTGCGCTCAATGAATATCGACCTCAATAAATATCCAATCACATACAATAGATTTCAAAATCAATACGATAAGAAAATTTATCGTCCCCGGGAGACGGCGCTCGGATGGAATGGGGTGAAGGGGGTTGCAAAGAAAATATTGCATCTGTCATATTTTTATGCGATAGGCTTATCTTTCTCAAAATATATATAAAAAATCATGACGCAGTAAATTTGACGCAATAAAAAAAATGCTGCTGCTCTCCTGCCGGCGGTGTTTTGAACGCCGACCCCGCCTCGCCGGGCAGGGGTCCGACCCGTTCCCATCCCTCGGCGGCCTTCTGTCGGCAAGCATCGAAGCGGTGGACGTCATGGGTTTTGAGTCGAACCGGACAATATGGCATGTTGTTTGCTGCATGTTGCCGCTGAGAGAAATTTTGCACGGAAAGGTGGTGTGGCTGTTGATGTAAATCCGGAAACCCGCGGAAAACTTCAAATTGAAGGTGCGGACTGTTTGTTTTGAAATGAAAGTTCAAAGCTCTATGATTAGGAGGAAATGATGCAAAAAAAACTGGCCTCGTTTTTGGTGATTGTCGTGATATGTCTGACGGTGGGACTTCCGCTTTTGACGGCGACGGCGGCTCATGCCGACAAACTGGCGGACGCCATCGCCGCAGCCCCGATCGGAACTGGAGCCGGACAGATCGATCCCAGCAAATCTTCGGGATTTCTTGGCATTCCCGGCGCGCCCGATCCCGGTATGATCATGTGTTTCCTGTGGGCCATCTGGGTGGGCTGGATTTTCTCGACGGTGGGCGCCTTCGGCGGCGTCATGGCCGGCGTCGGCCATATCACCATCTACGGTCTGGGCGCCTATGCCAAGACCTTCAAGGATACCGCAAGCCCCCTCAACAAGTTGATGACCGATTCCATCCGGGTTTCCAACCAGTGGCTGGTGGGGCTTTCGGCCTTGGTCTCCACCGTCAATTATGGTCGCCAGAAACGCCTGGTGACCTCCCTCGGCTTTTTTCTGGGCATCGGCGCCTTGTTCGCAACCCTGATGGTCGTCTACGGGACCGCCGGAAAGGTCAGTTTCTCCCAGTACCAGGGATGGTTCGGGCTCTGTGTGTTTTTGATCGCAGCCTTCATGATCTATGAAATGAGCCCCAAGGGTCAGTCCAACAAGAAAGCCGCCAAAGAGGCCGTCAAGGCCTTCGAGGAAACCGTCAAGTGCAAGGGCGACATCTGTGAGCAGGGTGTCGAGACCCTGAAATGGAGCCTTGCCAGAACCGAAATCTCCTTTTTCGGGCAGAAATTCACCTTCAGCCCCATCTGGGCCTTCGTGGGTGGTTTTCTCATCTCCGCGCTGGCTTCCTTCATCGGCGTGGGCGGCGGCTTCCTTTACGTCCCCTTTCTGACCAGCGTGGTGGGCCTCCCCATGTTCGTGGTTGCCGGGACATCGGCCCTGGCGGTTCTCATCGGCATGATTTTCTCCATCTTCCAGTTCATGGTGATGAAGGGTATCCCGGTCTATTGGCCCATGATCGGCGTCGAGCTCATCGGCATCTTCGTGGGCTCCATGATCGGCCCCCGAACCGGCAAGTACATTCCTGAAAAAGTGCTCAAGTGGATCTTCCTCGTGCTCGCTTTCTACATCGGGCTGCGCTACACCCTGAGAGGCTTTTTCGGCATCTCGCTGCTGTAAATTCCGTGTTTCTCCAAACCGCCGGTCCGGCCGCCGCCCATTGGGTGCGGCAGCCGGATCGACGGTGCGTTCGCCAACCCTGCCGATCTTCGAGGATATGAAACGATGGCCTCTTTTTTCACAGACTTTTACCGGATCGTGGACCCTTTCCTGATCTTTTTTTATCGGGGGACCGGCATTCCCATCGTCGATTATTTCATCGGCACCTTCGTCCTGGCGTTCATGACGGTGGTGATCGGCGAGATCTGCGTCTCCCTGGCCATTCGGTTCAACCGATCCCATATCGACGGAATGAAGCAAGAAGTTGCCCGGAAGGAGAAAATGGCCTTCTCGGCTTATGCCGCGGGGAACCAGTCCGGATACAAGGCCCTCAACAAGGAAGCCACCGACGAATGGGGAAAGCAGTTTTTCACCATGGCCGCCTATTCCTGCGGGATCCTCTGGCCCATCCCCTTCGCCCTCGGTTGGATGCAGACCCGGTTCGGGGGTGTGGAATTTGCCGTTGGTTTCCCCTTTTCCCTTGTGGGGCTGGAAAGCGTGGGGTACCTGTTCTCCTTTTTTCCGATCTACGTCGGCTGCCGGATTCTCTTCAAGTACATGAGGCCGTGGCTTCCCTATTTCAGGGGTGTCCAGAAAATGCTCGCGGAGCAGCCGGAGGTGTCTTGAGTACCGTCGGGAGCCGCGTTTCATACGCGCTTCTCATGGCCGCCGGGATGACTCTGGCCGCTCCGGGTCCGGTTTTCGCCACCCAGGCCCACGGGGACCCCGAGGGTTTGTACGTCCACCAGATGTCTCACCTCTTCCTGGCCTATTCCATGGGGCTTCTCATCTACTGGCTGAGGCGGCGGGGTCTGGTGCTGACGGGGGGATGGCGCAACCTTCAGTATTCAGCGCTTTTCTTCATTTTCTGGACCATCGACGCCTTCACTGTTCACCTCATGGACGAGCAATACCCCATCATCCAGGTTGCCCGACGCGATGACTGGATGTTGCAGATCGATTCGATCCCGGACGTCGACTGGATCAAGGGGCTTTACTACCTGGTCAAGCTTGACCACCTCTTCTGCGTGCCGGCCCTGTTTCTGCTTTATCTGGGGCTGAAACAGCTCCTCAAGCGACACCCGGCCGACGAGGTCCCGGCAGGCCCATGATCGTGCCGGCCATTCCCATTATCGTGGTGGACCTGGTGGGTTCCGTCGCCATGATCGTTCTGAGCTTCATGTGCATCGGACTGACACGGGAGCTGAACCGACGAAACCCCAATCACCTGATGTGGACCTACCTCCTCTGGATGAGTTATTTTCTGGCCGGGTTCGCGGTATCCCGCTCCGCCGGCCACATCCTGAAGCAGGTCCTGCTTTTCACGGGGCACGGGGAGGTGTGGGAGCTCATTCGGCCCTTCAGCGGCGGGGTCAACACCTTCATGCTGATCATCGTGGCGTCCATTACCCTCTTTTTCGGACAGGCATGGCGGGTGTATCGGGAGATTATGAACGATAAGACCGCCATTCAAACCGCCCATCGCGAGCTGCTCGACCTGAACGAAAACCTGGAGAGGCGCGTAAGGGAGCGGACCGAGGCTCTGGCACGCTCCGAAAAACAAATCGCCCAGGCGGACAAGCTGGCCTCCATCGGTCAGCTCTCCTCGGGCATCGCCCACGAAATCAACAATCCACTCGGCATTATCCTGGGGTATACCCAGCTGTTGATTCGATCCGAGCCTGCCGGCACACAGAAATTCGAAGACCTCAAGATCATCGAGAAGCATGTCAAGAACTGCAAGGCCATCGTTGCCGATCTTCTCAATTTCGCCCGAAGCTCGAAACCGGAAAACACCCTGGTCGATATCCACGATATCATCGAGGAGGTGCTGGTTTTCGTTACCCACCAGGCCGGCGCCAATGCGCTCACCTTCCGGAGAGAATACGATCGGAGTGCGCCCCCGCTTTACATGGACGAAAAAAAGATACGACAGGTGCTGATCAATCTCATCATGAACGCCCAGCATGCCAACCACAATCAAGGAACCATTCGAATCGCCACGCTGTACGACGCGCCTGCGGGTCAGCTTCTGATACGCGTCAAGGATACGGGCTACGGCATTGAAAAGAAGGATCTTCCCCGTATTTTCGATCCGTTTTTCACCACCAAACCCACCGGAGAAGGCACAGGCCTGGGTCTGGCCGTCAGCTACGGCATCGTGAAAAATCACGGCGGGAACATTTCCGTGGAGAGCGAACCCGGCAAAGGCGCCGAATTCACGATTACGCTGCCGGCCACGCCCCGGCCGGGAGATCATGTATCATGACAACGCGCGCCATTCTCATCGTTGACGACGAACCGGACATGCTCGTGCTGCTGAAACGCAGCCTCGAACCGGACCTGAAATGCCGGGTGACCCTCGCATCGTCCGGAACCGAGGCGCTCCGGCACGTCTCCCAGGGATATTTCGATCTGATTCTGGCGGACATCAAGATGCCGGGTATGGACGGACTTGCCCTGCTGGAGATGGTCAAACGGGATTATCCCGAACAGACCGTCGTGATGATGACGGGTCACGGCTCCATCGAGACGGCAGTGGAAGCCATGAAGCACGGTGCCTACGATTTCATCACCAAACCGTTTGACCACGATGCGCTTGTACTCCGGCTGGAAAAGGCCCTGGAGCGCAGCAGCCTGATCCGGGAAAACCTCCGTCTGAAAAAAGAGACCCGAACGTCCCACGTCTTTCAGGATCTGGTGGGAAAGAGCGCCGTCATGCAGCGGGTATTCGAGACCATCCGGATGGTGGCCAATACGGAGTTTACGGTCCTGATCACCGGAGAATCCGGTACCGGGAAGGACCTGACCGCCCGGGCCATTCATGCCTTGAGCGCCCGAAGCGAAGGGCCCTATGTCCCCGTCAATTGTCCGACCGTTCCCGAGCACATCCTCGAAAGCGAGCTTTTCGGCTACAAGAAAGGCGCTTTTACCCACGCCACCCAAAACAAGATCGGCCTTTTTCAGGAGGCCGACAAGGGGACGCTTTTTCTGGACGAAATCGGCGACGTCAGTCCGGCGATTCAAACGAAGCTTCTCAGGGTCATCCAGGAAAAGGAGATCAAGCCCCTTGGCGACAACCGGACCATCTCAGTGGATGTCCGGATCATTTCGTCCACCAACCAGAACCTTCGGGAGAAGATTCGGGAGGGTACCTTCCGGGAGGACTTTTTTTACCGTCTGAACGTTCTGCCCATCACCTTACCGCCGCTTCGGGAGCGTCGGGAGGATATTCCCCTGATTGCCGATCATATCCTGGCAAAGCACTGCCGCAAGCTTTCGAAGCCCCTGAAGACGCTGTCACCCAAATTGATGGAACTGCTTGTCGAACGCCCCTGGGAGGGCAATGTGCGTGAACTGGAGAACGTCATCATCCAGGGGATTCTCTTTTCCGGCGGCGAAGAGATTCAGCCCCGGGACATCGGGATCGAAAGACTGTCCGGAACGGGGGACTGTCCGGAGGAAGAGACCTTGCTCGACCTGCCCTACAGGGATGCCAAGGAAAGAAATCTGCAGCGCTTCAACAATGCCTACATTGGACGGCTCCTCGCCGAAACCGGCGGAAACGTCACCCAGGCCGCCCGCAAATGCGGCCTCGAACGTCAGTCTCTCCAGCAGATCATGCGGCGCTACCGCATTCTGGCGGATCGGTTCCGTTGACCCCGCCGACGGTCGGCAGACGAATGATGAAGGTGCTGCCTTTGCCCGGGGTGCTCTCGACATCGATCTTCCCCCCGTGGGCCTGCACGATATGCTTCACGATGGCGAGCCCCAGGCCGGTGCCCCCTTCCTTTCGGCTGCGGGATTTGTCGACACGGTAAAACCGCTCGAAAAGCCGGGGCAGGTGAGATCCGGGGATGCCGATGCCCTCGTCCTCGATGCGAATCTCGACGCTGTCTTTGATAAGCCGTGACCGAACGCGGACCGCTTTGCCGGTGCCGCTGTACTTGAGGGCGTTGTCCACGAGATTGACCACGGCCTGCTCCAGGAAATGGGCGTTGATCTCGGCGACGACGGCTTCGTCGCAGTCCACCTCCACGGCGATCTTCTTTTCGTCGGCCCGGACCCGGCAAACCTCGACGGCGTTCCGGATAACCGGCGCCATGGCTTCCCGCTTCAATCCGATCCCCCGGTTCCGCCCTTTCTGCTCGATCTCGGAGAGCTTCATCAAATCCTCGATTATGGCGGTGAGTCGGTCGGCATGTTTTTCGATGATCCGAAGAAAGCGCCTGGCCGCCTCGGGATCGTCCACCGCGCCGCCGAGCAGGGTTTCGACAAACCCCTTGATGGCCGTCAACGGTGTCTTGATTTCATGGGAGACGTTGGCCGCGAATTCCCGGCGTACGGTTTCCAGCCGCCTCAGTCGGGTGATGTCGTGAAAAACGATCAATGTGCCGATCCGTTTGCCGTTGGATTCACGAAGCGGCGACGAATGGGTGCCGAGGATGCGTTCCGCCTCTTCCTGATAGAGACGGATCTCGCCTTCGGTGTCGCTCTTCCCGCCCAGGGCGTCATGAACGAACCGATGGAGCTGGGGATTTCGAATGACCTCCTGAATGCTTCGACCGATGGCGTTGGATGGTTTGAAATTGAACATTCCGGCAGCCGCCGCATTGGCGTTGATGAGGGTTTCGTCCATGTTGAAGGCGATGACGCCCTCCTGCATGCTCGACAGCACCGCCTCGAGTTCTCCGCGCTGCCGGTCCACGGTCTGAATGCGGTCGTTGAGCTCCGACGCCATCTGGGTAAGCGTGTTGACCAGCATAACCATCTCTTTGGACTTGGGCGGGGGGATGGCATAGGTGAAATCCCCTTTGGCGAATCGCTCGGCGCCCTTTCGGACCTCCTCGATGGGGCGGGCGATGCGGCGGGCCACGGCATAACCGATCACAGCCGCCATCAGGGCGACCAGAAGACCCGCCTGGAAAATCGTTCGTTGAAAGCCGCCTATCTTTCGACCGATCTCATCCAGCGGCAGCGCCGTCCGAATCACCGCCAGTGTTCTGCCCTGCCGCTCGACAGGCACGGCAACGTACATCATGGACGTCGACAGGGTTTCGCTGTGCCGGATGGACTGTCCGGTCGATCCCCGAAAGGCCTTGCTGATTTCAGGCCTTCCTGCGTGGTTGTCCATGCGTGCGGGGATTTCCTCGGAGTCCCCGACCACCCTGCCCGAGGGCAGGACGACGGTAATGCGGGTGTCGGCATGGCGACCGGCTGTTTTGCACAAACGGTCGAGGGCGGCCTCGTCGAGGGGCGTCAGACGCCCCAGAACCGAATTCCGCAACAGGTTCGCCCGGGATTCGAGCCCCAGGGTCATCTGTTCGTGATAGTAGCGTTTCATGACGGCCGAGGTGTGGAGGCCGACCAGGGCAAGCGCCATCAGGATGACGACAAGATAAGACGGGTAAATCCGCCAGAACAGGCTCTTGGGCGTTTTCATGACAGTTCCTTGAACCGGTATCCGACGGCGCGGACCGTCTGGATATAGTTCCCGCAGGAGCCGAGTTTTTTTCGCAGCCCGACGATCTGGACATCCACGCTCCGGTCGGTGACGGGGTAATTTTCGCCCCTGACGGCGTCGACGATCTGGGATCGGGTGAACACCCAACCGGGGCGACGGCTTAGAAAGAGCAGAATCTGGAATTCCGTGAAGGACAGGTCGATCTCCTTTCCCCGGAGCTCGACCCTGCGTCTGCCGGGATCGATGACCAGATCCCGGATGCGGATGACGGTGCCGGGGTCCGCGACATCCGACCTGTTCCGCCGGATGACCGCTCGGGTCCTGGCATTCAGAACCCGGGGACTGAAGGGCTTGGTCACATAATCGTCGGCCCCGATTTCCAGGCCCAGCACAATGTCGGCCTCTTCCCCCCTGGCCGTCAGCATAATGATTGGAATGTCGCGGGTTCTGACATTGTTTTTAAGTCGCTTGGCCACTTCGATGCCGTTGATCCCTGGCAGCATCAGGTCCAGAAGAATCAGATCGGGATGTTCGTTTCCGGCGATTTTGAGGGCTTGTTCGCCGGTCTCCGCCGGAATCACATCGAAGCCCTCACCGACGAGGTTGTATCGGACGAGTTCAAGGATGTCCTCTTCATCATCCACGACGAGAATACGTGCTTTGGTGGTCATCTTTTTCCGTCTCCCGGTGACGCGACAACGGTTTCGGCCGAGCCGTCGCTCTGATGATTTCATGAAAGGCTGAAGACTGAAAGCTGAAGGGGTGCGCCTGCAACGAATGGCGCGTCCTCGGCGAACGAGGCGTTTGTGCCCCCTTCAGTCTTCAGCCTTCGGCCTTCAGTCTCCCTGGAAATTGCGTCATTAAAAAGATTGCGAAATTGTTCACATCAACATATCATGAATAAAAATGAAATGATGTTAAAATTATGTTAAATTCAGGAGAGGTTATGAACTGGCGGCATGTCTACGATAATTACCCGATCAACCGTGAAAAGATATGGCTCAACAACTGCGGCATCACGCCTGCGGGAACCTACGTCATCGAGGCAATGACGCGCTTCCTGAACGATTTCGCCCAACACGGCGCCCACGCCGCCGCGGCCGACTATGGACGCGTTCTGCGTCGAATCAAGGCCGTGCTTTCCACCCTTCTGGGATGCGCACCCGAGGAACTCTGCCTGCTCCACAACACGGCGGAGGGGATGAACGTGATCTCCCGCGGGCTGCGTTTTGATCCGGGCGACGAGATTATTCTGCTTGAAAACGAGTACCCCAGCAACGTCTATCCCTGGCGCCACTGGGGTGATAAAGGGGTAAAACTCTTGACGGCCCCCGCGGCCCCCACCCCCGACGCCTTCTTCGAAGCACTGCTGGCCATGGTGACGTCGCGGACGCGTCTGATCACCCTTTCAGCGGTTCACTGGTGCACCGGCATGCGGCTGCCCCTGGCCCGCATCGGCGAACTTTGCCGTGATCGGGATATCCGCTTTGTGGTGGACGGTGCCCAGGGTGTCGGTATGCAGCCCATGGACGTTCGACGCATGAACATCGATTTCATGGCGTTTTCCGCCTGGAAATGGCTGATGGGCCCACTGGGATTGGGCGTCCTGTACATTGCCGAAAAACGGCTGACGGAGCTGGATCCGGTCTTTGTGGGCACCTCCTCGGTGGTCATGGACGAGGTGTATCTTCCGTACAAAAGCGATTTTAAACCCACCGCGGACCGCTTCACGTTTTCGACCCCCAGTATCGGCGACTGGGTCTATTTCCTGGCCGCCTTGACCTACCTGGAGCAGATCGGCTTCGACAAGGTCCGCGATCGGATTTTCGAGTTGGCCGAATATCTGAAGCAGCGGCTTCGGAATATCGGCTTCCAGGTGCTCTCGGATCGGTTTCCGGATCACCCCACCGGCATCGTGGTCTGTGAAAAACCCGGCGTTCAGTCCGGTCCCATGGTCCAGCGTCTGGCTGAACAGAAGGTGGTCGCTGCCGAACGTCTGGGACGGATCCGTTTCTCCCCCCATATCTATCTGTCCGAGTACCAGATCGATGCAGCGGCGCGATCCCTCTCCCAGGCCTGCATGGGGCAGATGTACGCCCAGTCCGTGAGACGATAGAAAGGTGACAGAGATGAAAGAAGACAAGATCGACATTGATCGAAGCACCGCCGAGGCGGGCGTTCCGACAAAGAAAGGTTGGGTTCGGCGGCTGCTCGACTGGCTGGCCGAAGGCACCCGAAAATCCCTCAAAAATGGAACCGGGTGTCCGACCTGACGGATCAAATGACTGGTGAACCACGGTCCGTGGACATTGACATCGATATTCAGCGTTATCGCAGGGTCAGAGCTTTTTTTCTGAAGGTGGTGATTCAGGCCCTATGGTGGGATGTTCTCATCAACCGTCCCCTCCTCAGACGGTTCCGCCCGGAACCGATTGGCCGATGGCGGCAAATCGCCCGGGAGTTTCGCGCCCTGGCGGTGGAAATGGGCGGGGTTCTGATCAAGTTGGGCCAATTCTTGAGCATTCGTGTGGATATCCTTCCGATGGAGATCACCAGGGAGTTGTCCGATCTTCAGGATGAGGTGCCGCCCGAATCCTTCGATCGGATCAAAGCCCGTATCGCTTTGGATTTCGGCCGGCCGGCCGATGAGGTTTTCGCATGGATTTCCCCGGTTCCGGTCGGTGCCGCTTCCCTGGCCCAGGTCCACGCGGTGCGCCTCGACACCGGAGAACGGGCCGTCTCCAAGGTGTTGAGACCGGGAATCGAGGAGCGGGTGGCGGCGGATCTTGCCGCCGTCAAAGCAGCGCTCGCCTGGTTGAAATGGTACGAACCCATCCGGCGACGGATCGATCCGGACTGGCTCTATCGGGAGTTCAGCGCCGTGACGCGGAAGGAACTCGATTTTTCCAACGAAGGACAAAACGCCGAGCGCCTGGCTGAGGATACCGCCGATGATCCCGGGGTCTATATCCCCAAAATCTACTGGTCCCATTCGGCCGGCGGCACGTTGACGCTGGAGGACGTCGGCTTCATCAAGATCGGCGACGTCGATGCCCTCCGCCGGGTGGGGATCGATCCGGCACGCGTGGCGGACCGCCTTTACGCGCTCTATATGCGGCAGGTCTTTGAAACCCATTTCGTTCATGTCGACCCGCATCCCGGAAACCTGTTTGTACGCCCGTTGCCGCTCCCGGAGGAATTCGAAAGGGGCGTGACGGCTTTTGCGCCGGGAGATTCAGTGCCCTGCGGACCGAACCGCCCATTTCAGATCGTTTTCGTCGATTTCGGTATGATGATTTTCATCCCGGAGCGGCTTCAATCCGCCCTGCGAGACTATGCCGTGGGTCTCGGGACCCGAGACGCTCGCCGGATCGTCGCATCGTATCTCAAGGCCGGCACACTTCTGCCCCATGCGGATCTGCAGCGGCTGGAGGCGGTCCACGAAGCCCTGCTCGACCGGTTCTGGGGCGTTCAGGCCGGGCGGCTCCATGAAGCAGCCATCAGGGAGGCCCGATACTTCGCGCGGGAATACAGCGACGTCATTCTCAACGCCCCGTTTCAATTCCAGGCGGATATGCTCTTCGTCATCCGTGCCGTCGGCATCCTGTCCGGGATGGCCGCCCATTTGGACCCCGAATTCGACGTCTGGTCCAAAACCATTCCTTACGCCCGACGCTACGCCGCATCAGCCATGGAAAGGTCCTTCCTCTCCCTGCCCGAAAACACGGTCGCACTCCTCCGAGCGTTGTGCCGGCTGCCCCGTAAGGCGGATGCCATGATGGACCGAATTCATCAGGGCCGGCTGGTGGTGCGGATGACCCCTGATCAGGATGGGCGTCGTGTCCTGACCGATATCGGTCGGTCGGTGGATCGGCTGGCGAACCATGTCCTCGCGGCCGGTCTTCTGGTTTCCGGAGCCGTCCTATTCGGGATCGCGGGTGGGGTATTTTTCGGAAAAATTTTCATGATCACGGGGGGTTTCGTCCTTCTGCTCTCCTTGCGCAACCGGTAAGATTCTCTTGAAAATAGCGGATGCCTCTGATAGGGTGACGATGTTAAACTGGTTTCCCATGACGGCGGCGCCCCTTCCGGGATCGGCGCTGTTACATTGCGATTCGGATACAGGAGGGAAGGATGCAGAAGTGGGTGCGGTGGCTTGTCCTGGGCATTGTCGCGATCATACTGCTCTCAGTGGCCTACGTCATATTCAATTTCGTTTTTCTCAATTTTTTCGTGAATCTCTGGTGGTTCGATTCTCAGAACCTCAAGGGATATTACCTCATGCGGCTCTTTTACCGGTACCTGATTTTCGGCGCCGTCACCCTGGTCCTGTTTCTCATTTTCTTCTTCAATTTCTGGATTGCATCGCGATACCTGGGCCTCTCCCCGGACTCCTGCGTCATGCCCGATACCGCCGAGAACGAACGGAAGACACGACGCTGGATGAAGATGATCCAAAGCGGATCCATGAAGATCTACACCCCCATATCGGTTTTTCTCGCCTTTCCGATTTCCGTTCCCTTTTATGAACGTTGGGAGCAGGGGTTGCTGTTCTTCTTCGGGAGCTCCGCCGGATATCGGGACATCGATCTCGGTCTGGACATCAGCTTTTTCCTGTTTGGATACCCGATATACGAGTTTCTGCAGTCTCAGCTCATGATGGTCTTCATCTTTCTTTTCGCCTTTCTTTTCATCCTCTATTTCGTCGAAAATCGTCTGCTCTGCCGGATAGAAGAGGTCATTCCCAAAGGTGCCAAAATCCATCTGGCCATCGTGGCCCTCATCGTCGTGTTGTTGCAGACGTGGGGGTTTCTGCTCAAAATCGTCGAACTCCAGTATGTTGAAACCCATGAGCCTATTTTTTACGGCCCGGGGTTCATCGAGAACTGGATCGACATCCCCCTGATCCTGTTGACGACGTTTACCTTTCTGGGAACGGCCGTTTCGTTCCTTCTGTTTTTCTTCAAGCGCAAATTTCTCAAGGCTGGTGTGGTGTTCGCGGCGTTTTTCCTGATATTTCTGGGCGTCTACAATACGACCTCTCTTCACGAGTCGGTGGATAAATACGTCGTTCAGCCCAACGAGATGATCCGGGAAAAGCCGTTCATCGAAACCAGCGTCGCGTCGACCCTTAAAGCCTATAAGCTCGACCAGGTCATAACGGATAATCTCCGCGTCACTCAGAATCTCGATCTGGAGAAGAACCCCGCGCTTCAGGATGCCCTGTCCAACATACCGGTGTGGGACCGGGAACTCCTGGACGAGGTCTACCGTCAGCTTCAGGGGTTCAGGACCTACTACTCCTTTCCGGACGTGGACGAAGACCGGTACACCGTGGCGGACGTCTACCAGCAGGTCAACATCGGCGCGCGGGAGATCAACCTCGATGACCTGCCCGAAGCGGCCCAGAACTGGATCAACCGGCACCTGCAGTACACCCACGGTTACGGCGTGGTCATGAGCCCTGCCGCCCAGGGCGGAGAAGAGCCCATGACATGGTTCATGCGCGATATCCCCCTGCAGTCGGATTACGGGATTACGGTGCGCGAGCCGAGAATTTACTACGGCGAACAGGATTATGCCTATGCCATCGCGCCCAACGACATCGGAGAGATCGATCATCAGCGGGGCGACAAAGATATTATGACGGACTATGCGGGAAGCGGCGGCATCCCCATTACCACCCTTCTTCGGAAGCTGTTGTTTTCGGTGTATTTCAACGACCGCAACATTTTTTTCAGTACCAAGACGACCTCCAGGAGCCGTATTCTGCTCCGCAGGAACATCGTCGAGGCGGTGAACCAGATCACGCCCTATTTCCTGATGGACAAGGATCCCTACATCGTGGCCACCCCCAGGGGGATGTTCTGGATCATGGACGCCTACACCACATCGGCATATTTTCCCAACGCCCACGCCTATCGCACCACCGATCCCGCATCCACCTTCTATGGCAAGGATTTCAACTATATCCGCAACTCGGTGAAGATCGTTATCGACGCCTACAACGGTACGGTGATGTATTACCTGGCCGATCCGGAGGATCCCATCGCCGATGCCTACGACCGGATTTACCCCGGGCTTCTGAAGCCGATGAGCGAAATGCCCGAGGATCTGCGGAATCACGTCCGCTATCCCCGGGATCTTTTTGCCGTTCAGATGGCCATCTTCGCCAAGTATCACCAGACGAATCCGGAACAGTTCTATCAGGACGAGGACACGTGGGAATTCGCCAAGATGAGCCGGGGCCCCATGAATCCCTACTATATGACCGTCAGCCTCAAGGCGGGGGACGACCAGGGCTTCATACTGGTGAGCCCCATGAGCCCCATCGGTCGGGACAACCTCCGGTCGATCGTCACGGTGGGCTGCGATGTTTCCAATTACGGCCGGGTCACCGTATACAGCTTCCCCCGCGGTCAGCAGGTGTACGGTCCTTCCCAGATCGAGGCGCAGATCAATCAGAACAGTCTCATCGCTCAACAGCTGAGTCTCTGGGATCAAGCCGGATCCCAGGTCCAGTTCGGTCGGATGGTGCTTCTGCCCCTGGAAGATCTGATCCTCTACATTCAACCGATCTACATGATATCGGCCAAGGGCCTGAAGATTCCGGAACTCCAGCGGATCATCGTCAGCCAGGGGGAACTGGTGGTGATGGAGCGCACTATCGAGGAGTGTATTGAAACGCTCCAAAAAATGCTGGCGATGCGATTGGAACGCATCCAGAGGCGTTTCCCGGCCGCCGAAGACGGGGTGCTGCCGGCTCCGGCGCCGCCGGCTCCGGACATCGTTCCGGCACCCGGGACCGGCAATGAAGCGCCCATGGTCCCGCCGCCGGCTCCGGACATCGTTCCGGCACCCGGGACCGGCAATGAAGCGCCCATGGTCCCGCCGCCGGCCCCGGCACCCGAAGCCGAAACCGAAGGCCAATAGCCGCCGGTTATGGATGCGTCTCCAGGGTTTCGGCGCAGATGACGGCGTCGCTCCGAAAAATTTCGTCTTTCAAGGCCCCGGAGCGGCGGCGACCATCCGGTCGACCTTTCGGACATAGGCCCGGATATCGCATTTTCGCTCAAGACCCGAGGCGGCCATGTACCGAATCTTGCCGAAAACAGGCCGTTCCTTCCAGGCCCGGTCGTGGAGACCGAAAATCCACCCGATGCCTGCGTAGGAATTGGGATCCCGGCCGTCGATGAAGTACCGATTGTTGAGCCTGATGAGCCGTTCGAATGCGACTTCGGGCGTTTCGCTCCATTCAAGCACCTTTTTACCCCAGTACATCCGCATGTAATTGTGCATGAAGCCGGTATGGATCATCTCCTTCATGGCGGCGTTCCAGTAAGGATCATGAGTTTCGGCCTTTTCCAGCTCGTCCGGCCCGTAAAGTGCCGGACGATTGTCGCCCCGATGCGCGTCAAGGGTTTTTCGAGCCCACGACGGCAAGGTTTCGTATCGATCGTACCCTTTGGCGTACCAGACATGGTTGACGGCCAGCTCGCGTCGGACAATGAGCTCTTCCAGAAAGGCCGCCGCCCCCTCAGGACAATCCCGTTGCACGGCATGAACCTTCATCGCCAGCCACAGGGGTGATATCTGTCCGAAATGAAGATAAGGACTCATGTGGGAGACGTCGTCCAGCTGCGGCTGGTTTGCGTGACGGTCATAGACCGCAAGGCTGCGATGGAGGAAGTCTTCGAACCGGCGTTTGGCATGGGCGGTGCCGCCGGTGAAAAAGAGGCTTGGCGGCACGGATAGATCGTCCAGACCTATCATTTTCAGTAGATCGTCCGGAGAATCGAGGGCGACGTCTTCGGCGTTCAGGATATCCGCCGGGTCGATGTGGGAGGAGGATATCTTCAAAGGGATTTCTTCAAGCTCATAGAGAAACGCCCACAACAGTTCCTGGATTTTCATGCGGAGGATCCGGGCGTTGTAAGCCGCCTTGGGGTAGAGCGTTGCCACCGGCAAAACAGCGTCGCCGTCCACCTGGATCACCGGGCATGCGGCGGCCCCGGCCACCTCGGCCCGCCATTGGCGCTGGTGTCGAAGATACCCTTGATCGCAGATGATCGCGACGGCGCGACGGCCTGCGGCCAACGCCACATCGGGGGGATGTCCGACGTGAATTGCCAGATGGATGCCGCGACCGGCCAGCGCGGCCCGGGTTTCCGCCAGACCCTCCAGCATGAAGGTGTAGTGCCGTCGGTTGGCTTCGGGGTATCCGCTGCTGAGACCAAAGACCACCAGCAGGGGCCGCCGATGCCGATTTGCCGTTTCGACGGCGTATTCGAGGGCGGGGTTGCATTCGGCGCGCTGGGACTGCTGCATCCAGTAAAGAACGAAATCTCCGGGGGATGGGGGCCTTCGGTTCATGGGGCGGATCATCTCCTGGGGAATCTTCATGGGTCTTTTCCTCTCTGCCGGGGCGTCTTCTCTTTATTTGCTTGATTTGCCGCACGGAAGCGGTATAATTTCACAAAACTTGCGGCCGTCGTCGGGCGTGGACGACCAACATCCGCCCAGACGATTCAGACGTCGTCGGGCATAACGAAGCGGTCGGAAAACATATGATATCAGAGAAACCCGTACTTGTCATCGGATCAACCGGATACGTCGGTGGAAGACTGGTACCCCTGCTCCTCGAGTCCGGTTACCGTGTCAGGGCCATGGGGCGATCCTTTTCCAAAATGGCGGCCCGCTCGTGGGCGAACCACCCGAATTTCGAAATGATCGCGGGGGACGTCCTCGATTTCGAATCCCTGCGGACCGCGGCCCGGGGCTGTCGAGCGGCGGTTTACCTGGTCCATTCCATGACGGCGGCGGGCCTGGACTTCGCCCGGGCGGACCGGACCGGTGCCCGCCATATGGCCGACGCGGCCGCGGATGCCGGAATGGACCGCGTCATCTATCTCGGGGGGTTGGCCGAAGCCGGGCATCATCGGCTCAGCGAGCACCTGGCATCCCGGAAGGAGGTTGCCGGGATCCTGAAATCCGGAAGCGTCCCCGTAACCGACCTCAGAGCCGGGGCGATTCTGGGGGCCGGCAGCGCCTCTTTCGAGATACTTCGCTATGTCGTCGAACGGTTCCCCGTAATGCTCGCCCCCCGCTGGGTCGAAACCCTGAACCAGCCCATATCCATCCGCAACGTCCTCCTATACCTCAAGGGATGTCTCGAAACCGAGGCCGTCTTGGGGCAGACCTTCGATATCGGCGGACCGGACGTGATATCCTATCGCCGCCTGGCTGAAATCTATGCTGAGGAAGCCGGGCTGCCGCGCCGGCACATCATTCCGGTCCCGTTCGTGTCCCCGGCGCTGAGCGCCTTTCTGATTCATCGAATGACGCCGGTGCCCGCGGATCTTGCAAGACCCCTCATCGAAGGTCTTCGCAACGAATCGGTGTGCGGCGATGAACGCATCCGGACTGTCATTCCCCAGCGGCTCTACACCTGCCGCGAGACGATTCGGACGGCCGTTGAAAGCAGCCGGGCGGACCGCGTGGAGACGTGCTGGTCCGATGCAGGATGCCTCATTCCCCCGGAATGGGCCTATTGCGGCGATGCCCAGTACACCGGCGGCACGATTCTGGAATGTGGGTACCGTGTGGGGATCCACGCCGGACCGGGGGAGGTCTGGCCGGCCGTCGCAAAAATCGGTGGTGATACGGGATGGTATTTCGGAGATCTTCTCTGGCGACTGCGGGGAGCGGTGGATCGCTGGATCGGCGGCGTCGGGCTGCGTCGGGGCCGCCGCCACCCAGACTGTCTCCAGGTGGGCGACGCGCTCGATTTCTGGCGGGTTCTCGAAATGGTGCCCGAACGACGGCTTCTCCTGACGGCGGAGATGAAACTCCCCGGCGAGGCTGTTTTCGACATCCGGCTCCATCCCCGTGACGGCGAAACCGAAATTGAATTTCTGTCTCGATTTGTGCCCAAAGGACTGGGGGGGCTCCTCTACTGGTATGTCCTCTATCCCGGACATCAGTGGGTTTTCAGAGGTATGCTGGAAGGTCTTGCCCGCGCCGTCGGAAAGCCGATCGTCTCAACCCCTCGGCGCTTCACCCCCAAAATTCCGGACACCTGTCCCCCGCCCTGGGAGATTAGAGACTGAAGGCTGAAGGCTGAAGACTATAGGAAAAACAGGGGCAAGAGAGGTTAGGCGGTGTTGGGACACTAAAGATGGACATTTCGGGGGCGTTGCAGGATGTCAGTGGTTATGGGGGTATGGCAAACCCTTTCAGCGGTGATTTTAACGCCGCGGTCGTCACAGATGCACCCCTTCAGCCTTCAGTCTTCAGCCTTCAGTCTTTAAAAACCGAAAAAGGAGAAGCGCTATGACCGCCGCCATCAAGCTGGGTGTCAGCCAATGTCTTCTGGGGGAGAAGGTTCGCTACGACGGGGGCCACAAACTTGACCGTTTCATTACGAATACCCTCGGTCAATATGTGACCTTCGTTCCCGTATGCCCGGAAGTGGAGTGCGGCCTGGGTGTTCCCAGGGAGGCGATGCGGCTGGAGGGAACACCGGAAGCCTTTCGACTCGTCACCCGAAACAGCCGGATCGACCAAACGCGGCGCATGGTCGACTGGGCGGAAAAACGGGTTCGCGAATTGGAAAAAGAGGGACTGTGCGGCTTTATTTTCAAAAGCGGATCCCCCAGCAGCGGCATGGAGCGGGTGAAGGTCTACGGCGAGAAAGGGATGCCGGTGAAAAAAGGTGTGGGGATTTTCGCCGCGCGGTTCATGTCCCATTTCCCCCTGCTGCCCGTCGAAGACGACGGCCGTCTCAACGATCCCAGGCTGCGTGAGCATTTCATCGAGCTCATTTTCGTCTTCAAACGGCTTCGGGAGCTTCTCGCCGGCGAGCGGAAAATGGGGGCGCTGGTGGATTTTCACACCCGCCATAAGCTTCTGATCATGGCTCACAGCCCCGATCATTACCGACATATGGGCAAACTGGTCGCAGACGGCAGTCTTACGGTCAGCGAAAAATACGACCGGTACCCGACAATGATCGGAGAGGCCATGAAGTTCAAAACCACCGTCAAAAAGAACGTCAATGTGCTGCAGCACATTATGGGATACTTCAAAAAGCATATTTCCCCGGACGAAAAACAGGAGATTCTGGAAATCTTCGAGCTGTATCGAGACGGTCATGTGCCGCTGATCGTGCCCGTCACCCTGCTGAACCACTACGTGAGGAAATACGATCAGCCCTATCTCAAATTGCAGTACTATCTCAATCCGCACCCGCTCGAGCTGCACCTGCGCAACCATGTCTAGCGCGGATCTCCCCGGCGTCCTTACGGCATGAAAGCCTATCCCCCGGAGAAGGCTGGTGTGTCTGCCGTTTGAAGAAACGAAGCGATAATTCGTCGCCCCCCGGACGTTATCGCCGATAACCGCACCGGATCGGATACGATGCAAATTTCAGCATACCTGTCTCATGACCGTATTTATCTGGATATGCCGTTGCCCGACAAGGCCTCGGTCCTGAAATTCATTGCCGAATCCTTCGTGAGGCACAAGGCCGCGGTCGATGTCGATGCGGTTCATGACGTTCTTGAAAAGCGGGAAAAATTGATGAGCACGGGCATCGGGGGCGGCATTGCGATTCCCCACGCCCTGTCTTCGGTCATCGGGGAGATGGTGATCGTCCTGATCCGTCTCAAGCCGGGCATCCCTTTCGAAGCCCTTGACCGACGGCCGGTGGACGTCGTTTTCGGCCTCGCGATCCCTGCAAAAGAGATCACGTGCCATTTGAAGGCGCTCGCCGGTATATCCGCTCTCTGTAAAAACCCCGGGATGCTGAACACCATCCGCAGCGTCGTGTCCCCCCGCATGTTGTGGCAGCAGATCGAGGCGGTGGAAAAGGGCATGGACGAATCATAGCACTCGACAACCGCGTTCCGGACCCGAACCCATTGCCAATTTTTCAAAAAGTATTATCATGGAAATGTTCCGGGGCGGTTGGACACACGCCCCGTCACGAAACCCGGAAATGATGAACCCATGAACCCAGGAGAATTTTTATGACGACCGCGGTGAACGCCGTAGCACCATTGAACAAAGTCTCGATATCTCTGGCGGCCGGACGCGCCGCCGGTCGAAACGACCTGACGCCGGAACCGATCTCGATAACATTTGTTTATGGCATCGGCAAGGAAGGACTGACCCCGTTTGAATACGAATTGTCCGGGATTCCCTCGGGAGGAAGCGCTGTATTTCATCTGGCGCGTCATCAGGTGGATGCTTTTTTCGAGCACCTTGACCTGTCGCTTCCCGCAACGGAGGCCGATGAGATCATTCACTTCACCGCCCGCGTTGATCATGTGTCGCCGGCGTCGAGCCGGGAGGTGATCAAGGCCATGGCGGAGGTCTCCGGGGGCTGTTCATGCGGCTGCGGCTGCGGGGGCGGGATGTCTCATGAGGGCTGTGACGGGGGATCCTGCGGAGATCACCTGTGAACCGGGAGACGATCGGCGGATGATCCGCCGCCGGGGTGAGTGCCGTTCGCCTGCTCCCCGATCCTGCATTCAGCCGCAAAAATGGTTTCGTGTTCCTCTCCGGGCGCTTGCCCACTGCCTCCCGACCCCGGCCGGGTCGGTCCTCATCCGCAATAATTCACGGATTCCAGCCGTGCCGCCCTGAATTGAACGGTGGGTGGAACAATCTCTTGACACCTATGACGATTCCGTTTAGTTTTTCCAATTCCAACGGCAAACCACTCTCAATCCGAAACCAGGCGAGGATTCAATGGACTACAAAAAAACCCTTAACCTACCCGCCACCGCTTTCCCCATGAAGGCGAATCTGGCGCAAAAGGAACCCGAACAACTGGCAAAATGGGAAGCGGCGGGGTTGTACCGGAAGATCCGGGCCGCCGCATCGGGCAGAAAAAAATTTATCCTTCATGACGGCCCCCCTTACGCCAACGGAAACATCCACATTGGAACCGCGCTGAACAAGATTCTGAAGGATATCATCGTCCGTTCCCGGCAGATGAGCGGGTTTGATGCGCCCTATGTCCCCGGATGGGACTGTCACGGCCTTCCCATCGAGCACAATGTCGATAAGGAATTGAAGAAACAGAAAAAGAATAAGGAGACCATGAGTCAGGTGGAGGTCCGCAAGCTGTGTCGGGCCTACGCCGAGAAATACATCGACATTCAAAGAAATGAGTTCAAACGGCTGGGGGTCATGGGGGAGTGGGAAAATCCCTATCTGACCATGAATTACGAATACGAAGCCGTCATCGCGAGAGAATGCGGTCGGTTCGCTCTGGAAGGCAGCCTTTTCCACAGCAAGAAGCCCATTTACTGGTGCAACAGCTGCCAAACCGCCCTTGCCGAGGCCGAAATCGAGTATGCGGATGAGCCGTCGCCCTCCATCTTTGTCAAATTCCGGATGAAGGACGACCTCGGCGAGGCCTGTCCGGTCCTGAAAGACAAACGCGTTTCCATCGTCATATGGACTACGACGCCCTGGACCATTCCGGCCAACCTGGCCGTCGCCCTTCATCCGGAATTTGATTATGCCGCGGTGGAGACGGGGGGCGGCGAAACCCTGATCCTGGCAAAAACCCTTGTCGAGGACTGCATGAAGCGCTTCGGCATCTCCGATTACGCGATCGTTTCGGACATCCGTGCGAAAGACCTCGAAAATAAGCGGTGCATTCACCCCCTCTATGACCGGGACGCCCTTATCGTTCTGGGCGAACACGTCACCCTCGACGCCGGAACGGGTTGTGTCCATACCGCGCCGGGTCACGGCAGGGAAGACCACGAGGTGGGTCTCAAATACGACCTCGACGCTTATTCGCCCGTGGACGATCGGGGGTGCTTCACCGAAGATGTGGGGTTGTTCGCGGGACAGTTCGTCTTCAAGGCAAACCCCGAGATCATCAAAAAGCTGCAGGAGAACGGGGCGCTGCTGGCCGAAGAGGGCATCAGGCACTCATATCCGCACTGCTGGCGCTGCAAGCAGCCGGTCATCTTCCGGGCGACGCCCCAGTGGTTCATCTCCATGGACAAGACGGCGCTCAGAGACCGTTCCCTGGCGGAGATCGACCGGGTCCAATGGATACCCAGCTGGGGGCGGGAGCGCATCTACGGCATGATCCAGAACCGGCCGGACTGGTGTGTTTCGCGGCAGCGCGCCTGGGGGGTGCCGATAACCGTCTTTTTCTGTGAAGCGTGCGGTGAGGTGATCGTGAGCGAGGAGATCGTCGCGCATGTCTACAATCTTTTCCGGGAGCACGGGGCCGATGTGTGGCTGGAAAGGGATGCTTCCGACCTGGTGCCGGCCGGGACGGTCTGCGGCAAATGCGGCGGCCGCACCTTCACCAAGGAGACCGATATCCTGGATGTCTGGTTCGACTCGGGCGTCAGCCATGCCGCGGTTCTGGAAGCCCGCGACTATCTATCCTGGCCGGCGGACCTTTACCTGGAAGGCAGCGACCAGCACCGGGGATGGTTTCACAGCTCTCTTTTGACGGCTGTTGGGAACCGACAGGCGGCGCCTTACAAAGCTGTCCTGACCCATGGTTTTGTCGTAGACGAGCAGGGACGCAAGATGTCCAAATCCGTCGGCAATGTGGTGGCGCCCAAAGCGGTGATCGACAGATACGGCGCCGAAATCCTGAGGCTCTGGGTTTCCGCTTCCGACTACCGTGACGACGTTCGCATCTCCGAGACGATCCTCAAACAGTTGAGCGACGCCTACCGGCGGATTCGAAACACCTGTCGATTCATGTTGGGAAACCTGTCTGATTTTATGCCGACCCAAAATGCCGTAACTTATGACATGATGCTCGACATCGACAAATACGCACTGCACACCCTTGGCGCTCTGGTGGAAAAAGGACGAAAGGCCTATGATGCCTACGAGTTTCATGTCATTTATCATGCGCTTCACAACTACTGCACGGTCGATCTGTCATCCTTTTATCTCGACATTCTCAAAGACCGGCTCTATACGTCGCCCCCCGATTCGATCGAACGGCGGAGTGCCCAGACGGCCATGTACCGGATTCTGGATGCGGTGGTACGGTTGATGGCGCCCATCCTGCCCTTCACCGCCGAAGAGGTCTGGGCCCATATGCCGGATGTGACGGGGCGGCCCGAAAGCGTTCACCTGCACGCCATGCCCGATGCCGATCCGGCCTGGAAAAACGACGCCCTGGCGCGGCAATGGCGGCAGTTGATCATGGTCCGGGGGGAGGTCACCAAGGCCCTCGAGGCATCGCGGGCCAAAAAAGAGATCGGCCACCCCCTGGATGCCAGGGTCACCATCGGGGCCTCGGGCGATCTCCTGGCGGTCCTGCAGGCCCATGAGGCCGACCTGCACACGTACTTCATCGTTTCACAAATTGAACTCGCCAAGGCGCCCTTCGAAGCGGGTTTTCTCAGCAAGGAGATCGATGGGCTCGCCATCGACGTATCGACGGCTCCCGGTGAAAAATGTGAACGCTGCTGGGTGCACGACCTCACGGTGGGTACCATCGCCGACGCGCCGACCATCTGCAGCCGCTGCAAATCCCAGATCGATGCCCTGTAACGGAATGTCGGGGGAGGACGCTGTTGTCGTCCCCCCCCTTTTTTCTGCCGCCGCAAGCCATGGACGGTCCCGGCGGCCCTAAAGGAGCGGATTCCCATCGACAATCGCAAATATCTTCGACTGGTTCTGATCAGTGGTGCCGTCATCGTCATCGACCAGGTCACCAAGGCCTATATTCTGAACGCCATACCGCTGTTCGATTCTATACCGGTGATACCGAATCTTTTCAGCATTACCCACATACAGAACCCCGGCGGAGCCTTCGGACTCCTGGCCGACCAGGCACCCTGGATTCGAAAGGGCGTTTTTTTGATTCTGTCCTCGGTCGCGGCAGCGATCGTCCTCTACTTCCATCACAAGACGCCCAAAACCCATCCATGGCTGGCTGCCGGATTGGCTCTGATCTTCGGGGGTGCGGTCGGCAATCTTATCGATCGATTCCGATTCGGCAGGGTCGTCGATTTTCTTGATTTCCACATCGGCAACGCCCACTGGCCGGCATTCAACGCGGCGGACAGCGCCATCACCATCGGTGTGAGTATTTTTGTTGTCCACCTGGTGTTCAACCGGATGCCGGAATAGCACCGAAAGGGCCCCATGCCCATGCCTGAGATACCGTACAACCGTTTCAAGCAGTACCTCGGCGAAACCCCGACGGACAAGCTTGCCCGGATCTGGCTGATTCACGGGGAGGAGGCCCTTTGCAAGGACGCGGCCGACGGGTTGGTAAACCGCCTGCTTCCCGGCCCCGAGAGGTCCGTATCTTACGATATCGTCGATAACGACGACATCGGGCTCGCCGTCGAGCGGGTCAGCACCTTTTCACTCTTCTCCGTCGCGCGTGTCATTGCGCTCATGGATTCCCGGATCTTCTATTCACGGGAAGACCATCAGAAATTGTTCCGGAAAGCCCGGGAGGCCATGGATGACGAACAGGTCCCAAAGGCTGCCCGGCATTTTCTGGCCGCCCTGGGGCTCGTGGGTCTTTCGCCCGCGGACGCAGGGCTTCTGGCGTCCGACGCCAAGGGTGGCCGAATGGACCCGGATATCTGGGGGGACGGCGCATGGGTTGCGACGTTGTCGGCCTGGTGCCTTGAAAAGGGGCTTTCTTCCCCGGCCGATACGGATCGATCCGCCGACCTGCAGCAGGCGGTGGAAGGGGGGTTCCCAACCGGCAATTATCTGCTCATCACTACAGATCTCGTCGACAGACGTCGCGGGCTCTACAAGACCATCCTGGAAAAAGGCGTGGTCGTGAACTGTTCGGTACCCATGGGGTCCGGACGAAAGGATGTCGCGGCTCGAGAGGCCCTGCTGGCCGATCACGCCCGATCCATCCTTTCGGAAAGCCGGAAACAGATGGCGCCTGCCGCCTGGCGGATGATGCTGGAGATGATCGGCTTCGATCTTCGCGGTTTGACGACGGGCCTGGAAAAACTGATCCGCTTTACCGGGGACGCACCGATCATCACGGCGCCGGATGTGGCGGCGGTTCTCAGACGGACACGCCGGGATCCGGTGTACGAATTGACCGGCGCCCTTTCTGAACGGAATGTCGAAAACGCCCTATTCTACCTGGACGCCCTTCTGGAAGAAGGGTTGGTGCCGCTGCAAATCCTGGCGGCCATGGTCAACGCCGTGCGGCGGATGGTCCTGGCATTGGGGTTCATGACGAGCCCGGGGGGATCGACATGGAAAAGGGGCATCAGCTACACCGATTTTCAGCGGTCCGTCATGCCCGCAGTGACGGCATACGACGAGGCCCTTCTGACAGCCTTGTCCGAGTGGGACGAAACCCGTGAATTGGACGCCGACGGCCCGGATGTTTCCAAGAAGCTCCGGCGAGGCGCGGCCAAACCCAGGACCGATCTGCTCATGGCCCCCAAAGGCCGCAGTCCCTATCCCGTCTACTTGTTGCTCAAAAATGCCGAACGCTTCACCCTCGCCGAACTGATCGAGATCCTGAAGAATCTGCAAGAGACCGACATAAATCTTAAAACGTCCGGGGGGTCCCCGAGGCGGCTTCTGGAATCGGTCATCATCCGAATCTGCCGGGGCCGATGACGGTCAGGTCGTCTTCAGCCTCAATCAATCAAGGAGAACAGCATGATTCCCAAAACCAAAATCATCTGTACCATCGGCCCTGCCAGCAGCTCCCCTCAAGTGCTTCGGGAGCTCATCGACAGCGGCATGAGCGTGGCCCGCCTCAATTTCTCCCACGGCACCCATGAAGAACACCGCCGCATGATCGAGACCGTTCGGGGTCTGTCCGATACCCTGAAAAAACCGGTGGCCATTCTTCAGGACCTCTGCGGTCCCAAGATTCGGGTCGGCGACATCCCCGAGCCGGGGATCCGCATCGAGCCCGGCCAGACCCTGTATTTAACCAGTCGGAATGTGGCGGGTACCCAGGAACGGGTATCGGTTTCCTATCCGGATCTGCACCGGGAGGTTCGAGCGGGCGACGTCATCCTTCTCGCCGACGGCATGATGGAGTTGACCGTCAAAGAGACACTTGCCGACGAAATCCGATGCGAGGTGATCACAGGCGGCGTCCTCACCTCCCACAAGGGCGTCAATCTGCCCACCGGCAGCGTCAAGGTGAAAGCCCTGACCGACAAGGATCGTGAGGATCTGGCCTTCGGCCTGGAAAACGACGTGGACTACGTCGCCTTGTCGTTTGTCAGACAGGCCCGGGATATCCGGGAGTTGAAAGAGATTATCGCCGCCGCGGGAAAGGACACCCCGGTTATCGCCAAGATCGAAAAACACGAAGCCATCGCCAACATGGACGAGATCATGGCTGCGTGCGACGGGATCATGGTGGCCCGGGGGGATCTGGGCGTCGAGATTCCTTTGGAGAACGTTCCGGGCATCCAGAAACGACTGGTCTCCGCAGCCAATGCCAAAGGCAAGCCGGTGATCATCGCCACGCAGATGCTGCGATCCATGGTCAAGGCGCCGAGACCGACCCGGGCCGAGGCCACCGACGTCGCCAATGCCGTTCTGGACGGCGCCGACGCCATCATGCTTTCGGAGGAATCGGCCAGCGGGGACTTCCCGGTGGAGGCGGTGCGATTCATGGCGCGCATCGTGGTCAGTGCCGAAAGCAATTTCCCGCATCGGCGCTTCCTTGGCATGATGCCGCACAAAGACGTGTCCGAATCCGTGGCCCATGCCTCGTGTGTTCTGGCCAACCATCTGGATGCCGCCGCCATAGTGGCCACCACGAGATCGGGGTTCACGGCCATGCAGATTTCCCGTTTCAGGCCCGGATGTCGGCTTATCGCCCTATCGCCCGAACCCGGAACGATCCGTCGACTCGCCCTCTTCTGGGGATGCATACCCAGCTACGTCGAGGAAACCCGGAACACCGACGAGCGCATCGAGAAGGCTGCGATCTCGGCTATCGGGACCGGAAACGTCCAACCGGGCGACCTGGTGGTCATCACCACCGGACATCCCGTCTGGGCCGCGGGCACCACCAACATGATACGGGTGAAGCAGTTGTAGCACCCACAACCGGCAGAACGGCGCCCACCCGCGGCAGGCTATTCTTTCACGCGCTCGACATATTCCCCGGTCCGGGTATCGATGCGCAGCATTTCGCCTTCATTGATGAACGGCGGCACCTGAAGCACGTACCCGGTTTCCAGGGTGGCGGGCTTGGTGCTGCCGGCAGCGGTGTCCCCCTTGGCCCAGGGCTCGGCCTCGATCACCCGAAGGTCCACAAAGTTTGGCAGGGTCAGGCCGATGGGTTTCCCCTCGAAGAGGAGGACGTTACAGACCGTGTTGTCCTTGAGGAAATTCTTGCTGTCGCCGACTTGGTCCTCGGTCATCAGTACCTGCTCATAATTGGAGGTGTTCATGAAACAATAGGTGGTACCGTCGTGATACAGATATTCCATCTCCTGCTCTTCCAGATTGGCCTCGTTGAATTTGTCCCCCGAACGGTAGGTTCGCTCGAATTGATTCCCGGTGACCATGTTCTTGAGCTTGCACTTGTAAAGCGCCTGTCCCTTGCCGGGCTTGACAAACGAAAATTGCGTTATGATATAAGGATCACCGTCGATTTCGATTTTAAGACCTTTTCTCAGGTCGCTGCTTTCATACATGTTGGGTCTTTCCTCCTGAAGCATGTGGATTGTTAAGGTGAAAACTGTTAAGGTGAAAAAAACTCAGGATATGGGATCGGGCGCGGCGGCCCTGCGGGCTTCGTCGATAAACCGTCGCACACGCGCCATGTCTTTTCGGAAACGGATGGGGCGGCCTTTGGCATCCAGGGCATTGGTGCCGGTGCAGGAGTCGACTCCCGCGGGTCGAACGGCAAGGACGGCCTCATGCACGTTCTCGGGCGAAAGGCCTCCGGCCAGAATGACGGGAATCGGGCTCCATGCCGCCAGCGCCTTTGCGACGCACCAGTCGCAAGTCCGGCCCGTGATGCCGACAAATCCCTTTACGGGCTGACGATCCTGTGAACCCGAAGGCGCGAGAACCAGGGTGTCCGTCAGGAAGATATCGCTGATCGGCGCGAACATCTCCGCCAGCGCGAGGCTGGGCACCGCCCCTCCCCTTCCCGAAGGCCCGACGGGAATCGCCCGGATGATGCCGACGTTCGGATAGCGCCGTCGAATCTGCTCCTGCAGAAGGATCATATTACGGCATTCCGGTAAGATCCCTGGCCCGTCGGACAGGGCATCGCAGAAATGGACATACTCCGGCTGATAATGGTCGAGGACCCGGAACACGGTTTCCGGGGTGTTGAAAAGCGGGATGATGCTGTGGCGGGCGCGTCCGCGGGAGGCATCGACAGCCGCTTTGACGCCGGCATCCCGCCATCCGGATTCACTCGTCAACACGCTCCCGATGTGATCGACGCCCATGGAAACCAGCGTTTCCGTCTCCTCGGGTGTCTGAATCTCGTAAATCTGGACAATCATTCGACGGCAATCATCGCGTAACGGCAAAAAAAGGTTCGGGATACAATAAGGGTTGACGGTCAGTGTTTCCGCGCCCGACGTCGGCTGTCGGGCACCGCCGTCGTCAGGCCTTCAGCGCCGGCGGACGACGGCCGGTCGGGTTACGATTTAAGTTGACTTTTAGGGCGGTGTTTACCATATTCGGCTTGTTTCCGCAAACCGTTTAATGCGGAAACGACGTGATTCAATGGGGTTGACCGGTCAGGCCCCGATACCCCCACCAATCTCAGGAGCCACAGGACATGATTATCATCATCGATTTCGGTTCGCAATACAATCAGCTCATCGCCAGGAGGGTTCGGGAGAGCCGGGTATATTGCCAGATCACGGCGCCCACCCTTACCCTGGACGAGATCAAGGCGCTCCGTCCGGAGGGCATCATCCTTTCAGGCGGACCGTCGAGCATCTACGCCGAAAACAGTCCCAGGACGGATCCGGGGATCTTTGAACTGGGCATTCCCGTGCTCGGCATCTGTTACGGCATGCAGTTCATGATCGATGTCCTGGGGGGAAAGGTGCGGGGCGCGGGAAAACGGGAATACGGATTTGCCGAGTTTACCGCCGGGCAATCCGAGGGACTTTTCAAGGGGATATCGGAGCGAACCATGCCGTGCTGGATGAGCCACGGAGACGCCGCCGAAACCCTGCCGCCGGGATTCGAGATCATCGGGTCCACCCGGAACACGAAAATTGCGGCCGTGGCCCATCCCGGGAAGCGGCTGTTCGGGCTCCAATTTCACCCCGAGGTGGAGCACACTCCCAAAGGGAAGCGGATTCTCGAAAATTTCCTCTTTGACATCTGCGGATGCAAACCGGAATGGACCATGACATCGTTTGCCGAGGAGGCCGTCGCGGCCATCCGTGAGCAGGTCGGCGACAAAAAGGTGATCCTGGGGCTGAGCGGCGGCGTCGACTCCTCCGTCACCGGACTGTTGATTCACCGGGCCATTGGATCGAACCTTACCTGCATCTTCGTCGACAACGGCCTGCTTCGAAAAAACGAGATGGAAAAGCTGAAGGTATCGCTTCGGCAACACCTCAGGATGAACATCCGCTTCGTCGAAGCAAGCGATCTGTTTCTCGACGCCCTTTCCGGCGTGGCCGATCCGGAGCGGAAGCGAAAGATCATCGGCAGGATCTTCATGGATGTCTTCGAGGCCGAGGCCCGAAAGATCACGGATGTCGAATTTCTGGCACAGGGCACCCTCTACCCCGACATCATCGAGTCCGTTTCGCCCTTTGGCGGGCCCACCGCCGTGATCAAATCCCATCACAACGTCGGCGGACTGCCCGAGAAGATGCAGCTCAAGCTGGTGGAGCCCCTCAAGTTCCTTTTCAAGGACGAGGTCCGCCAGCTGGGTGAAGCCCTCGGCCTGGATGAGGAGCTGGTCTGGCGACAACCCTTTCCAGGTCCCGGACTCGCCATTCGGGTCCTGGGGGAGATCACGAGAGAGCGTCTCGATGTTCTCAGAGAGGCCGATGCCGTTCTGCTGGAGGAGATTCGAAAGAGCGGATATTACCGCAAACTCTGGCAATCCTTCGCGGTATTGCTGCCTATCAAGAGCGTCGGGGTCATGGGGGATCAGCGGACCTATGAGAACATCCTGGCCGTCCGGGCCGTCACCAGCAGGGATGCCATGACCGCCGACTGGGCCAGGTTGCCCCATGATCTTCTGGGGACGATTTCCAACCGCATCATCAACGAAGTGAAAGGCGTCAACCGGGTTGTTTACGACATCAGCTCCAAGCCGCCCGCAACCATTGAATGGGAATAACGGACTATGAATCAGAAATCATCGTCATCCGGCTTCAGGCTCGGCTCCGACGATGAGGGGACGGACCCCTATAAAGAATACGTGCACCCCAAGCCCGGCCGTCGAGGCAACGAGGATCCCCGCGTCGCGAAGTTGAGCCGACGCCTGACGATTACAAGCCTCCTGATGCCCGTGCTCGTCGCGCTCATGGTGGTGCTGGGGTACGGGCTTTTGGAAAAACGTGCCGCGAAAATACGAAACGACGACACCCAAACGGTTCAGACGCTGATGGCGGAGCTTTCCGAACTCGAGGCCGCCTCCGGACGCCTGGAAGAGCAGGTTGCCGAAACGGCCCGAACGCAGGAGAGCCTGAACCAGCGGATGATCGAGAGGGAAACCCCCATGAACGAAGCGTTTCTGGCCTTCGAAAAGATGTCGGAGACCCTCGGAAAAGTTGAAGAAAGACTGAATGGCATCGACGAGAAGCTGGGACGGGCGGAGGTCCGTTTACAGCGGATCGACGCCGACAAGGCCAATGCCGACCGGGTAGCGGCGCTGGAAAAAGCACTCGAGGATCTGAAAAAGACGGACCTGGCCACACGCGATGCGCGCCTCGCAGCCCTGGAGGGCGACATCGAACCGGTGAAGTCGGATCTCCAGAGGATTCAGGGCGTACTCTCCGCCATCGAGGAGGACCGCACTCGGGATCGGGCCGAACTCCGGGAAACCGTCGAAAGCGCCAAGGCGGAACTGGGGGGTCTGTCGAAGGATTACCGGCAGTTGAAGAAGGACCTGGTCGATGTGCTCTCGGGGACCATCGATCAGAAGGAGCTCAATCGGGCTGTTCAGAACATGGAAAAGAATTATCGGGCCGAGGTGAAAGGCTTGACCCGAAGCCTCGATGCCAAGGATCGGACCCTATCCCTGCTGCAGTCGCAGATCAAAAACCTGGAAAGCCGTGTCGCGGCGCTGGCCCGGAGCCGGACCCCTTTGGGAACGCCCAAGCCCGGAGCGTTCATCGAGCAGAACATCGACTGAACCGTCTCCGGCAGATCCCGGCGGCACCTGGACGAAGCCGGGCAAGGCTTGAGGTCCTCCCGGCATGACGGCTGAATCGCGAACCAGAGGGGGCATGCTCCCGCGCTCATCCCATCAGCGCTTCTATCCTCGGGATATCTTCCGGGAGATCGACCTCGGGCGAATCATAGGGCGTGACCACAATCCTGATCTTGTGGCCGTATTCCAGGGCGCGCAACTGTTCCAGCTTTTCAATGGCCTCCAGGCGACCCTCGGGAAGTTTTCGAAACATTTCCAGAAAGCCCCGGGTATAGGCATAGACGCCCAGATGTTTGTAGGTGTCGAAAGGGATTCCGGCATCGCGGCCAAAGGGTATGGGCGATCTGGAGAAATAAAGCGCATATCCGCGGACGTCGAAGGTGACCTTGACATCCTTGGGATTGGTGATCTCCCGGGGATCGACGATTTTATAGGCCAGAGTCGTCATGCCCGCCTCGCCATCCGAAAAAAACGGGGCCGTGACGTGCTTCAGGCACCTGGGATCCAACAGCGGCTGATCCCCCTGGACATTGATGACGATGTCGTCCATGGCGAGCGCCATCCGGGCGGCCGCCTCCGCGACCCGGTCCGTCCCCGAACGGTTCTCCCCCGAGGTCATGACGGCTCGGCCGCCGAAGCCGCTTACCGCTTCCGCGATCCGCTGATCGTCCGTGGCAACCACCACGTCCGTGACGTTTTTTGCCCCAAGGGCGGCCTCGTAGACCCGCTGAATCATGGGTTTACCCAGAATCAGGGCCAGGGGCTTGCCCTCGAACCGGCTCGAGCCGAACCTCGATGGAATAATGACGGCGATCTTCATCTGACGGATTCTCCATTCCGTGTCGAATGAAACATTCAAGGTGACTTCTTTTAGGGCGTTGGGATCATCGAATCAAGCATTTTTTGCATCAATCAGGCTGAAGACTGAATAGGCTGAAGACTGAAGGCTGAAGGGGCATAAACGCCCCGTTCATCAAAAATGCACCCTTCAGTCTTTTCAGCTTTCCTTATGGTGAGCGGAAAGACGCTGAAGATGATAAAGGGCATAAAGGCTCCATTCGTCAAAGACGCACCCCTTCAGCCTTCAGTCTTTAGCCTTCAGCCTTCAACTACTCGTCAGAACGGCCAGAGGCAGCAGCCGCTCCGGCGTTTGAATTCGCCTTCGCATGATGAGAGCTGTTGACGATATTGCAGGCTTCGACGTCGAACGGACCCCGCAATCCGCTTCAGCCCCGGTTTTTTCCGCCAGGATCCCCGATTGTAGCCCGCGTGCCCTTCGTGATAAGCGATATAAAGGTGGTAGGCATCACTGTTGGAAATGCCGCAGCGGATACGGCTGAGACGGCAGTACCACCCGACAAAATCGACGGCGTCGCCAAAATCGTCCCGATCCGCGAAACGACTCCCGGCCTGGGATTGGTATTCGTTCCATGTGGCGTCGAGAGCCTGCGGGTATCCGTAGGCCGAGGACGGTCGGGGCCCCGGGAAGATGAACAGGCATGTGGTTCGCGGGGGTTTTGCATCGGCCCGGAACCCGGATTCCCGGTCGATGATGGCCATGATTACGGGAATGGGAATTCCCCAACGCTCGCCGGCGGCGGCGGCGTCATCGTACCATTCGGGCCGTTCCCGGAAGATGTCGCAGAGGTTCCTGGTGTGCCTGGGCGGATGAGTTGCGCATCCGCCTGATATCAGGAGGAGCGCCGTGACGGCAAGGATCAGGGAGGGCATGACAAGTCGTCGCATGAATTTACTATCGCCCGCGTCAGCGGGCGATGTCAACTCCCGATTTTTGCCGGATTCACGCTTTGGGTTTCATGGCATCGGGCATTTTTACCGCGACGACTTCCCCCCGGGCGCAAACCTTTCCACCGGCTGACAGCGTCGATTCGATGATGACTTTTTTCCCCTTGATCTCCTTGATTTTTCCGCGGATTTCCAGAGGTCCGTCTATCGGCGTCGGTGCGAGAAAATCTACGTGAAGAGAGGCCGTCACGAACCGCAGCGCCGGTTCGGTGTCCATTCCGCGTCCCTCGGCCCTATATGCGGCTGCGGCGGCCGTACCGGTGGAATGGCAGTCGATCAGGGACGCGATGAGACCCCCGTAAACATAGCCGGGTATGGCGGTATGATAAGGTTCAGGCGTATAATGGGTGACGGTTTCCTCCCCGTCCCAGTAACTCTTGATCTGGTGCCCCTTCTCGTTCAGGCGTCCGCATCCGTAGCAGTGGCTCACGTCATCGGGATAGTAGTCTTGAAATGCGCGTTCGGTCATATGGTTCTCCTTTCGAAATGTTACGGTTGGAAAATCGCACGCTAAAGAGACTCATCTCAATAGCACGTTCCGACCCTTGACACAAGAGGGGGATCGCAATTATTCTATCGTAACATGCAGTCTCTCTTTAGGCTGAAGACTGAAGGGGTGCGCCTGTGACGATCGTCGCTTTTATGCCCCTTCAGTCTTCAGTCTTGAGCCTTCAGTCTTTTAAAGCGACTCAAGGAAAGGCGCGGACAATGCTGAAATCGCCGGTTACCCGAAAGGACTGGAAGGTATTTTTCAGGAAAATGCCCGTGGTGATTCTCGTGCTGATACTGGTGATGCTGGGGATACGGTTCGTGATCACCGGCTTGTTTCACTGGTTATACGGCGGGTAGCATCGATGTTATGGGTAATCAAACAGGTGCTGTTGATCCTGGCGGGATGTTTCTTCCTGGCCTTCGGGGTGTCGATCTTGATTCAATCCTACAGCCTGAAGGACCCCTTTTCCTTCGTGCTGACCTTTTTCGGCTCGAATCTCATGATTCTGATCAGCGCCGCCATCCTTCTCGGCCTGATATGGCGTCTTGTGTCGGTCTACCGTGAACTGCGCAGACGTCAGACCGAGGCCCCCGTCGCGCCGGACGAGGATGCGGGCGAATGAGCGACGCCCCGGACGGCGGGCATGTGCTGATCCGGCCGTCCGGGAGACACCGCGACGTCAGAATTTCAGGGAAAGCTCCATAACGTGGAAATCCACACCCGGGTTGCTGTCGTAAATGTTTGCATTGGAGATGTGCTGCCATGCATATCCGATCATGAGGGACTCGCTCAGGTTGATCCTGAGACCGAGGTCGGATGAGAAAGCGAACCAGCCCCCGAGATCCGCCTGCCCATATCGATGATCACTGAGGGCGCTCGGCCGGACGGATCCAAAGGCCGTCAGCGGACGCCATGGAAATTCCAATTCGAGTTGCGGACCGACGCCCACCATGAGCCCGTCGTCTCCGGCAGCGTGCAGCAGGCTCCCGGCAATGACAAGCGCAGACTTGAGAGACCACCCCCCGCCCCATTCCAGATGAGGTGGAAGACCCACCCTGCCGTTGATTTCGTAAAGATGAAAATACTCCAGGGTCGAATCCGCATCGAAGCCCATTCTTACGGAAATATCCAGCGGCGTGAATTCAGCCGCGGCGGCGGCAGGTATCATTGCGGCAACGGCGATCCAAACGGCCATGCCCATCCCCACAAAGGCGTTTCTCATCGTTTTCATAGATTTTTCTCCTTTCATTGATGCTATAGGCGGAAGACTGAAGGCTGAAGGAGCATAAAAGCGACGCCGTTACAGGATGTCTATCCCTGTACAGCCGCTATCTTGACGCTCTTGCAAAAAAAAAATCAGCATCGAGGTGCTATCCGCATTGTATTGCTGTTGTACGAGTACACCAGTGCTGTAATCTGTGTCAAATTTTGGCTAAGCGACGTTATATTATATCAACCTTCAACCTTCAGTCTTCAGCCTTCTATGGTCTTTTTGTTCCGACGGCAAAAAGAAAATGATTCGCTGAACCTCCCTGTCCGGGAGGCCGGGGCGTCCCAAAACTGACTTGACACACGCCCATTTTAAGCCTATCTAAAGTCTTTTAATAATCATCTTCAAGGAGTATGGAATGAGAATCGCATTTCCCAGCACGGAAAAACTCGGGCTGGACAGCCCGGTCTACGCGCATTTCGGATCAGCGCCATATTTTGTAATCGTCGACGCCGACGGCGGCGACGTGGAAACCGTCGAAAACAAAGATCTCCATCATTTGCACGGTAATTGTCAACCCCTGCGTGCCCTGGGAGGAATATCCGTCGACGCAGTCGTTGTCGGCGGCATCGGACGCGGCGCACTGACGAAACTGAATCAGGAAGGGATCGTCGCATATCGGGCCGTTGAGGGATCGGTTTCGGAAAACCTGGCATTGATCAAAAACGACGGACTTCCCCGGTTCAACATCGACCAGACCTGCCAGGGCCATGGCCGCAACGGCGAATGCATTCACTGAAGGGATGATGACATGAATCAGCAACAGTCCGCAGAGTCGGCCGGCGCGGCCGAAGTCCACAAAATGTTGGCGGAGTCGGGATATTCCGACAAGGCTATCGCTTACTACATTGAAAAACCCTATATGGGCGTCATCCCCGACGCCGATCAGGCCTCTCACATGACCGGAACCTGCGGGGACACCATGGGGATCTATCTGAAGATCGAGGACGGCGTCATCCAGGACGCGCGGTATGAGGTGATGGGATGCGCGGGAGCCGTATCCGCGGCCATGGCCGCCGTGGACCTCATCAAGGGGAAAACCATCGAGGAGGCCGGAAAACTGAATGACGGCGATATTTTCAGGGTTCTCAAGGAGATCCCCGCAAAAAAACATCACTGCATCCAGTTGGCGGTCAAGACGCTCAAAAAAGCGCTCGACGAATATCAATCCAACGGATAGCCGCCCGGAACGTAATGCCGTCACGGAACGTCAACACTATCGGAGGAATGCCATGCCGCTGTTCGAATTTTTGTGCGGAGATTGTGGAAAAACCTGTGAGATCCTTGTAAGATCATCCGATGAACCGCCGTCTTGCCCGGATTGTGGGAGCAGTCGCCTGAAAAAACTGCTGTCGGCCCCCTCCGCCGTATCGGGGGTCGCTCGCCATGGGATACCGGGCCCCGGCGATACGGGATGCTGCGGGGCCACGCCCGGACATGCCGGATGCGCCGGTCCCGGAAGCTGCTGCGGACGTGCCGGGAGATGACTGCATACCGCACTAACGTAAGCAAGGAGTGAATCGTGAAAAACATACTCGTATTGGGTGCGGGTTTCGTCACCCGGCCTTTGGTCGCCTATCTGCTGAATCAGCCGGATATCCGCCTGACTATGGCCACCCGGACCGTCGAGAAGGCTCTGAAGGTCATCGACGGTCACCCCAACGGTAACGCCGTCCAGGTGGACGTGCAGGATCGCGAGGCCCTCGAACGGCTTGTCAAGTCGGCGGACATTGTCATCAGCCTGCTGCCCTGGATCTATCACGTGGACGTGGCCGGACTGTGCCTGGTTCATAAAAAACATCTCGTGACCACCTCTTACGTAAAACCGGAAATGGCGGCCCTGGATGACGAAGCCAGGGCCTCGGGGCTCCTGTTCCTCAATGAAATCGGGGTGGACCCCGGTATCGATCACATGGCCGCCATGCAGGTGATCGACGGCGTCAAGGACGCGGGCGGCGAAATTGAAAGCTTCTATTCCTACTGCGGAGGGCTCCCCTCTTTTTCCAGCAACACCAACCCCTTCGGGTACAAATTCTCCTGGAGCCCATCGGGGGTGCTGCTGGCGGCTACCAATGACGGACGCTATCTCAGGGACGGGGAAGTCGTCGAGGTTTCCGGCGAAGCCCTTTTCAAACACTACTGGCTCGTGGACGTTCCCGGCGCCGGCACCTTCGAGGCCTATGTCAACCGTGACGCCCTACCCTATATGGAGATCTACGGCATCGGTTCCGCCCGTTCAATGTATCGGGGAACCCTCAGAAACATCAGCCATTGCGAGTCGTGGCACTGTTTCAAAAAGATCGGCCTGTTGAATCGGGAACGCACCTTCGATTTCAACACCACCTCTCCCCGGGAGGTCATCGCGGCACTGGTGGGGGGCAATGGAAAGGATATCGTTCAGGATCTGGCCGGATTCCTCAAGATCCCGCCGTACAGCGTGGCCATCAAAAAACTGGCGTGGCTGGGTCTTCTGGACGATGTCATGCTGCCGTTGGGCACGGCCGCACCCTTCGATATGTTTGCTTACGTGCTTGAACGAAGACTGGTATACGCCCCGGGCGAAACCGACCTCCTGGTCCAGCACCACGAGTTTACGGCGACATACCCCGACGGCGGAAGAGAGAAAATCACCGCCACCATGGTCGAAACAGGCATTCCCGGCGGGGACAGCGCCATGTCTCGAACGGTCGGTCTCCCGGCGGCCATCGCCACCCGGATGCTGGCGGAAGTGAAGATACGAATGACGGGCGTCCATCGACCGGTGGTCCCGGAGATCTATGGTCCGGTGCTGGCAGAACTTTCCGGCATGGGGATCCGGCTGCACGAAACCAGGGAGACCCTGGCTTAAGCCGAAGTTCGCTGTTGCTTTGGGCGTCGACGACAATAATCCGATTGACAAACCCGGAGCGATTCACTTAAAGTGTATATGATGTAACTGATGACCTTACCCTTATCGATCTTGTAGCGCCATGAAAATCAAACCGGCATCTCTCGCCGCCGCCGCCGCGACCAGCACAGTCCCGGCGATACACGGCTGCGAGTAAGTTTTAAACAGACTTTTTTTCGCACCCCAGACGCCACGGACTGTAAGGCTTTCCCGTGGCGTTTTTTGTTTTAAGCCCCGGTCGAGCCAAGGCCCGCGGTCTTCCTGGGGTTTCAAAGGAGGATGCAATGAGCCCCACGGAAAATATTCAATTCGCCAAGCGGATGGAGCAACTGCCGCCGTATCTTTTCGGGATGATCAATCACATGAAGACCGAAAAACGTCTGAACGGGGACGACGTGATCGATCTCGGCATGGGGAATCCCATTGATCCCACCCCGGAACCCATCGTTCAAAAACTCTGCGAAGTCGCCAGGGACCCCAAGACGCATCGTTACCCCATTGCATCGGGGCTCAAGAACCTGAAGCGCGAAATTGCCAAGAACTACGCCGAAGATTACGGTGTAACCCTGGACGAAGATGATGAGGTCATCTGCACCATCGGGTCCAAGGAGGGCATCTCCCATATGTGCCTGGCGGTTGTCGGCCCGGGGGATACGGTCCTGGTTCCCGCACCGGCCTTCCCCATTCACATCTATGCGGTGACCATCGCCGGCGGCAACGTGATCCGGATTCCCCTGTCCTCCGAGGAAACCTTTCTGAAGCAGATCGCCCAGATGTGCGAATCCCTCTATCCGCCGCCCAAGGTTTTGATGCTCAATTATCCCCACAATCCCACGGCGGCGGTGGCGACCCAAAGCCTGTATGCGGAGGTTGTGGCCATGGCCAGGAAGTACCGATTCCTGGTGCTCCATGATTTCGCGTATGCCAAGATCACCTTTGACGGATATACGGCACCCAGCTTCATGGAGATCCCCGGCGCCCGGGACGTGGGGGTCGAGTTTGGATCCTTTTCCAAGTCCTACAACATGGCGGGCTGGCGATTGGGGTATTGCGTCGGCAACAAGCAGCTCATCGCGGGACTTGCCAAGATCAAAGGGTATTACGACTACGGCATTTTTTCGCCGATCCAGGTTGCGGGCATCGTTGCCCTCAGAGAATGCGGAGAGGACGTCGTCCATCAGGTCGCCATCTACCAGAACCGCCGGGACGTCCTCTGCCGTGGTCTGGAGAGCATGGGATGGGAGGTCACCCCACCCAGGGCGGGAATGTTTGTCTGGGTCAGGATTCCAGAACCTTACAACGAAATGGGATCCATGGAATTTTCCATCCGGATGATGCGTCATGCCAACGTGGCCATGGCGCCGGGGATCGGTTTCGGCAAGGAGGGAGAAGGATATCTGAGATTGGCGCTTGTGGAAAACGAACATCGCATCCGACAGGCGCTGCGTCAGATCAAGCGGGCCTTGCCGGATGTTCTGACGGATTACCGTCAAAGCGCCTGAAGGACCTAATAGCGGGAAAGCGAGCGCCCTGGTTCGGTCTCCCAACTCCCGCCGATGGCCTTTACCAGCGCTACTGCGCTGAGATACCGTTGACCGCGGAGCCGGGTTTTGAGAAGGAGATTGTCCAACAGGGTCCGCTCCGCGTCCAGCACCGACAGGTAATCGACCAACCCGCCTTCAAACTGTTCCATGGACAGCCGATAGGCTTCATCGGCCGATTGAACCGCCTGCTCGTTGGCACGCTGCTGCCGTTCCAGCAAAGACACGCTGACCAGTGCATCTTCGACCTCCCCGAACGCCTGAACGATCGTCTGGCGGTAGGCGGCATACATCTCGGCATAGCGGGCTCTGGCCCGCTCCAGTTCGGCGATGTTTCGTCCGCCCTCGAAAAGCGGGATGTGTATGTTGGGCAGGATGCCCCAGGCAAAGCTCCGGGCATCGAACAGGTCCGAGGCTCGGGTGCTGCTGTAACCGATGTTCGCACCCAGGGTCACCTGGGGGTACAAAGCCGCTGCGGCGACGCCGACCCGGGCGTTTTCAGCGGCCATTATCCGTTCGGCCCGGCGAATGTCCGGGCGGGCGATCAACAGCACCGACGGCAGCACCGACGGCATATCAGGGGGCGGGTTGTCGAGCGGGGCCGGTGCCAGGGAAAGCTCGACCGGTGTTTTTCCGAGAAGCGTTGCAACAGCGTTTTCCAAAAGGGTCCGATCCCGCTGCAACGAAAGCAGGAGAGCTTCGGTGGCCCTGAGTTCCGCCTCGGCCCGAGCGACCGGGAGGCGCGAAATCACCCCGAGCATGTGCCGGTTTTTCAGGATGGTGAGAGACTCCCGGCGGACCTCGATCGTCCGGGAAACGATGCGGATGTCGTCGTCGAAGGCACGCATGGCAAAATAGGTGACGGCGATTTCGCTCTGCAGAATGAGCCTCAATCCGTTGTCGTCCTCCACAACCGCTTCGGCGTCGGCAAGGCTTGCCGCATAACCGCTTCGAATCCGGCCGAAGAGATCGAACTCGTAGGCAACGTTCAACGGCGCGGTCCAGGTGGTGAAGGTGCCGCCCTGATTGGTTTCAATGGTTTCGGAAACACCGCGCCGGGCATAACCGGGGTCCGCCGAAAGGGCGGGAAAGAGGTCCGATCGGCTCGCCCGGGCGATCGCTCTGGCTTGTGTGATGCGATGCGCGGAGGCGGCCAGCTCGTAATTGTCGGTCATGGCGGCTTCCACAAGGCGATTCAGGGTCGCGTCCTCGAAGCGCTCCCACCATTTGCCCGAGAGAGGCGCCGCCAGGGTTTGATGGGGACTGGCGGCATACTTGAAGGTTCCGGGGGGGGCGACCCCCGGGTTCAGATGTTCGGGGCCCACCATGCAGGCAGATAGGATGAAAACCAGCAGAGCCGCCGAAGCCGGCCGGATGAGTTTTTTGTCGGGTAAACGCATGATGAAAAACACTCCAGGAGATCCCGCCGTCGGGATCGATGTTCATTCAGAAACCGGATGCAACCGTCGCGCGTCGATCCCGGACGTTATGGCAGAATTTGGTGGATGGATCAATACCGAATAGAGGCTGAAGACTGAAGGCTGAAGACCGAAGGGGGACCAAAGCGCCATTCGTCACAAACGCACCCCTTCAGCCTTTAGCCTTTCACAACGGGGACCTGGAAGCGGTGCCGGCACCGGCTCATGAATACCCACAGTCGGATGCCATATCAAAAAATGACCATACCCAAACGATGCGAAATTTGCTATATTTTACTGTAATAAAATGCCGGGGCTTTTTGCGGAAGGCATGTTTTTTTGCGGAATATCTCAAGAGCACAGGGAGCGTATCATGACATTGTTTGCCAAAGACATCATGGTGACCAATTTTGACAAGGTCCACGAGCATGCACCGGCCGGGGAGGCCATTCAGAAGATTATGCAGGGAAAGGTCAGGGAATCGGGCTACAAGAGCGCAAGCCTGCTGGTGGTAAACGCCCACAAGGAATTGGCCGGCGTCGTAACGATGTTTGACATCCTTTACCACCTGCGGCCGAGCTACCTGAACCAGGGCATCAGCGGAGAAGAAATCTCATGGGAAGGCCATCTGAGATTTCTCGTTCAGAGGCTCGGGGAAAAGACCGTCGAACAGGTCATGAGCAGAAACGTGACGGCCGGCTACCCCAACGAGCATATCATGGTGCTTCTGGATCGGATGATCAAGAACAAATACCGACGGCTGCCCATTACGGAACAGGATAGGCCCATCGGGATCGTTTACCTGGAGGATGTCTATTATCATCTCTTCAGAGAAAACAGACAATAGATCGGGAGGCGTCCTCATGAGTTTCAATAAAACATCGGCAAACCGGAAGGATGCGGGCAATGCCTTTGCCGAGGCCAGGCGAGAGCAGGCACAACGGGAAAAGACCTACCGGGAGCGCGCCCTCAAACTCTTTCCCTGGATCTGCGCGCGATGCGGACGGGAGTTTTCGGGTAAACGGCTCCGGGAGCTCACGGTTCACCATCGGGACCACAATCACGACAACAATCCGCCCGACGGCAGCAACTGGGAGCTCCTCTGCCTCTATTGTCACGAAAACGAGCATTCCCGGGGCCTGGAGGCGGAATGGCACGACGGCCCCACACCGGGGGAGGGGCAGGAACCCTTTTCCACCCACAAGCCTTTTGCGAATCTGGACAAACTCCTGAAAGGCAAAAAATAGCCGCGGCGGGAAAAGGCCCATGGACCCGCCGCCGGATCAGCGGTTGTCGCCGTCGATGAGATTGCCCAGCCCGCCGAGAATGGAGCCCTCACCCCTGCTGCCGCCCCGCTGCGGCGCCGCCTGAAGCATGCGGCCGGCCAGGCGGGAAAACGGCAGGGATTGCAGCCAGATCCTGCCCGGTCCCCCCAGCTTCGCAAAGAAAAGCCCCTCTCCCCCGAAAAGCGCTGTCTTGATGCCGCCGGCCTGCTGAATATCGAATTGAACGCTCGACTCGAAAGCCACCACGCATCCGGTATCCACATGAAGCGTTTCACCCGGTTCGAGACGCCTTTCCACCACGGTGCCGCCGGCATGAATGAAGACCATGCCGTCTCCTTCCAGCTTCTGCATGATGAACCCCTCCCCGCCGAAAAGGCCGGTCAGGATTCTTTTCTGGAAGTAGATGCCGATGCTGACCCCCTTGGCGGCGCACAGGAAACTGTCCTTCTGACAGATGAGCATGCCGCCGACCGTTGCGAGGGAGACGGGAAGGATATTGCCGGGAAAGGGTGCGCCAAAGGCGACGTGGGCCTTGCCGTGACCCTTGTGGGTGAAAACAGTCATGAAAAGGCTCTCACCGGTAAGGAGGCGTTTCCCGGCGCCCAGAAGCTTTCCCATGAGCCCGCCTCCGCCGCCGGAAGGGCCGGAACCGTCGCCGAAGACCGTCTGCATATCGACGTCGGGGGATTTGTACATCATGGCACCGGCCTCCGCCACTGCGCTTTCTCCGGGGTCCAACTCGATCTCGACAAACTGCATTTCAGCCCCGAAAACGGTAAAGTCCACCTCGTCGGCGCTCACGGGCACCGGAGCGGACCGCTTTTCCACGCGCTCGGGCACGGCGGCACGGGCGGGTCCGGGAGGTGAAATGCCGGGCGGGGGCGCGGACGGTGACGGCATGGCATCGGCGACACCACCGAGTTCGGGGATCCGGTCGATGGGCAGCCATTCCGAAAACCCTTCCCGCCACGCATAACCTTCCCCGCCGCGCATCTCGATCTGAAACCTCGCCTTGACGTCGTCAAACGGACCTGTCTGTTCTCCATTGTAACTCAAATACCATTCCGTCATCTTTCAAGTCTCCTCGTCTCCACAATTGTTCCCCAAAAGGAATGAAAATCCGGCGTTTCTTTTCTTGCGGTTCCACTCAAATGATTGTATTATGCCTACTTTTGTCAGTTTCGATTGATGATGCGTTTTTGTTTGATCGCATCGATAACGATAGTCTCAACCTTCGCGCTCCTGACCGGCGCATCACCGTCGAGGGTTGAAAATTGGTGAAGAATATGTTGATTTTTCCACGAGGGTGTCAAGTGCAAAATCCCGCGGCAGGGAAAATCCGGAGGAGGATATGGAGGCTCCGAAAAACTCGTTTGCCAGCGAGTTCTACGCGCGTTTCAAGGTGTTCCACGAACTCATGGCCTTCAAGATTCGGGAGATTATGCTGGTCTCCAGCCCCTACGACGCATTCATCATCGAGGAAGACGGGAGCCTGGCTTCAAGAATTATCAATGAATACAGTGGACTGAATCTCAGTATGCCGCCGCGGGTCACCCGGGTGTCATCCCCCCGCGACGCCATAGAATTGATAAAACGAAAGCGTTTCGACCTGATCATCACCATGCCCCACCTGGATGAGATGGCCCCGTCCTCGCTGGGAGCGGCCGTCAAGGCGATCCACCCCCAACTCCCCGTCATTCTTCTCGCTCACAATGCACGGGACGTCATCCGACACGAAGGACACGCGCTCTCCACGAGCATCGACAATGTCTTTGTCTGGAGCGGAAACTCGGATCTGCTGCTGGCCCTCGTCAAGAATGTCGAGGACGGCATCAACGCGGATGCCGACACCCGGCGGGCCATGGTCCGGGTGCTCGTTCTCGTGGAAGACTCCCCTGCCTATCGGTCCTCGTTTCTGCCCCTGATTTACAAGGAAATCGTCAATCAGACCCAGAACATTCTGGAAGCCGGCCTCAACGAGGAACACCGGCTCCTGCTCATGAGGGCGCGGCCCAAAATTCTCCTTGCGGAAACCTACGAGCAGGCGATGACGATTTGCCAAAAATTTCGAGACTATCTCTTCGGGGTCATCTCCGACGCCCGCTTTCCCCGGGAAGGGCGTCTCGATCCCCAGGCCGGTCCCGTCTTTTTGTCCTGGATTCGAAGGGAGATCCCTGATCTTCCCCTGCTCATGCTCAGTTCGGAGCCACAAAACCGGAGCGTGGCCGAGGCCATACCAGCGGTCTTCATCGACAAAAACACCGCCAATCTGCACACCGAGCTGAGGGATTTTTTTCTCAATCATTTAGGGTTCGGGGACTTCGTTTTCCGAATGCCCGACGGCTCCGAAATCGACCGGGCCGACAGCCTGCAGACGCTGAAAGCCAAACTGCCTCACATCCCGGACGCCTCGTTGATCTACCACGCCGACCGCAATCACTTTTCCAATTGGATCATGAGTCGATCCGAGATCGTCCTGGCATCCAAATTCCGGGTCGTCCACACCCGGGATTTCAAGAACGCCGACGAGCTGCGAAGCTATATCGTTTCAAATGTCCAGGCGCTGTTGATCTGGCAGCAGAGAGGCGTGGTGGCCCAGTTCAAGCGTGACCGGTTCGACGCGGACATCATGGATTTCGTCAAGCTCGGCGGCGGGTCTCTGGGCGGAAAGGCCCGGGGGCTGGCGTTCATGTCGGCGCTGCTGCAGGAACATCCCGAGATTCATGAAAAATACCGGAACATCAACATCAAGATCCCCAAGAGTCTCGTGATCACCACCGAAGGGTTCGAGGATTTTGTGACCCGGAATCGGCTTCGACATCTGACGGAGGACCGCTACACCGATGAAGAGGTGCGCGCGGCCTTTCTCGATGCCGCCATGCCGGAATGGCTCCTGGACGATCTCAGGGCCTTTCTGGGGCAGGTGAACATGCCGCTCTCGGTCCGGTCGTCAAGCCGGCTCGAGGACGCCCATTTTCAGCCTTACGCCGGACTCTATGAAACCTACATGCTTCCCAACAACCACCCCGACGGATCAGTTCGGTTCGATCAGCTGGTCAGCGCCGTCAAACGCGTGTACGCCTCGACCTACTTTGAAGGGCCGAAGGCGTTCTCCAGGAGCACCGCCAATCAGCACAACGAAGAGGCCATGGCCGTTATCATCCAGGAGGTGGCCGGTGCCGGTTATGGCGATTACTTCTATCCAACCCTTTCCGGCGTCCTCCAGTCCCACAATTTCTACCCCGTCTCCCATATGAAGCCTGAAGACGGCATCGCCCACATTGCCCTGGGGATGGGGAAGACGGTGGTGGAGGGTGAAAAATCCCTTCGCTTCTCGCCTAAACATCCCGGCATTCTACCCCAGTTTTCCTCGGTGGACGAGATCCTGGCCCATTCCCAGCGGTATTTTTATGCCCTCAAAACCCGGCCCCGGAAACGGGATATCAATTTCGACCGGTATGCCAACCTTGTAAAAAGAGAGATCGATGATGCCGAGGATGAAATCCCGGTGAGACTCCTGGCCAGCACCTATATCCCCGAGGAGCACCGGATCCGGGATTCAGGCGTATTCAACGGCCCCAGGATCATGACCTTTGCGTCCATTCTCAAGCACAAGCGATTTCCGCTGCCCGAGATTTTAACGGACTTTCTCGAACTCGGCCGAAAGGCCCTGGGATGCCCCGTCGAGATCGAATTCGCCGTGAACCTCGATGCGGATCATCGGCATTCTGAAAAAAGAGACGTCTTCTATTTTCTTCAGCTGCGGCCCATGGTATCCGTCCAGGACACTCTGGATGTTCAGATCAGCGAGGAGGATGTCCGGAAAGCGTTCTGCGTCTCCCATCAGTCCCTGGGAAACGGCAGGAACGACGAGATCCGCGACATTGTTTACGTCAAACCCGAAACGTTCGATCCCGCCAGGACCTTCACCATGGCCGAGGAGGTCGGCAACATCAATGCGGTTCTGCTGAAGGAGAAGCACCCTTACCTGCTGGTGGGGCCTGGACGGTGGGGGTCCTCCGACCGCTGGCTGGGGATACCGGTACAATGGCGCCATATTTCGGGCGTTCAGGCCATTGTGGAGCTCAGGAATGAACACCTCCGCGCGGATCCCTCCCAAGGGTCCCATTTCTTTCAGAACATCACCGCGTTGGGGATCTACTATATCACCATAACCGAAGGGAGCGAAGACCGGTTTCGCGGCAAATGGCTCGACCGCCTTCCCCCGGCCCATGAAACACCCCACCTCCGCCATGTCCGCCTGTCTGAGCCCATCAGCGTGAAAGTGGACGGCAGGAGCGCTCGGTGCGTCATGATGAAAACATCGTCGGGCGGCGCTCGGTAGCGCCGCTCATCATTTTAATCTGGAGTTGAACGACGTATGGAGGTTGAATGAACGACATATTGACATTGATCAAGGAAAAGGATCCGGGACAGAAAGAGTTTCATCAGGCCGTTCAGGAGGTAATGGAAACCATCCGACCGGTTCTAGACCGCAATCCGGAATATCGTCAGGCCGCTATTCTGGAGCGGATCGTCGAACCCGAGCGAACTATCATGTTCAGGGTACCCTGGATGGACGACCAGGGACAGGTCCGGGTCAACAGAGGGTTTCGGATCGAGATGAACAGCGCCATCGGCCCTTACAAGGGCGGCCTCAGGTTTCATCCTTCCGTCAACCTCAGCATCCTCAAATTCCTGGCCTTCGAGCAGGTCTTCAAGAACGCCCTGACAACCCTGCCCATGGGCGGCGGCAAGGGCGGATCGGATTTCGATCCCAAGGGAAAATCCGATATCGAGGTGATGCGGTTCTGTCAGAGTTTCATGGCCGAGCTCTACCGCCACATCGGCCCGAACACCGACGTGCCCGCCGGAGATATCGGCGTGGGCGCCCGGGAGATCGGATATCTCTTCGGCATGTATAAAAAACTGTCCAACGAGTTCACGGGTGTCCTCACCGGCAAGAGCATCAACTGGGGCGGAAGTCTCATTCGGCCCGAAGCCACAGGTTACGGTGCGGTCTATTTTGCCGCGGAGATGCTGGCGACCCGGAACAAGGACCTGTCCGGCAAGACCGTTCTCGTCTCCGGGTCGGGCAACGTGGCGCAGTTCACCGTCGAGAAGCTGATTGAACTGGGCGCAAAGGTGGTCACCCTCTCCGATTCTTCGGGAAGCATCTACGACGAAGAAGGAATCGACAAGAACAAGCTGGACTTTGTCAAACGCCTCAAAAATGTTCGCCGGGGGCGGATCAAGGAGTATGTAGAAAAATATCCCGGTGTTGTTTACACGGAAGCCGATCCTGCCAAGGGGTGCAATGCCATCTGGGATCATCCGGCCGACTGCGCCATGCCCTGCGCCACCGAGAACGAAATCAACGAAAAAGATGCTGAAAATCTGATCAGAAACGGCGTTTTCCTGGTATGTGAGGGAGCCAACATGCCCTCGACCCCCGATGCCGTCAACATCTTCCTCGACCGAAAGATCCTCTATGCGCCGGGCAAGGCCTCCAACGCCGGCGGGGTCGCCGTATCGGGCCTCGAGATGTCCCAGAACAGCATGCGCCTCAACTGGCCGCGTGAAGAGGTTGACGATCGACTCAAGATCATCATGAAATCCATCCACAAGACCTGCCTCGATGCCGCAAAGGAATACAATGATCCTGGAAATTACCTGGCCGGTGCAAACATCGCCGGTTTCGTGAAGGTGGTCAATGCCATGCTCGACCAGGGAGTTGTGTAAGGGATGCGGATCCATGTCGGCCGATTGATCGACGGCACCGGCGCCGCTGCGTCAGCCGATCAGGTGATCACGGTCGAAAACGGGGTCATTCGGGACATTCGGGATGCCCGCGAGGCGAAGACGTTCGCCGATCCGGCCCGCCGATGTCTCGATTGGTCCCGTTACACCGTCCTCCCGGGGCTGGTGGATGCCCACTGTCATCTGTTCATGTCGGGAACCGCCGACCCGGAGGTTCGACACCGCCAGCTCGCGGCCGACTTCGAAGAGATCCGACAGGCGATCGCCGGGCATCTCGCCCGGGCGGCCGCCCATGGCGTGGTTGCCGTGCGGGACGGGGGGGACTACGGCGGCCACGCCCTCCGGTACAAGACCGAAGAGGCCCCGGCAATACCGGCCGGGATGACCGTCCGGGCTGCCGGGCGGGCCTTTCGGGCGCAGGGGCGCTACGGGCGTCTGATCGGCCGTCCGCCCCTGCCGGGGCAGTCCCTTGCAGAGGCGATCCGGGAAATGACGGCACCGGTCGACCACGTCAAGATCGTCAATTCCGGATTGAACAGCCTGGTCCATTTCGGACGGCAGACAGCCCCCCAGTTCACCCTGAAGGAGCTGCGGGCCGCAGTGGCGGCTGCCCACGCCAGGGGGCTCAAGGTCATGGTTCACTGCAACGGCGAAACGCCGGTGGCGATTGCGGTCGAGGCCGGCTGCGATTCGGTGGAGCACGGATTTTTCATGGGGGAGGAGAATCTCCGGCGCATGGCCGACATGGGCACGGTGTGGGTGCCCACGGCCGTCACCATGAAGGCCTATGCCCGTATGCTGCCCCAGGACGCGCCCGAGGCGGCGACGGCCATGAGGAACTTCCGGCATCAACTTGCACAGATCCGCCTCGGGCGGGACCTGGGGGTGCGCATCGCCGTGGGCACCGATGCCGGAAGCCTGGGGGTGCACCATGGGCAGGCCGTGGGGGAGGAGCTCGGGATTCTCACGGCGGCGGGCTTTTCCATCGAAGGCGCCCTGGCCTGCGCGATAAGGGTGGGGGGCGACCTCCTGGACCTTCCCGGCAACCGTGAGATCCGTGTGGGGAACCCGGCGCGATTTATCGCAGTGGAAGGTCCGCCGGATCGTCTCCCGGAAATATTGTCCACCAGTCGGCGGTTCGACGGTTCTCTGGATCCTCAGGAGCGTTTTTTGCGATAGCGCTCCGCTTCACTGTAGATGCAGCCGCAGTATTGCTGGCGGTACATCCCCAGACGTTTCGAGGCCGCTATCCCCTCTTCCCAGCCCTCCCGAAAGTCATGGTAAAAAAAAGGCACACCCGTCGATTTGGCCAGGGATTCGCCCATGGCGCGGATCACGTCGTGCTTCTGGTACCGGCTGTAGAGCAGCGTGCTGGTAAAAAAATCGAAACGGCCCCGCCCGGCCAGAAGGGCCGTGCTCTTGAGACGGTCGTGGTAGCAGTACCGGCAACGGTCGGCCTCCCGGAAGACGACGCTCCTCAGGAAGCCTTCAAGGTCGTAATCCTTCTGGTGGATGACCTTGAACCCCGCGGTTTCGGCGTATTGGTCAAGGGTTTCGCGACGCCGGCGGCATTCGGTGTAGGGGTGGATGTTGTGACCGTAGTAAAACCCCATGACCGTCATCCCGGCCTCCCGCAGCACCTGGACCGGATAAATGCTGCAGGGGCCGCAGCACATGTGAACGAGAATGCGTTTTTCCGCCGTCACGATGATGCGCCTTCACTGCCTTCCAGAAAAACGGCGCCCTCCCGGATCAACGCTTCGATCACCTCGCACACCGGCAGCCCGACGACATTGGTATAGGAGCCGTTGATGCTGCGGACGAGAAAGGTGCCGAGGCCCTGAATGGCGTAGGCGCCGGCCTTGTCGAAAGGTTCGCCGGTCTGGATATACCACTCGATCTCCGCTTCGGTGAGTTCCTTGAAGCGGACGTCGGTCCTGACGGCCTCCGTAATCATCCGACCTGCGGCACGGCAACAGACGGCATACCCCGTGTAGACCTGGTGGGTTTGTCCGCTGAGGCGGCGAAGCATCTCCCGTGCCGCCGTCCTGGACGCGGGTTTGCCCAGGACGGCGCCCTCGATGAAGACGATGGTGTCGGCCCCGATGACCCAGGCCTCCGGACGGCGAACGGCAATCTCCTCGGCCTTGGCGCGGGCCAGCGTCTTGACGTAGTCGCCGGGGTCGGTCAAGGGAACGGCGCTTTCATCGAAGGTGCCGGGAATCACCTCGAACACGAGCCCGGCCTTGCGCAGCAGATATTTACGGCGGGGGGACCGGGAGGCCAGAATCAGATGGTGTTGTTTTCGTGTGGACGGCATGTCGGACTTTTAACAGATCCCGGGGGCTTTTTCAACTTTTAGAGGCTGAAGACTGAAGACTGAAGGCTGAAGGGGTACGTCTTCGGCAAATGGGGTTTTTGTGCCCCCTTCAGTCTTCAGCCTTTTTCCGTCACCGTGCGGCATCACGAGGCACTGGGCGCGTCAACAGGTCTTTCCTTCGGCAGCACTTCCAGGCGGGTTGTGCCGTCCGGCTCCGGTATGACCTGGATTTTCGTCTGAAATTCATCGTCGAGGCGGCTGACATGAGAGATGACCCCCACCCTTTTGCCGTTGACCTTGAGGTGTTCGTTGAGGGTGTTGATGACCTGGGTCAGGTTCTCGTCGTCGAGATAACCGAAGCCTTCGTCGATGAAGAGCGACTGGATCTTTCGGGTGCCGTTGGTGAGGTCGGACAATGCCAGGGCCATGCCGAGACTGATCACAAAGGTTTCTCCCCCTGAAAGGCCTTCTACGGGCCGACGGATCCTCTCACCGTTCCGCTCTCCGACGGCGGCGACCTCCACCTCGATCCCGAAGGGGTCCTTTTCCGCCTGGCAGATCCTGTATCGCCGGGCGTTCAGCATCCCCACGTATCCGCCGGCTTTTTCCAGGAGCTTCTTGAACATCTCTTCGTGGAAGTCCCTTCTGACCTCTGCATCGTCTCCGGAATCGATGGCGAGTTTGAGGGCGTTCAGCGCGTCACAGCGCTTTTCCAGGGCCTCCAGTTCCTTGCGTGCAGCCGTGTATTCAACTTTGAGGCGCTTCGCTGCCGCTTCTCTTTCCGTCAGGCGGTCGAGATCGTCTTTCAACCGGGAGAGGGCTTTTTCCGCATCATCCATCGCGAGTTCAACCTCGGCGGCGGACCGGTCGGAAGGGACCGCCTCTTCGGAAATCCTGATTTTTTCAATGGTGTTGCGGCAGGATCGGATCTCCGCTTCGACCTGGTGGACATGGGTCTCGATAATCGCTTTTTCTTCTTCGGAGATAAAGCTCTCCCGCACCTCGTCCAGGTTTCTGAACACCGACGCGGCGATGACCTTGTTCTTGAGGATCCTTTGGGTGGTGTCCCGGGCGGTGACGGCCCGCCCATGAGCATCCCGCGCTTCCGCCAGGGCCGCTTCCGCTGCCGTAAGAGCCGCCTCGGACGTCTGAATTTCCGAGAGAATCCGCTCTTTTTCAGCGGTCAGGGCCGCGATCTCATCTGAAAGGGTCGCCTTCCTGCGCAGGGGATCGTCCTCGCCAAACCGTTTTTGCCGATCGGTCTTCAGCTGATTCAGATGCTTCTGGCGCTCCTCGATCTCGCCTTCCAAGGCTTCGGCCTCGGTTTTAAGGGCTTTTACGGCATCGGGCAGGCGGCGTGCGCGGTCCGCGAGCTGTTCGCCCTCCTCGATGAGCGCGGTCCGCCGGTTTTGCCGGGCCCGATATTCATCCAGCCTCGCCATGAGATTCAGGATGAAGGCATCCTCCGCCCCCCGCCGGGGCACATCCGCTTCGAAGGGCGCGACGGCCGATGACAGAGATGCGGCCAGCTCCTCCTCCTGACGCGTCAATTCGGCCGACGCCTGTTCGATGGACGACAGCAGCTTGCGGTGAAGGGTCATCTCGCCTTCCTGCTCTTCGAGCATCGACTGGCGCTCCCGCATCCTTTCCGCTGCGCTCTCCACAGCCTGGGTCATGCGTCTCGTCCTGCCCTCGCGGCGTTTGACGACCTTGAGCGCTTTTTTACCCTGCCGGACCTCCTGCCGAAGGTCCCGAAGCGCCTGTTTCGCAGCGTCGACATCCCCTGTCGGCCAGTCGTATCCGCTCTCTTCCAGAAGCTCTGTCCACTGGGCGCCGTAGCTGTCCATGCGTGACAGGCGTTTTTTCAGGCCCTTGATTCGGCTGAAGAGTCTGTTCCGGGCCTTCAACATCTTCCGGAGCTCTTTTTTCATGCCCTTGAGCGTCCTGCGGGCATTTTTGGCATCCGTTTCATCAGCGGCATAGGGGTGGTCCAGGGAACCGCACAGTGGACACGGGGAGCCGGCCGTCAGTTGGGAGCGCTCCTCGTCGAATTGGATCTTCTTCTCGAAATTCACCATGGCCGTCTGTTGGGACGCAAAGGTGTCGTCCAGCGCTTCCAGCTCGGCTTCCTTTTGGCGGAGCATCTCTTCGACGGAGGCGCCGTTTCCGGACATCTGTCTCTGATACCGCTTGGCCGTCCTGAGGAGCAGCTTGACGTTTTTGAGGCGGCGGATGTTCTGCTGAACCCCGATTTCGAAATCCTCGGGGGATTGATCGGCCAGGATCGCGGCGGCGGTCTCCTCCTGGCCGGCCTTGCGGGCTTTGAGGACCTCCACCTTCTTCAGGCTTTTGGCGTGGGACGCCCGGGCCTTTTCCAGAAATTCCCGGGCCGATGCCAGCTTCTGGAGCGACGCCTGCCGTTTGGCGTCCTGCTGTTGGATCTTTTCCCGAACGGCCTTCAGGCGGGTTACGGTATCCTGTATGCCGGGTGAAGCTTCCCCGAGTGTCTCGACGACGGCATGTTTTTCCAGCCATTTTTCCGTTGCCGCGAGATCCGATGCGTTCCGGTCGATCTCGTCCCTGATTCCGGCCTGGGCCTGAAGATTTTCTTTCCGTTCACGTTCTATGGCTTCATATCGATCGACCTGTTCCCGAAAAGCATTTGCAGCGGCCTCGATCTCTTTGTCCACGGCAAGCGCCGCTTCGAAAATATCGGCGTCCGCAGCGATGCGGCGTTCGGCTTCGTCCAGGGCCTGCCGGTTGCTCCGGTTTTTTTCCGATAGGGTAGCGATCTGCTCCCGGTAGGCTTCGACGGACGCGGTCAACGTCGAGAAGCGTTTCTCCGCTTCGGCAGCGGCCGATACCTGGGCCTCGTAGGTTTCCAGATCCGCCTGAAACCCCGCCGCCGCCCTGGCCCGCTCGAGCCGGTCGATCTCGTCCCGCAGGGCCTCCTTGCGGGCGAGCGCGCTGCTGAGAGCGATCTGGTTGTCCTGATAGACCTGCCGATCGCGTTCCCGGCGTCGGATCCGATCCTGCTCCTCTTTAAGCGCGTCACGCTTCGTCGACGCCGAAAGATAAGCGCTTTCGGCGGCTTCGAGTTCTTCCCGCAAGACAGCGTCCGATTCGGGAACGGGCATCCCGGCAAGGGCCTCCTTTTGAACGATGAGACGCTCATTCTCGCTTTCGGCCGCCTTCAGAATATGCTCGCAGTGCTCCTGATAGGCTTCCTTGCCGACGATCTTGTCGATCACCTCCACCCGCTCGTTGGAAAGGGCGTGAAGAAAGGCGGCGAATTCGCCTTGAGGGAGCAGCACCGAGCGTGAAAACCGCTTGAAGTCTAGACCGGTCAGGCGGCCGACTTCCTCCCGCACCGAGTTGACCGTTTCCTTGAGCAGCGTCTCTTCACCGTTGATCCGGCTGAGCTGCATCGCGGTCTGCACGGCCCCGTTCACGCGCCGGGCCGACCAGCGGGACCGGTAGCACCGCTCATCGAGCGAAAAGGTCACCTCGGCGAAACAATCCGAGGCCCGCCGGGTCATCACCTGTTCGCTCCGCGCCTTGAAGCGAGGGGTCTGGCCGTAAAGGGCCAGGCAGATGGCATCGAGAATCGTACTCTTTCCGGCACCGTTGGGACCGGTGATGGCGAATATCCCCACTTCGTTCAGCGGCGGCTTTTCGAACGCGATTTCATGCTCTCCCGCCAGTGAATTGATGTTTTTAATGCGAACGTTGAGTATCTTCATGGAGGCCCCTTTTGCCGTTGCCGTAAAATTAAGCGATGCTTCACCATGACTTATAGCAAAACCGGGGCGCTTATACAAGATTCCCTTGCTTGACACCGCGGCTTCGTTTCCCCTATAACAAAGTTGCTGCCATGGCGCATGAAGAGGCACCGCCGCCTTGCCCGAGGATCCATCCTTCTTGGCGCGGGCGGCCATCCGCTCCCGGTAACGCGTCGGCCTCGCAGTACCGGGGCGACGCCTGAGATTACAAAATACGATAACACCGAAAGAGGACAGAATATGGAACTCTCCAGCTTGAACGCCGTTTCTCCGGTCGACGGCAGATATCGAAAGGCAACGCGCATTCTCGGGGATTATTTTTCCGAAGGCGCTCTGATGAAATACCGGGTCCAGGTGGAGGTGGCCTATTTCATCGCTCTGTGTGACATGCCGCTGCCCCAGTTGAAAAGCATCGCGCCCGGACAGTTGAAAGCGCTGGAGCGGATTTACCGGGAATTTACGGCCGAGGACGCCCGGAAGATCAAGGAGATCGAAAAATCGACCAATCACGACGTGAAGGCGGTGGAATATTTTCTGAAGGAAAAATTCGATGCCCTGGGGCTTTCGACCGCAAAGGAGTTCATTCATTTCGGCCTCACCTCCCAGGACATCAACAACACGGCTGTCCCCCTCTCCATGAAGGCGGCGTGGGAGGATGTTCTGAAGCCCATGCTTTTCGAGATCCGGAACCGGCTTCACGAAAGAGCGGAGGAATGGAGAGCCGTCCCCATGCTGGCCCGCACCCACGGGCAGCCGGCATCCCCGACGCGGCTGGGCAAGGAAATCTTCGTGTTCGTCGAGCGAATGGATCGGCAGCTCGCACTGATCGAACAGGTGCCCTTTTCCGCCAAGTTCGGCGGTGCGACGGGAAATTTCAACGCCCACCACGCGGCATATCCCAACATCGACTGGATCGCCTTTGCCGACGACTTCGTGGAAGACACCCTGGAACTGAGCCGCTCCCGCACCACCACCCAGATCGAGCATTACGACAACATGGCCGCCTTTTTCGACAACCTGAAGCGGATCAACACCATCCTCATCGATCTGAACCGGGACATCTGGACCTATATCTCCATGGAATACTTCAAGCAGAAGATCAAGGCCGGAGAGGTCGGTTCCTCGGCCATGCCCCATAAGGTGAACCCCATCGATTTCGAGAATTCCGAAGGCAATCTCGGCATCGCCAACGCCCTTTTCGAGCACCTCAGCGCCAAACTGCCCATATCGCGGCTTCAGCGCGACCTGACCGATTCCACGGTCATGCGGAACATCGGCGTTCCCATAGCCCATTCCCTCATCGCCTGCCGCTCCCTCATGAAAGGGCTCGACAAGCTGATCCTGAACGAAGATCGGCTTGCGGCGGATCTCCAGGGAAACTGGGCCGTGGTCGCCGAGGCTATCCAGACCATCCTGCGGCGGGAATCCTATCCCAACCCCTATGAGGCCCTGCTGCAGCTCACCCGAACCCACCGGCAGATCGATCGGCAGACCATCGCCGATTTCATCGACGGCCTCGACGTTTCCCAGGCGGTAAAGGACGAGCTGCTGAAGATCACGCCCGAGAACTACACCGGGATAACCTGTTATTGACTCGATTTTCGGCTTTCATGACGGCGGCCGGATAGCGGCTGAAGACTGAAGGGGATCAGCGCCGCTTTCAGTGCAAGAGGAAAAACGATGAACCGAAGTCGCACCAGGCGTTCCGCACGACCCCTGCCGTTCCTTGCGATGACGGTCGTCGGATGGCTCTGCCTTCTCGCCGGGTGCGCCCATGAACCCGTCCGCGTGCCGAACACCGTCCATCCGGCAACGCTGAACGATTATCCCGGCTCGATTGCCGTGCTGCCTTTCACGGACCTGACGGAGACGCCGGGAATCGCCGAAACCATTCGGATCGAATTTTACAGTCACATGAGCGTCCTGCCGTTCGAAGACGTGGAGCTCCATATCGTTGATGAGCGGCTGAGACGCCGTCGCATATCGACCGCCGCGAGCCTGTCGCGGACCCCCGTCAAACATCTGGGCCGCATTCTGGACTGCGATGCCGTGCTGATCGGCACGGTCTACGATTTCAGGCGGGTTTTCGCCGGGCTGTATTCCTCCATGAACGTGGGGTTGTCGGTGCAGCTCTGGGATACCCGGACCGCCAGGATGATCTGGAGCGATCGGTACACCGCCCGTCGTCACGAGGGCGGGCTGCCCTTCACCGTCTTCGACGTGCCCATGGTCACCCTGCGATCCGGACTGAATCTCAGGGACGCGGTCAAGCTTCACGCCATCGACGAGGCGTGCCGGTATCTCGTTCACCGCATCCCGACACCTCCCGCCGTCAACCCCGAGGCGCCGGAGGCCTATACCCTCCAGATCGGTGCCTTTGCCGATGAATACCGGGCTCAAAACGTCGAAAGCCGATTCAAATACGACGGCTTCCCGGTCTTTGTTCAACGCGATCGGAACGATCAGGGGGTTCTGCACCGCGTGTTCCTCGGCCCCTACCGCAGCATGGAGACCGTGCTGGAGATCCAGCAGCGTCTCCGGGAAAAATATCGGACCGAGAGCTTCATCTCCCGTAACCAATTTTGAAGCCTCCCCAAGGCATTCCCGCCCGTCATCCGATCCCCCTGCAAGGGCCTTTTCTCTTGCTTTATTCCGGATCTTGCATTATAGAACACTCACCTCAAAAACACCCGGAACCAAGACCGGAATCCATCAGCCTGGGTGGCGGAACAGGTAGACGCAAGGGACTTAAAATCCCTTGGGGCTCAGTCCCCGTGCGAGTTCGATTCTCGCCCTAGGCACCATGAAATCAAGGGGTCAGCCATTACGGCCGGCTCCTTTTTTTGTGGGGAAACGAGCCACTATGCCTGCGCCGTTCTGACGATACCCTCATCCAGATCAACATTTGGAGCATCTTGAAAGCAAAGCGCCTCACCGCCCGCGGAAACAGCCGGTGAACCCGGGCTAAAACAATTTCAATCTATCCGCCATCTCCCCGTACATCGGCGGGAATTCTGGCTGGTAGTTGAGGTAACTCGGCACCGGATACCGGGCGCCTATCTTTTTCCCCACCACAGTCAAGGACTCGTACATCGGCAGCAGCAGACTGCCCGGGATGCTGAGGACCAGTTCATCATCCTGGGTCATTGAAAAAATGCGGTCTCCCAGCCCGGGGATGGCGATGCGGGGGGCCGCGGTTTGAAATGGGGCGATCAGGTATTCGGTGCACTCGACCTTGCCGCCGAAACTTCCGGCAATCCGCTTCCCGCATGCATGGACGGCGGCTTGGGCCAGACGCATGATCTGGGCCGCGTTGCCGTAAAACGCTACGGTGTCCGGTTCAAACAATCCCTTGGACAGGGGGGCCATCAGAATCGCCGGGTAGGCGCCGTTTTCCAGAGTGCACATGTTTTCGGCCTCATCCGCGGCAGACGCGGCTTCCGCGTGGAATCCAACCGTGCAGAACAGTTCTCCGAGGGTGCCCCCGATATCCTCCGCACCGCTGAAGCCGAAGGCAATCATGGCCGGCACACAGATCAGATCCTCCTTTGTCAGCCCAACCGTCCATCCGTAGAGGCGCACCATGGAAACCGCCTGGCAAATGGTGATGCGTTTACCCAGATCCCTTGCCGGAGCGCGCGTTTTCTCCGGGAACGCATCAGCGCTCTTCAAAAACTTGACCGCCAGCGGGAATGACTTCATCCGCGACGCCTCGCGAACCGCATCCGAAATCTCAGCGTAGTTGACTGTTGCCACGATCTCTCCTTTCTTTTCCGATTGCAGAACATGGATTCGACACACTCATCCGCCGGCGGATTCCATCAATGCCGGCATCGATTTCTGGTGCGCCGCTTTCTCCCCGATTTTTACCGCCCGCAGGGATAAGGCATCGCCGGGGCATGTCGCCACACAGGGCGGGCCGAATTCCCGTCCGGGCCGCACATGCCGCAGACCGTGGGGACCACCTTTATTTCATTTGCGCTCTTCATAGAGTCTCGCCGCGAGTGCGCCGCCCAAACGGGCCAGGCCGAGAAGATTTTCAAGCAGGACCGCACGCGGCACATTTAAGGCATCAAGGAGCAGCGTCAATTGGTTGCTATCCGGTTTATCGCCTCGCTGCAACACCTGACGCAGCAGCATTAGATTGGGGATGAGGGTTTTCTGGACCGAGGAGAGCTGTTCGGAAAATGACAATTCCTCGTCAAGCTCCGACAGCTTTTCCATCAGCTCCTGCCACGGCAGAGCGCCGGCCAGCCGGATTACGATGTCCTGAATTTTCTCAATGGACTGGGGTTTTTTCTGATCGACCGATTTGATGAACAGGCGCATTTTTTCACGCAATAACGGCTTGGCCAGTTTGCGAATCGAATCCAGCACCTGTTCTCCGTCACGCTTGTCTCCATTGAAATCGAGCACGGCCAGGATACGCTCCCGGTCGTGCCGCTTCTTGTTCCGCAGCTCCGCATCGGATAACGGCGTGACGGCCGGTTTGGTCAGGCGGCCCGGCTTCCATGCCAGCCAGACACCGTTGTCGACGGTTCGATCCGCCGCTTCCCGGCACAGCGAGCCTGGCGGGAAGAAGGAATCGTTCCGCGCCGCCTGTCGGGCGAGAATATCCCAGCTCGCCCTGAGCAACGGCGGAAAAGAGACCGACAAGCCGGCCGGAGGCGGGGATTGCGGTTTTTCAAGCTGGTTCAGCCGCAGACGCAATGCGACCATGTCCGGGAAGTCTCCCCCGAGCAGGACCCCTAGATTGCCCATGACGATATTCAGCAGGTTGAGCCGTGGTTTCTCATCCAGCAACAACAGATGCGCCGCCAGCAATCCCAGAATTGGATTGCCGAACTTGTCATGCAGCAGGGCATTCATAACCTCGCGATCGACGATGTTGCGTCCTTGCAGCAGAGCCTGCCGGGCAATTTCCGACAATCGAAAATACCGTTCCCGCGGATAGGCGGATTCAAAAGGTGCCATCTGCACCGAGGCATCGGCAAAATTGGGACGCATCGGCAGCCCTGTTTCGCCCTGGGGCTCAACCATGAGGAAAAGCTGGGTGATCCAGTTGGGCACCAGCAGCACCGGGCGCGCCAGCGTTCCATATCGTTCAGACGACCACTGCAGTACATAGGCGCCGGGATCGAGCTCCGCGGCCAACACGGCGTAACCGCGGCTGATATCGCGCACCGCGTCCTGATCGTAATCAATCAGGGTTTCGGTTGCCTTGCGCAAACGAAACCCGGTAAAGGAAAGCGCATAACGCGCTGTCGTATCATCCGTCTGGATAAACGGGGCCTCGCTGGGATCGCGCACGCTGAGAAAAAAGCCGGCCCCGCTTCCCTTTTTCAGAGGGGGACGAGCAAAAGCCGCATTCACTGCAGCCTGATGATATTCATGGCTGGTGGTGGTCCCGTCCATCGGGACGGGTGAGGCGAACAGCACCCGCTCCAGCACGACCGCCATCTCTCCTTCGCCTTCCTCAACGGCGAAAATTTTCTCCTGGGCCGTGCCGCCGATGCCGGCCCGTGCCTTGTAAAGCCCGGGACGCAGCTCGGCCTCGACACGTCCAAAGCCTTTGGCCACAACCTGGAAGCCGCCGTCCACGATTTCAAGGGGTGCGGCCAGATCGGCCACCGCAACGGTTACTGCCGCTTTAAAGTCCGACATCATCGCCTCCTGCCTGGAAGAGCTGCTCTCGCCACTGCCCTTCGCGGCGGCGCCGCGCCCGGTAGAGCCCCGCAGGCAGAGACACGCGGATCCTCGCATCCGCGACCGGCAACGATTCATGGGTACCGTCCGCCCACACCAGATCCGCGGCAGCGACAATACCACTCGTCGCATCCGGCGTCAGGGTCACCAGAAGCCGGTTGCCGCCGTCATAGATCTCTACGGTTTCCCCGGCGTTCCAGGCGTGAAGGACCAGATTCTGCGCCAGGCGTTCGGGTGGTCGGGTGAAAAAAACGATATCGCCTGTCGGGGGGATATAGACCTCCGGCGGATCCGCGGGGATGTTGCCGCAGGCACGCGGCCAGAGATCTTCGATGTAATTTTTGAGGGCATGTCCGGTCACGCGGCCATTGGGATCCGGGGGCGCATGACGAAAGGCGTTCAGCAGGACATGGGTCAGCAGGCTGTGCACCTCGCCGTTGAGTTCGGGGATGGGGCGTTCCTGGGCCTTGCCGCCTTTGGGCGCGGCATAAATGCAGAAGAGTTTCACCTTCTGGGCCGCCCCAGGGTTGTTTATGGCCGGCAGCGGCGGATTCATCAGCATGCGGGTTGCCTCTGCATCCCGACAGCAATCCATCACCAGAACAATTTCGCCGAATACAGCCGCTTCCCTGGCCCAGAGCGCGTACAGCGTACCGGCGATATTCCAGTTGAACAGACGGCTCGCGTTGGCGGCATAGATGGCGGCCTGGGGCATCTGATTGCGGATTTCGCAGAATCCGTGGCCGGAAAAATACAGGTAAAGACGGCTGTCTCTGTGATATTCGATACGGTTTTTGCCGCCGGTAATCAGGTTCTGGAACGCCACCTGAAAATCGGTAAACTGCGGCGGCGCCTGGTCCGGCGATACGGCCGGCGGCGGATTGGGTGAAACGATGGTGGTAATATGACCGGGATCGACATCGCCGCCGGCCGGATCGATCAGCCAGTCGCAAAAACGCCGGACATCCCGCGACGGCCCCTGCAGGGGAGGAAAACCGGGATCGGGATAATGGCTGATCCCCACAAGAATGGCGTAGTCGTCTTGCGCCATCATCAGAACCCCTTATCGAGCAGCCACTGAAGACTGCTCAGCGTGTCGGCGTCATTGTCGAAATCGCCGTGTCCGGCCGAAGCGCTCCGGGTCCCGTCCCCTTGCGTATCGGGTGCCCACACCAGGCTTTTCGGAAAATCGTCGTAAAATGCACGACAGCGTGAAATAGCCGGAAAATCGCCCGGCGTGAAGATCTTGTCCTCCCGCAGGAAGCGCTCCATGCCCACCAGGGGTTGGTCGACGGTATCTTCCAGCAGTCCGGAAACAAAATACAGCAAGGAGCGCGGATAAATGACTGGCACCAGGCGATCGTCAATCTCCCGGTCATCGTTCATGCCGAATGAACGGAAATTCGCAATTCGATCGCGATGGTTGGCCAGCATCGCATCAAACTGATCGTAACTAACCGCCGGCGCGAGAAAAATCACGTCGAACCCGGCCTCCGGCAACATCTCGGCTGCCGCCGCCAGAAAATGACAGATATAGACGGCCCCGGTGCTGTGACCGATCAGCGTGATGCGCGGCAGGTCCTTCCCAGCCGGGAAACGCTTGCGCAGTTCACTCAGCAGAGCCGTTCCGCCGTGATGCTCACCGGGGAGAAAAGCATCGGCCGTATCTTTTTTCATCTGATTCCAGATCAGGGTGCCGAGTTTATCCACGTACAGGGCGCGCAGAACTTCTTCCACGATGGTGACGTAGAGGCCGTGCCCGCGCCCGGCACCCAGGCGCCGCAACACCGCCATGACGATTCCCGCCGCCATGCGTGCGGCCTTGAACCAGCCGATAAGGGAAAACCCCTTGGTGGTTGCAGGACTGCGGTCAAAAAGCTGATCGGCCGCCTCGGGACTGATCAGCGATGTGGTCGCTACCGTGCTGCCGCCCGCACCCTTGGTGGAAACGGGTTTTCCGCCGGGAACAAGACCGTTGAACACCTCCTGCACGGCATCCTGAAAGTCAAAATCCGCCTCGATGCTCATCTGAATTTCGGCTTCAAGACTTTCCTGATCGACAGGGACGCCTTTCAACGTGGTCGAAATGGCGGCATCATCCATGCCGGGCGGGACTTCAAGGGGATCAGGCGGGGTGTCGCGCTCGCCCCGGAACCAGGCATCGAACTGCTCCCTCAGCTTGATTTCGTCAACGGCAACGCCTGTGCCTCCCTTGAAACCGATGCCGGCCGGCAGTTTTTTCAAGACCCACTCCGCGACCTTTTTGACGAACTCGCGAAAAATCTTTTCCTGCCCGATGTCGCGCAGATTGTTTCTCACAGTCTCGATCAGCCCGGATTCCCACACAAAAAACAGCGGCCATGTGCCGGCCGCATCGTAAACAGACTGCAGTCGGGCGGCAATGTTACGCCCCGCCTTTTCGTTCACCAGACCCCCGTGAAAATGGATGACCAGTCCTTTCGGTGGGTTGGTTCCGATCATCTCTTCGACGATACGAGTGACGTCGTCGCGGCGGCTGGTGTTTTCTCCGCCCAGTTGCCCATTGGCCAGATGAATAATGTGATCGTGACCGTTCGCCATGTCGCACCCCCTTTGAGACAGATTCCACTCAACGCCGCCTTCTGATTGACGCCGATTCCATTTCCGGGTTACGTTTTTTATATTGGTTATGGTTTGGAATGAAAGCCAATCCCCTCACCGTCCTTCTGCTGGCTGTTAAAGGGAATTGAAAAGACACGCGAGCAGGCGTTTGAGGCTGCGATCAGAACAGTTGCGGCGTAATTAAGAATAGAAACCGGATTCAAACCGGGGCCGCCGGTGGTCAGCTTGCGGGAAGCGTTGCCGCGCTTTTCCGGGGCTGTTGTATTCCGCTCATGTTACACCGGCGGATGAACATACGAACCGGCATAGCTTAACAACCCCTTATTATGAATATCCATAATTATGCCTGACACCAAAGTCAAGACACAAAAACAGGGATCATCAGGCGGCCGCCGGCAGCTGCTGCAACTCCGGCGGCACGGATAAGCGCATCAAGGTCTATGCTCCGGTCTCCGATCGGATGCACAGTGTCGATGTCAATCGGCTTCTCACACATTCAGTCGATAGAAGCGGAAAAAGTCGTTTTCGACGGGGAGAATTTCGATGTCCCGGAAGCCGGCCTGACGGGCGTACTGCCGCAAGGTATCGGGCCGCATGAGCGTTCCCGTGGCGGCCGAGGGCTGCTCCGCCATTGCCGACGGCAGGCATCCCATAACGCTGAATCCGTACAAAAACTGCTCGATCGGGTTGTCGGCCGTGGTAAATCGCTCGCCGGTGCGCTCGTCCATGACGATGACGCTGCCGCGAGAGCCGGCCAACCGGCGCATGGTGGTCAGGCCGGCCACGGGGTCGGACATGTCGTGGACGCATTCGAATGCCGTCACCAGGTCGTACGCACCGGTCAGGTCAGGATCGCCGGCGTCGCGCACCTCGAAGCGCACCCGGTGGTCCAGGCCGGCATTTCGGGCGTTGTCGCGGGCGTCGGTGATGGACGCCGCATCCACGTCGAAGCCGTCCACGTGGATCCCGGGGTAGGATTGCGCCATGCCGATGGCGGACCAGCCGGTGCCGCAGCCCATATCCGCCACCCGCGCAGGCGGATCAGCCAGGAGCCGCCGGTGGATGTCGGGGATGGACGGGAGGTATTCCCTGCCCAGCTGGTACAGAAACAGGGGACGGTTCAGCTCGCCCACGCCCCGGCGGAGCTCTTCACCGTATTCGGCAAAGGGTACGCCGCCACCGCTTCGAAAAGCAGCCTCGAGGGCCTCGAGAGGACGCGCCACCCCCACGGCGGCCTGGGCCAGCGGGGCCAGGTAGTTGACGCTCTCGCGGTCGATGAGGACCTCGGCGTGGCCGGAAGGCAGCCGATACCGTCGCTCAAGGGTGGGCGCCGTTTCGTCCGCCACTTCCAGGATGCCGGCCACGGCCTGCTGTTCCAGCCATTCGCGGACATACCGCTCGTGGGTGCCGGTGCGGGCCGCCAGTTCACCGGAGGTCAGGGCCTCGAGGTCCGCCAGCCCCCTGTACAGTCCTAAACGGTGGCCCAGATAGATGGAGTAGATTTTAAAATATCCGTTAGCCGCGCCCACCAGCGCCTCTATGAAGGCGTCGCGCCGGCGGGCATGACGTTGTTCGTTGATCCGGATGGCTCTGTTCATGGGGTACCTCCTTTATCCTTGTCCAACCGATGCCGGAGCAGGCATGAAAGGCCGTCGTATCCAACGCTGATTTCAGCATCGGCTGGTTGTGAGACATACAGAAGCAGGATGTGTGCCCGAAGACAGGAACTCTGAAAGGAAGCTGCGCTACCAGGTGGATGGAATCTGAATCGACCTATAACGGCGAAGAATGTTTCACCCGGTTCCCGGAAGGCCGCCGCCAGGACGCGTATCAGGCTGTCATCCGCTTGCATAAACTATATACTAATCATGGCGTTGTCCGGCGAAAACCCAGCCGGTGCCGTTTTTTGATATGTCTATTTGCGCTTGCCGACCGACCGCCATCCCCCAACCAAGGAAGATGCCGGCCTCAGCACCTTGCTGATGTCGCGGACTTTCTCGATGACATAGAACAATTCAGGGTCCATGCGCTGCACCTCGGGCAGGATCCACTTCAGATCCTGGCGCCGGCAGGCAATATAAAGCACATCGACCGGCCCGTACATGCCTTCACCTTTGAACAGGGTGACGGGTTGGCCTTTATCCCTCAGATGCGACGCAATGGCCATCCCCGCGTTGGGAGTGATGATTCTGAGAATCGTCGTTCCGAAGGCCAGTTTACGCTCCACAATGATGCCGACGACGTTGCCGGTGGCGTATCCGAAGGCGTAAAAGATTACCAGGAGCGGCTTGTCCCCGATCTGGTTGATCACCGTGCCGGCGACGGTCACCCATATGGTGATTTCAAAAATCGCCAGGGTAAAAGCGATACCCGTCCGCCCCTGAACCGTGACGATGGTTCGCACGGTACCGATGGAAACATCACAGATCCTGGCCAGAAAAACAACGACCCCTGTCAGGAGAATATGTGGATCGAACATCATTTTTGAATCCTTCTCTGAAAGGCTGACGACTGAAGAGTTGCGTCTGTGGTGAATGGCGTGTTTGAGCCCTTTCAGTCTTCAGTCTTATCCATCTGCCACCTTGAGCTAAGCAGTTGTATTAAAGTTCGCACGGCGAGTCCGTGCCGTATTGCCCCGTCTTTGACGAAAACCCAGAGCATGACTCCAGCAAGAAAAATGCCAGCCTGGAAGAATCTATATAACTATCCGATATAATAATCAAGGTGTGCGAAAACAGGAGAACCTGAAAATCCTGAAGGGAAAAAACCGCCCGCGCCCCTTCAGCAATGAGTTTCAGTGCCGCTCAAGCGCCGCGGCGGATCAGCGGCCCGGACTGCACGGACACCTCACCGGTCTTGAAGGCTTCTCCGGACCAGCAGATCCACGCAGAGCCGAATGTTCTCCGGGGTGTAGATTTGCAGCTTTCCGCGGTAGAACCGGTCGAAGAGCACCGCCTTGAGCCCGGAGAGGTCCCGCCCCTCATCCGCCGCCGACACGATCTCCTCGCGGACATTTCGGGCTGCGGACAACGCCCGTTCAAAAACGGCTTTCACGTCTTTTCCGCGCCAGATCCGCTCGTGGGGAAATGCCAGGACCTCGGCCGGGTATTTCGCCAGCCGTTCGATGGTCTCGATATATGCCTGGTAAGCGTGAAAAAAAACCGGAAAGATCATGTCGTCGGAAATCTGAAACCCGAGCGCATCCGAGACGAAAAGCACGCGGTCCTTTTCGAACCAGGCGGCCAGGCCGCAGGGGCTGTGGCCCGGTGCGGCGATCAGTTCCAGATGTTCGCCGCCTTTCAGCGTGATGCGATCACCGCCGTTGACGATGCGATCCACCGCAATCCGCTCCGAGCAGCCGGCATTCGCTCCGGAAGCCCCGGTTTCCGGATACCCCGCGACCTTCCGGTCCTGATCGAAAAAGCCGGCGATCACTTTCGGGTTGTCCAGAACCCTGGCGGCCGCAGACGAAGCCAGGACTTCGGCATTGGGAAAACGGCGCTTCAACTCGGGAATGCCGCAGACGTGATCGAAGTGGGCATGCATCACCAGCAGCTTGTCAGGCGCATCCCGGCCGGCGTCCGACAACTGCTCTGCAAACCGGGCAGCACTGGCCGTAACGCCGCACTCGATCAGCATATCCTGATATTCACCGACCAGATAATGTCGAAAATCCTCGTTTCCGAAAACGGTCACATGGTCGGTCAGTTGTATCGGCCAAGACCTGTTCATGATAATTCTCCTTTCATCCCGGTCTGTCGCAGGGTGCATCGCCGATCAGGTTTATTGTTCCAGCCTGACCAGGAAAGACTGCATCAGACGCCATTCCTTTTCAGAGAAGCGATCAATGAATTTTTGATTGGTTTCCTCGAAGAGCTTCAACAGCGGTTGTCTCAATTCGTTCCCGCGAGGACCCAGATAGATCCGCAACGAGCGGCGGTCCTTCGGATCCGCTTTCCGTTCGACCCATCCGACTTTTTCCATGCGATCGAGAAGACCGGTGATCGTCGGCCGGTCCTGGGCGGTTTTCTCGGCAAGCTCGCTGGGGAGCAGCCCTTCATCTTCCATGATCGCGACAATTAAAAAAAACTGACCGTGCGTCAGCCCGTATTCGCCAATTTCATCACGATATGCCTTGGTGACTTTCCGCGCGGCCTTGCCCAATCTGAAACAGATGCAATCCTGAAACGGCATTGAATTGTCCTTCGTATTGGTGTGGACATTGGCTTCTCATTAACACGCTAATAGTTATCATGCAAACTATATTTGCGTTGCCATAATTTCGCGTAGGGGGTTTTGCGCATTTCGTTGATGCGTTTGGTGGCGGCGGATTTGAACGATCGAACAATCGTCGGGAGGGAACCGGGCACCGGGCGACCGAATTGTTCGATCGTAGGGGCACGGCGCGCCGTGCCCCTACCACGCGCCGTGCCCCTACCACGCGCCGTGCCCCCACCATCGCCAACAACCAATATTCCGTGAACATGATTGGGCATAACCACCCATTCGTCCAATTCGATTTCATTGCGGATTGCGGCGGTTTTCGCCCATTCGTCGGCAATGACCAGGCCCGCATCATTCAGGGTCGTTTCCCCGTCTACGATATTCCCGAACAGACATTCCCGGTTCCGGGCACAAATGGTCACGAAATATGCGCCTGCCCGGGAATAATCGTATCCCTTCAGGCGGATGGTGCGCCGATGGTGGATTTCGGGGTTGTATTTCATGACAATAAACCGTTCTGTCCCATCAATTCCGTTTCATCGCGGATGATGTGTTCCCAATAATTGCGTTGCCACAATTTCGCGTAGGGGCACGGCGCGCCGTGCCCCTACCATGGGCATGCGCACCGGCGTCTCCCCTGAGGCATATAGCTCTATATATACCGCTATTCCGTTATTCCGTACACCGTAAAATCGGATGATGCTCGTATCGGCATGCGCATTTCCGAGCCGTTCCCATTTTCGCGTTATGGGGGATCCGCGGCAAAAAGCATCGAGAGGGCTGGATAATTGTTGATTGTAGTGGTAGGCTATAAGCTATAGGCTATAGACTGAAGGGGTGCGTCTGCGATGAACGGGGCGTTTATCCGCTTTGAATCTTCAGCATCTGAAGGCTATGGACTGAAAAGGTATGTCTGTGGCGAATGGAGCATTTGTGCCCCTTCAGTCTTCAGCCTTCAGCCTGACCCCCTGCTCCAAAGAAACCGAACGTTAACCTGTGATCAAAAAAGCATATGAAAACATTTCACGGCAACGAATGGAAAAAGAGACTTGTCGAACCTGATGAAGTGATTAAACGGTTAGCGCCGGGAATGACGATCTTTATCGGAACGGGTGTTTCGGAACCGCTGACGCTCTTCAGGCATCTGAAAGAATCCCATTACGCCAATATCGACCTGGAGGTGTTTCAGCTGGTCAGCCTCGGGCATGCCATCTCCGTGCAGGAAAATCATTCTTCCATATACCGCCTGAAAACATTTTTCTCCGGCTGGGATGCCGATGAGGCCATCACCAAGGGATTGGCAGACTTCATTCCCAGCAGGTATCGTCAGATCCCAGAACTCTTCAGATCGAAACAGATCACTGTCGATGCGGTGTTTATTCAGATCACCCCTCCGAACGAGGCCGGATTTTGCAGTCTGGGGGTATGTGTGGATGTGGGCCGTCTGGCGATGCAGCAGGCATCGTTTGTCGTCGGTGAGATCAATCCATGGATGCCGCGAACGTTCGGTGATACATTTGTCCATATTTCCGATTTCGATCTGTTGGTGGAAGCTCAGGAGCCCCCGATTTATTTTGAGAGATGGAAATTTGATGCCGTATACGATAAAATTGCGGAAAATGTAAGCTCGATGATTGAAGACCAAAGCTGCATCGGCTTTTCAATCGGTCCTCTCTACGAAGCATTGTCAAAGCATCTGGTACATAAAAAGGATCTGGGAATCCACACACCGTTCTTTTTCGACAATATGATGGATCTGGTTAAAAGCGGTGCCGTCACCAATCAATATAAAATCAACTATCAGGGAAAATCCTTGACATCCTATGCCATCGGTACCCCCGAACTCATGGCATGGCTGGACAATAATCCCCTGCTGGAATTTCAATCCGTTGACAAGGTGTTCAACCCTGTTCACATCAGTGCCAATCCGAAATTCACGGCGGTGCTGGCGGCCCGCAAAGTGGATTTATACGGCAGGATCGCCCTCCACACCGGCAGGGGCAATGTCGGATCAGGTCCCGGGGAGGTGGTTGATTTCTTCAACGGCGCATTGCTTTCCGAAGGCGGCGCTGCAATCTTCGCATTGCCGAGCCGCAATCGACAGGGTGAATCCAACATCGTCCTGTCTGCCGTCCAGTACCCCAACCAGTTCAGTTTGTGGGAATCGGTCAGCACCATCGTAACGGAATACGGCATCGCCGATGTCCGCGGCCGGACGGTGCGTGAACGGGCACAGGCACTCATCGATATCGCTCATCCCGATGACCGTCCGAAACTGGTCGAGGACGCCAGAAATCAGAGAATCATTTATCCGGACCAAATTTATATCAAAGAAAGCGCCCACTTATACCCATCTGGAATCAAGACGAAAAAAACTTTCAGCAATGGTCTGGAGGTGTGCTTCAGGGCGATCAAACCTTCCGATGAAGAAAACATGCGACGGCTTTTTTACCGTTTTTCGGATGAATCCGTTTATTACCGGTACTTTTCCCGGATAAAAGCCATGCCACATGCAACGATGCAGGAATATGTCAATATCGACTACAAAAAGACGCTGTCGATTGTGGCTGAGTTAAAGAACGGAAAACTGATTGCCGAAGCCAGATTTGCAAGTCTTGAAATACACGAAACGCATCCTGAAATTGCCATTGTGGTTGATGAACATTATCAGAATTCAGGTATTGCCACATACATTCTGACGATGCTGATGCAACAGGCTAAAAAGAGAAAACTGAAAGGATTTAAAGGCGATATTCTACCCGATAACAAAAAAATCATCAACGTCCTCAAAAAAATTGACTGGAAACTGAAGGTCAATCTTGCAAAAGACAGTATAATTATCGATTTTTAAGGATTATTCCGACTTGAGGATTTCAGTGATGAAAACCGGCTGAAGGCGGATAAGCACCCCCTTCATCACCGCCGCATTTCTATAGTCTATCGCCTTCATGACGGCAACCGGATAGAGAAGGTGTTCAAACAAGAGCATATCGTGTGAGGCCGTCGTCAACGATGCGTTTAATCCGTCCGTCGGCCTCCAGATATCTGAGGTGGGATATTGCCTCACCCGTGGCAAACCACTGCTGGGCTACCGGGTATTCCGCCCAGGTGTCGGCTTTGATATCCCATGTCATTCTCGATGCGGTTTCAAAGGCGCTCAAAGGGCTTCCGTCAAGAATTTTTGTCACTTCGGACAGTCGCTCTTCATGATGCGCCGTCAGTTCGTCAATGCGACGTCGATGGTCGCTGAAAAGGCGTCGATGCCCGGGCAAAACCAGATCGACATCCAGCGTGTAAACCTTCTTCAAACTGGCGAGGTAGCTTTTCAAGGGATTGCCCTGGTCCGACCAGCATTGAATATTCGGCGTGATATCAATGAGAATATGATCGCCGGCCACGAGAATTTTTTTGTCGGCCTCGTACAGGCACATGTGCCCGGGGGTGTGCCCCGGCGTTTCAAGGCAGGCAAAGCGATAGTCGCCACAGGTAAGCTCCTGACCGTCATCGAGAATGTTGATGCCCGGCACCCAATCGGTTCCAAACTTACTGCCCGGATGGGCATCCAAGGCTTTTTTCAGGAGATCCTTCGGAAAGCCCTGCCTGCCGCCGTAGGCAATCATCGCATCGAACCCTTTCCATGATTCGATGATTTCCGTATCCGGACGATTGAACAAAACCCGGGTGTTTTCAGCGGCCAATTTCGACACCAGGGCGAAATGGTCTGCATGCAGATGGGTGATGAAGATATCCGTCCGGTTCAAATCCGCCCCGATACGGCGCAATCCGTCCTCCATGGCCGTGAGGCACGCCTCATGGTTCAGGCCGGTATCGATCAGCAGATTTCTTTCCGGTGAGCGGACAAGATAGGCATTCAGGTATTTCAAGGGGGTTTCGGGCAGGGGGATGCGAAGACGGAACAGATTCGACGCTATTTCTTCAACCATTTGTTTTCCAATCATCATTTCAATTTTCACGTTCAGGACCCGGAGATTCTTTCTGCAAATCTTTTTTACAAGGTCCTCCGCCTGTGGGATATATGCTCCCGGATGTCCGGCTCGTGCCTGAGACTGAAGAGGAGCAAGCGCCCGTTCCTCACAGACGCATGCCGCCGCCCTTCAGCCTTTGACCAGATCCCGGCGCCGGTGTCAATGGGATTGTGTCCGCATTCCGAACCTTTCCCCCATCCGGGCGGCGGCGGCATGCGGTCCTAAACATCCCCCCGCCGCCCGTCGTCGCACGGATCGTCCGGGTCATAAAGGCGGTAGTGTTCGGCCCATTCCGGCGCCTTTTCACAGACGTCGCCCATGGGTTCCGACGCCGGCGTCTCCGTATCCTCAGGGACCCTGTTTTTCTGCTTCGCGTCATTGTCCTTTTGTGTGTCCGTTTGTGAAGATTTCATTGGCCTTCTCCCAATTGATGAGGTTAAATTTCAACTTTTGACTTTCATGATGGTGACCGGATAGCGGCACTTGAACAAAACCGCGCGGGGCGCGGGCCGTATCCTCCCGGCACCGGGCTGTGAAAGTCAAAAGTTGAGGTTAAAAAACATTCCGCCCGCCGACTCCGGTACTCGAGGTCGTCGGCGTGATCCCGGACATCGATCTCCGGGAGCGGTCTCTTCCCGACGAAAACCGACGAATCGTTGACGCCCTTAATGTAATTCATGATTTTGGGGATCTCAAGGAAGGGCGGGAATCAAGGCAAAAGGCTTTTGAGAGGCTGAAGACTGAAGACTGAAGGCTGAAGGGGCAAAAACGCCCCAATCACAACAGACACACGCCGTCGGATTATAGCCTTTAGAAGCTGAAGGCTATAATTGCCCCGTCCATCGCTGACGCACCCCTTCAGTCTTCAGCCTTCAGCCTTCAGCCTTGTTTCTCCCGGGGGTGACGCAGACAAGGTTGCGCCCCTCTCGCTTGGCCCGGTAGAGGGCGTCGTCAACCCGTTTGATGAGGTGGTCCGAGGTGTCTTCGGCGTCTCCGGTATAAACGGCCGCTCCGAAGCTGGCGGTGATGCAGATCGCATCGTATCCTTCCGGCGCATCGATGAGGGGGGAGTCGGTATTCTCCGTGCTTTTCCGCATCCGCTGGGCAGCGGATGCGGCTTCAGCGAGGTCGGTTCCCGGGAGGCCGATCAGGAATTCCTCTCCGCCGTACCGTCCGATGAAGTCGTAAGGCCTGACGGCGGCCGACAACCGTTTTGTGAACGCCTGGAGTACGGCGTCGCCGATCTGGTGGCCGTGGGTATCGTTGATCTCCTTGAAATGATCGATATCGCACAGGACAAGGGAAAAAGGGGTCATCTCTCGGCGGGACCGGGCCATTTCGACATGCATCTTTTCCATGAACGCCCGCCGATTCAGAACACCCGTCAAGGCGTCGGTGTTGGCGAGCTTCAATATGCGACGCTCCAGGTTGATGATCCGCTCCCCGATCCGGGTTCGGTATTTCAGCTCCTGCCGATTGAAGGGCTTGGTGAGAAAGTCGTCCGCACCGGCCTCGAGCCCCTTGATCTCGTCGGCTTTCGCCTCCTTCGCCGTCAATAGAATTACGTAGGTGTACCCGTTGATCGTCATCTTTCGGATTTTACGGCAAAGGGTCAGCCCATCCATTCTGGGCATTACCCAGTCCGAAATCACCAGGCTCGGGGCCTCCGGAGATTGAAGGATCTCCAACGCCTCCCGACCGTCGGACGCGGTGACGACATCATAGCCCCAGTCCAGGAGATTTGCCTCCAGGACGCGCTTCGATATCGGCTCATCCTCGACAATCAGAATTTTCATCAGCCATGCCCCCTAAGGCAGCGTTCATGTCGGCTTTATGTTCATTATTTCGATTCCGCCTCAACGATAGATCGGCTATTTCCATGAAAAACTTTCCTTGTCAACAGCGAATTCGAATCGTATGGATTGTTCGTGGAAAAAGCCCGCGCCGTTGGAGTAAAAGCCGTCCCTGCCCCGACCGCGGCGGTCTCGGCGCCGCTTCAGCGGTGCTGCTTCACTGCTGCGGCATTACACGGCATCGACATGGCTTCTTCGTTCCGGTACCTGGCTTTGATGTCGAGGATTTCATTGCGTATGTCAAAGAAAGCGTCCACGACATCGGGATCAAAATGGCCGCCTCGCCCCTCCTCGATGATTTCAAATGATTTTTCAGTTGGAAAGGGATCTTTATAGGGCCTTTTCGAGGTCAGTGCATCAAAAACGTCCACCACCGCTACGATACGCCCCTCCATGGGAATCTCATCCTTTTCAAGACCGTTGGGATATCCGCTGCCGTCCCATTTCTCATGATGGCTCAGTGCGATTTTTTCCCCCATTTTCAGAAAGTCGTTGTCCGCTCCCTGCAGAATCTTTCCACCGATGACGGTATGCTGTTTCATGATGTCCCATTCCTCGGCATCCAATTTCCCGGGTTTAAGAAGAATCCGGTCCGGTATGCCGATCTTTCCGATATCGTGCATAGGCGCCGCATACCGCAAATTTTCCACGAAATCACGGCTCAATCCCAACCTGGCGCCTACCGCCGCCGCGAAATCGCTTACCCGCTTGATGTGGAAGCAGGTGTTCTCATCCTTGTATTCAGCCGCTTTTGAGAGCCGAAAGATCGTATCGAGGGATGCGTTAGTCAGTTTGTCCAGGGTCGACTGCAGCGCTGTCGTTCTTTCCTTGACGATGTCCTCCAGACGGTCCTGGTGAAGCTTGAGCGCCAGGTGATTGTGAACGCGGGCCTTTACGAGATCACGGCTGAAGGGTTTGGTGATGAAGTCCACCGCGCCGAGTCGAAGTCCTTTGGCCTCGCACTCCGCGTTGTTCAGTCCCGTCAGGAAAATCACGGGGATGTACCGGGTTTCTTCCTGTGACTTCAGTCGCCGACACACCTCATAGCCGTCCATTCCCGTCATCATGATATCCAGAAGAATCAAGTCCGGCGGCGCTTTCTCCACGGACTTGAGCGCACTTTCGCCGTCCATGGCCGCCTGTATACGATATTCCTTGCCGAGGGTCCTCACCAGAATGTCGATGTTGGTTTTGATGTCGTCGACCACCAGTATGGTGCAGTTTGATAGATTTTGCATGTCTTTAGATTAACTCTCCGCAGGATGATCCAGGCGATGAAGGCCAATGGCGATCTTCCGCCGTAATCCTGAACTTCCGTTGAAATTCCGTTTCCGTCGCTCCGGATCTGTTTTTGTTTTGCCGGGTTGTCATTGTCGGCGTTCCTGGAAACCGTCATCGGATATTACGCGTCATGATCCGCTGCGGGATCGGATTTCGAGGGTGTCGCGAGATTGGGATCCGAGGGTTTCGATTCGATGGGTTTGGTTCGCTTCCTCTGGGCAATCGCCTGCCTGACCGCGGTCGCCAGCGTGCTCTTGACGACCGGTTTTGTCAGAAAGCCCTTGATTCCTATTTTTTCGGCCTTTTCCGCGTCTATGAGATTGCTGTAGCCGGTGTTGATGATAATGGGGATGTCCGGACGGATTTTTATGATCTTCCGGGACAACTGGTCACCGGTCATGTTCGGCATGGTCATGTCGGTAATGACGAGATCGAAGGCATCCGGCGTTTCGGCAAAAACTTTCAGTGCTTCGGTGCTGTCGGTTCGGGAGGTGACGCGGTAGCCCAACCGCTCCAGCATGATGCGCATCACGCGAACAACAGCCGTTTCATCGTCGACGATGAGAATCTGTTTCGTGTTCTTTTGAGAGCGCGGCCTATTGTCGGTATTTCCCGCTTCCGGACTTTCGGGATCCCCTGCGGTAAGATGGATGTAAGGCGTCGTGTCCCGGTCCTGGGTGCTGTCCATCCGGATATTTCTTCCGCCGGCGTTGACGATGACGTGAACCACCGATAGTCCAAACCCTGTTCCCCTGGTTTTGCCTTTTGTGGTGAAGTACGGTTCGAAAATTCGGTTCAGAACCGATTTTCCAATGTCGATTCGGGTGTCCGGCGCCGTATCCGGCGGAAACCCCTGGTCGGACCTGGACGGCTTCCACCGATATCCGCATCGGACGTCCGACGGTGTCTGAGTGTGTCGCATCATCCTCACTTGAGCATCTCCTTGATCTTTGCCGCCAGCACCGGCATCTCCACCGGTTTTTCCACGAAACCCGCAATATTGTGGAAGTAGAGATCCGCTTCGGACTTGAGTCCGTGATAGCCGGAGCAGACGATGACGGGCAGGGACGTGTCGATTTTCCGAATCTCCTCGATCAGTTCGAAACCATGCATTTCCGGCATCTTGATATCGGTGACGATGAGGCTGATCGATTCGGTGGAGAGGATTTCCAATGCCTTTCGGGCGCTGGATGCGGTGTGGATCTTCCAGGGCGACCTGAAGAGCGCATGCTTATACCCGTTCAGCACGTTTTCGTCGTCGTCGACGAAAAGAACCTGTTTGATCCTTTTCAGTGGTGAGTCGATCACCCCCGTCAGGGTCTCGTCAAAAGCGTCGGGGGTGTCGATGAAAAAGACGCCGGGAACCGTCTGCAGAATCCGACGCCTGTGTCCGAGACTCCCCGACGGGGTCATGACGATCACCGGAATGTGGGCGGCCGTTCGATTCAGAAACAACAACACTTCCAGCCATTCCCACCGATGGGTCTGCATGCGGACGAATACGACGTCATATTGAACCAGTTCGTTCGCCTCCATGAGTTTCGACAGGGGTTTAAAGCGGACTTCAAAGGTTGTTTCGGCTGCGTTCCGGTTGAAGCGTCGGACGGCATCCGGAAGGTCCTGAAACGCCAGGTAACCGATCGTCACGGATTTCATGAAAGACTCCTCTTTGGATATAGGGAACGACAGGCGGCCTTGTTCCTTCAACCGATCAATTCCATGATTTTTTCCTTCAGCACCTTGATATCGAAAGGTTTGCTCAGGAAAGCGGATACATGATAAAAATACATGTCCGACTCCGCCTTCAAGCCCTTGTATGCGGAGCAGACGATGACGGGAATCCAGCGATCGATTTTCCGGATCTCTTCGATCAGCTTGAGGCCGTGAATACCGGGCATTTTGATGTCGGTAACCACGAGATCAACGGCTTTGCCGGATAACACCTCCAACGCGGACGCCGCATCGGCAGCCGTGAAAATCCGCCAGGGGGTTTTCGCGAAGGCATGACTGTAGAGCTGCAGAAAAAGATCGTCGTCATCGACGAAAAGCACCTGCTTGCGGAGTTTTCGACTGGATGCGACGACCCTGCCAAGAATGCCGCCGAGTGCATCGGGACTGTCCATGAGAATGACGGCAGGCACCGTCCGCATCACCGCCCAACCCTCCTGAATGCTCCCCTGCGGCACCTGGACGATGACCGGGATCCGGGGAACGATCCGTTTCAGCCGCATCAGTGTCTCGATCCATTCCCATTGGGGGGTGTCCCCCCGGAAAAACAGGCAGTCATATTGGGATAAATCCTCGTTTTCGATTTCGAGGGGAATGGGCTTCGCCGCCACGTCGAGCGGAAGCCCCTTAAGGTTCCGGACGACATTTCGGACGGCGTCCGGGAGGCGCTGTGACGACAGGTGTCCGATGGTAAAAGGATTCATATGGTATCTCCCACGATTGAATAACTCGATTTCGACTTTCATGGGCCGGTGCCGGGAGGATACGGCCTGCGCCGGAAACCCTCGGGAACGGTCTTTCCGTCATTCTGAAGAGGATTCGCATTTTCCGATCCATGAGCGATCTTTCACCGGCTCTGGTTCCCATAGGGAATCCGGATGACGAAAACCGATCCTTTGCCGTTTTCCGTTTCGAGCCGGATCGTGCCCTGATGCTTTTTCGTCACGATGCGATAGGCGATGGCCAACCCCTGCCCCGTCCCCTTGCCCACCTCCTTGGTGGTGAAAAAGGGCTCGAAAATGCGATCCCGTATCGCTTCGGGAACACCGCCGCCCGTATCGCCGATGCGGATTTCGACCGCGTCGCCCTGGTTGAGGGTGGTGATCCGGATGCATCCTTTTTCGTCATTCGAGGTGCCGCGGAACGCTTCGACGGCGTGAGCCGCATTGACGATGATGTTCAGGAAGACCTGGTTGAGTTCACCGGGAAAACAGGACACCAGAGGCAGCGTCGGATCGAAGTCCGTTTCTATTTCCGCCACGTATTTCCATTCGTTCCTGGAGACGGAGACGGTGCTCTCGAGGGCCCTGTTGATGTCCACGGCGATTTTTTCCTCGGCACCCGGATGAGAAAACGCCTTCATGGATCGCACGATCCTGCTGATGCGGCTGATGCCTTCCAGGGTCTGTTCGATCGCCCTGGGCACCTCCTCGACCAGATATTCGAGCTCCGACGCCGCGGTCACCCGCCCCGCGCCGGCCGAGGCGGCGTCGAACCGGTTGGCTCTCATATCCGAAGCGTTGTGTTTTTCGTATGCCTGAATGACATCGAGAAAAATTTCGAAGGCATCCTTCATGAACCGGACATTGTCTCCCACATACTGAATGGGGGTGTTGATTTCATGGGCGATGCCCGCGGCGAGCTGACCGATGCCTTCCATTTTTTGCGCCTGGGTCAGCTGCGCTTCCAGAATCTTCCGCTCGGTGATGTCCGCCCCCATCACCAGAATTCCTGTCGGCTTTTCTGGGTCGGATTCAATGGCCGTCATCCGAAGTCCCACGAAACCGTTCCCGCCGTCCGGCCGCCGGATGACCAGATCGTTCAGATCGACGGGAAGGCGGGACGTCGTGCACCGCTCCACCGCTTGCCGGAGCGGATCCCAATCCCATGAAATCGGCGCATCCCAGAACGACCTGTTCAGGACCCTGGCGGCCGGGATATTGAAGACCTTTTCGGCGGTCTTGTTCCATTGCATGACGGTCATGGCGGGTGAAAGACCGATGAAGATGGAGGTAATGCCCGATACCAGCTCGACCATTTCCTGGTTGGCCTGCTTCAGGTCGTTCAGCGCGGTTGCCAATGCCGCCGTCTTGGCGTTGACGGCCGTCTCCAGCGTCTTTCGGTCCAGCTCCCGCCGCATCTCCAGCTCTCGTCGCTTAAGGGCGTTCTCCGTGGCGATGAGGATCTGATGGGTCGTGAAGGGTTTGACGATATAGCCGTAGACCCCGAGCTCGATCAGGTGCTTCGCCTCCCGGGTTTCACTCACGCAGGAGACCACTACGACGGCGGTTTGGGGAAATGCGGTCCTGACAAACCGGATCAGCGCCTCTCCGGTCTCGCCGGGCATCTGAATGTCGGTGAGCATGAGGCTGTAGGCGCAGGCCGCAAGAAGGTCCTTTGCCGCCGCGGCGCTCTCCGCGACGTCCGTATCGTAGGATTTCCCCAGAATGCTCGAGATCAGCTTCAGAACCACGGGATCGTCGTCCACCACCAATATCCGCTGAACCGTTTCCATGGTATCGCCCCATCGGGCAACGCCGCCGGCCGGATCGACATGTGCGATCACGGCTCGCCTGCCGATCGTGTCGATGCCCCTGAAACCGGACCGTCGGTGCCCTTCGACCCGGCCAGGGCGTCCTGGACGGCGCGAACCAGTTCGGCGCGGACAAAGGGCTTCATCACCAGTTTCCGCACCCCGATGGCCGCGGCCCGGTCCTCGTCGATGCGTTCGCTGAATCCGGTGCAGAGGATCATCGGCAGATCCGGCCGGATTTTGAGAATTTCAACGGCCAGCCGGTCTCCGGTGAGGCCGGGCATGGTCATGTCGGAGATCACGATGTCGTACCCGTCCGGATCGGCTTTGAATTGTTCGAGGGCCTTCAGGCTGCTGTCCAACGTGTCGATCCGGTATCCGGTCTTCTGAAGCATCTGTCGGGCCATTCGCAGCATCTGGGGTTCGTCGTCCACAAACAGAATCCGTTCATTTACCGGAAACGGCACTGTTTCGGCCACCGGGTCAACGGCTGTTTCCCGGGCTTTTATCGCGGGTAGCAGAATCGTGAATGTGCTGCCTTTCCCGGGTCGGCTGTCAACCGTAATGCCGCCCCCATAGGTCCTGACGATTCCGTGAACCACGGAAAGGCCCAGCCCCGAGCCTTCCCCTTTTTCCCTCGTGGTGAAATAAGGATCGAAGATGCGGCGTCGGGTCGCCTCGTCCATGCCGACACCCGTATCCGATACCGTCAGGCGTTGATAAGGACCCGGCGCCGGATCCGGAAAGGCCAACGTGTGGGACGCATCCACCTCGACATCCTCCAGCCGGACGGTCAGGACGCCGCCGTCCTCGCGCATGGCCTGGTAGGCGTTGGTGCAAAGATTCATGAGGAGTTGATGGATCTGTCCCGGATCGGCCGTTATCTCGGCGAAGGATTGGATCTCCTGTACGATCTCGATGTTGCTGGGCAGGGCCGAGCGCAACATCTTGAGGGCCTCCTTGACCAGCAGATATATCTGCACCGGACCGGTCTCGGTTCTGGCCTGACGACTGAACGACAACAGTTGGGCCACGAGGTCCCTCGCGCGCATCCCGGCCCTGGCGATTTCTTCCAGGTCGTCCCGGATCGCCGGATAGGCGTCGGCCTCCTCGAGGAGGAGATCGGTATACCCGATGACGGCGGAGAGGATGTTGTTGAAGTCATGAGCGATCCCGCCGGCCAGGGTGCCGACGGCCTCCAGCTTCTGGGCGTTCCTGAGCTGTTCCTCGAGCCGATCCCTTTCCTTTTCCATCACCACCCGATCCGTGATGTTCAGGTGAGAGGTGACGACCTTTCGCGGGGGAGAATACCCCGGCAACGGCGTCACCCGGCCTACAAACCAGCGTTTTTCCCGATCGTCGTGGCAGGGGTATTGCACCTCGAAATAGTCGCTTCGACCGTGGATGACGTCTCTGACGGCCGCACCGAAAGCCCTGGCCAGAGGGGCGTCATCGCCTGTTGCCGAATCGCATACGCCGAGGTAGTCGACCCCTTCAGACACGGCTTCGGGTTTGGCATCGGCGGCAGCGGCGAAATCCCGCCACGCTTTGTTGACCGTAAGAATCATGCCGGTTTCATCGAGAACGGCGACATGGGCGGTCAATGCATCCAGCGTCGCGCTCAGCAGCCGTTCGCGACTTCCGGTGCGAACCGTTTCCCGGTCTGGGATGTCGAGGCCGTTCCGAATCAGGAGAATGTTTGTGTGTGTGGAATCCTGCTGTTCTGTCATGATGCTTTCCCGGAAAATATTTCGTGTGGGCTTCACGTTATTTCAAAAGATCTGAAATTCCTTTTCGGATCGATCTGATATCGATGGGTTTTGGCATGAAGCGATCCGCACCGTAGTCGAGAATCCGTTGCCGATTCTCCCGGTCGGCGAAACCCGACACGGCGATGATCCTGATATGGGCGGTCTCCTTGTCGCTCTTGATGCGACGGCAGACTTCGAAGCCGTCGACGCGCGGCATGAATAGATCGAGGATGATGAGATCCGGTTTGAATCTGATGGTCTGGAGGCCCGCCTCGAAACCGTCCGAAGCCCATGCAACGGTGTAACCCTCCCTGGAGAGCGTCCTTGTCAGAACCTTTCGGACACCGGGATCGTCATCCACGATGAGAATCCGCCTTTCAGCCCGGCCGTAACGGATTCGGATCTCCATGTCGTTTTTTCTTCTGAGATCCTGCAGATCATCCAGATGGATCCTGTGGTGTCCACCCGCGGTTGCGGCCGACCGCAGCCTGCCCGCCTTGATCCACCGCCAGACCGTCGCCCGGGTTACACTGCACATCCTTGCCGCTTCCGAGACGGTGAGGATATCTTTTTCAAGCGCCATGGAAAACCGTTCCTTCTCTGTAACATCTCCTCCGTTCCTGAAGACGGAGCGGGATGAACGCGCCCTGATACAATTTCAACCAATGATACGTTTGAGACGTATAGCCCCGCACATCACCCCTGTCAAACAAAAACACGGGGTTTTTAGCGCCGCAGAGCCCGGAAATTGAATTAACTATTTGTAATCAAAAGATATGAAGCGAGTTAAAACTTATAGAAAAAATTATAAAATGTTGCGGGGGCTGAAGACTGAGAAGAGAGGCTGAAGACTGAAGGCTGAAGGCTGAAGGAGGGTTACATGTTCTGTTCACCGTAGGCACACCCCTTTAGACTACCGGCTGTAGTCTATAACCTTCGACTGCTGAAGCGGAATAAGAGCCCAGTTCGTCACAGACGCACCCCTTCAGCCTTCAGCCTTCAGTCTTCAGCCTGTATGTATCCCTCAACTGCTGAAGCGGAATAAGAGCCCCGTTCGTCACAGACGCACCCCTTCAGCTTTCAGTCTTCAGCCTTCAGCCTCCAGAACAGTCCGAATCTTGTTGGAGAGATCTTTGATGGAGAAGGGTTTCTGAATGAAGTTCACGCCCGGCATCAACACGCCGTGGTGGGCGATGGCGGTGTCTGTATAGCCCGACATGAAAAGGCAGCGGAGGGTGGGACGGCGGCGCCGGAGTTTTTCGGCCAACTCCCGTCCGTTCATTTCGGGCATGACCACGTCGGTGATCAGGAGGGTGATGGGATGCGATGTCGTGGCCGCGAGATCCAGGGCCTCGGCAGGACTTTTGGCCGGCAATACCTTGTAATCGAGGTCATGCAGCATTGTTTCCATCAGCTTCAGGATCGACGCTTCGTCCTCCACAAGCAGGACCCATTCGCCACGCCCTTTTTGAATCTCTTCGGCGACGGCCGCGACCCTCTCAGCCTTGGGCTTTTCGAATCGGGGCAGATAGATCCTGAAGACGGACCCTCGGCCCGGTTCGCTGTAGACGTTCACGATCCCTCTATTCTGCTTGACGATGCCGTAGACGGTGGCCAATCCCAGACCGGTGCCCGTCCCCGGATTCTTGGTCGTGAAAAACGGCTCGAAAATGCGCGCCGCGGTCTCCCGATCCATACCGCACCCCGTGTCCGTCACCGACAGCACCACATATTCGCCGGGGGGATCGTCCAGATGGCGACCGACGTATGTCTCGCCGAGGGTCACGCAGTCCGTTTCGATGATGATCCTGCCCACATCGGTAATGGCATCCCGGGCGTTGATGCAGAGATTGGCCAGGATCTGGTCGAACTGGGTCGGATCGATTTTGACCGGCCACAGCCGGGTCCTCGGACGCCAGATCAACGCCACATCCTCACCGATGAGGCGGCGAAGCATGTTGAGGGTGTTTTTTACGGCGGCGTTCAAATCAAGCACTCTGGGAGCTATGGTTTCTCGGCGGGCAAAGGTCAGCAGCTGCCGGGTAATGTTCGCCGAACGGTGCGCCGCCGCCAGAATTTCGTTGAGATCGTGTCTGATCGGCGCGGACGGCGAGGTCTTTTCGATCGCCATCTCCGTGTAGCCCATAATGACGCTCAGCATGTTGTTGTAATCGTGGGCCACACCGCCGGCCAACCGACCGATGGATTCCATCTTCTGGGCTTGGATCAGTTGTTTTTCCAATGACATGCGCTCGGTGTTGGCCTTTTTGTGAGCGTCGTTCGTGTGCAGGCCGTGAAGGGCGTAGGCCAGATCGCCGGCGATTTCCGTAAACAGGCCCAGCTCTTCATCATCCACGATCAGGCCCTGCCTTACGGCGACGACGATATACCCGAAAACACGCTCCTCGTAACGCAGTTGCGCGCAAAGGGACTGGAATTCCGAGCCGTTCTGGGCGTCATATATGGGACACCCCTCACACACCGCTTCCCGGTCGTCGATCACCAGGACGTTGTCCGTAAAACGGGCGACGGCGCAGCAGTTGGGCAGTTGACCGCTTTCGAGCATTTGGGTCAACGTCTCCGATGTAAATGCCGTGCCGTTTCCGGACCAGGAGACGGGACGGCCGTTCTCGTCGCCGAGAACGATCAGGGCGGAATCATAGCCGCGATGGTCCACCAGAAGCCGGCAGCCTTCGCGGATCAGTGCATCGGGATCCCGTTCCCTGATGATGAGTTGGTTAACGTCCCGGATCGCCCTGAGCACATGATTGAGATGCTGGATGCGCTCATGGGCGCCTTTGAGATCGGTGATGTCGGCGGCCATGGTGATGGCGATTCCGCGACCGTCGGGAAGTTTTCCCAGGGACGTCGAACTGAAATTCCATATCCGGACGGAACCGTCGCGGCAGACGATCTCGAACGAGATGTCGTCGTGAGGGTCGTTCGGGCGGTAAATCCTGCTGAAAACCGCGCGGGCTTCCACTTTCCGGTCCCCGTGGGCCAATGACGTCCATTCGTCGATGGTGCCCGCCGCTTCGCCGGTATACCCGGAAATTTCTTTCCATGTGCGGCTGAGGGTCATCACTTCGCCGTCCTCGGCGTGAATCATGATGGGAAACGGGGCCTCCTCGATGGCGCGTCGGAACCGTTTCTCGCTCTTTTCGAGGTGCATGGTCTTCAATGCCACCTGCTTTCGGAGGGACCAGGTCCAGAGGAAAAAAAACAACAGCAGCAGGACCAACGGAGCAATGACCATAGCGGCATACCGGATGAAGGCTCTGAATCCGGGTTCAGGCGCTTCATATACGCCCATCCAGCGGGTATAGATGCGGCGGTACTCTCCGCTGTCCTCAATCATTTTCAAGCCCTCGCTCAACTCCGCCAGAAGAGGCTTGTGGTTGTGGGGCACGGCATAAGCGTATCCGGCGGAAAACAGCGGGCGCCGGCCGACGCTCAAATAACGCCAGCCGTACTTCTTGATCCAGTAGAGGGCCGTCATCCGGGAGACCAGGGCGCAGTCGTGGCGCCCATCCGCCAGCTCCCGGAGCGCGTCCTCCTGGGTCGGAACGGTGGTGACCTGCTCCTCCAGCCCGTTTTCAATCACAAAGTCATGCATAATGTCGCCTTCCTGCACCACGATCTGTTTTCCAACGAGGTCCGTCACGGCTGTCGGGGGCGGCGCCGCGGCAGTACGAACCACCGCGACGCAGTGATTGACCATATGGGGCGGGCTGAAATCGAAGGCCAGGTCCCGCCGGGGCGAGTAGAACATCCCCTGAAGGGCGTCGATCTCACCCCGGGCGAGGGCATTGCGGATGTCGGCCCACGGCGCAAGTCGGATCTCGATGTCGAGGCTCAGCTCCCGGGCGATGGCCCGGGTGAGATCGACGTTGTAGCCGGCCGGCCTGCCGTTTTCATCCAGATATTCATAAGGGGGATAATTGTTGTCTCCGCCGATCACGATGCGGCGATTCAAGGGAAGCTCCAGGGCGGCGAACCATCCGGCGTGAAGATGGCGGTAGGTCCCGTCCGCCATGACCAGGGCCAGTCCTTCGTTGAGCAATGCCAGGGTTTCACGATCGCCTTCACGGACGGCAAAGCAGAAATCCTGACGGAAGTCTTCGATGGGACGGTTGACGATCCTGAGATTGGCGAGACCGGTTTCCTGAATCAGACGCAGGGCTACCAGGCGCTGAATGACGACGGCATCGTATCGGCCTGCTGAAAGGCCGGTGAGGGCGACCTCGAAGCTTTGCGTGGTACGGATGTCGATGCCGCGTTCCTGCCGTCGCAGGAACTCCTCGGCATTGTCGCCCTTCATGACGGCCACCCTCCGCCCTCTAAGGTCGTCCAACGTCCGAATGCCGGTGGTGTCGTTCCGGACGACGACGGCGCCGTGGAGCGTCATGTAGGGGAAGGTAAAGTCGAAAATGCGCTCCCGTTCCGGGGTCCGCCCCACCAAAGGCAGCGCGTCGATCTCGCCTTTTTCCAGCCGGCTCCGGACATCCGACCATATCCCGGCCTGAAAAGCGACATTCCGCCCCATGGCGGTGAGAGCGGCCTGCATCAATTCGACCGAAAAACCGGTGGCCCGCCCCTCCGCGTCGACAAAGGAAAAGGGCGGATAATCGACTTCGGCGCCGGCGGCGATAGGTGCGGCTTCCTTCCGGGCTTCCGCGACAGGACCGGCGTGCACGATCATCGAGATCGTGATGATGCCGGAAAACGTCAGCGCGAGCAGGCGGTTTTTGGAAAGGAGGTTCATAAACGGCGTTAGATCGATTCAGTGGGCTGAAATTAGAGCGTTTGTCACGGATGATGACCAGAATCGCATCATCCGTCAATTTCCGAATTCAAGACAACACAGACACAAATTACCTATAAAAAAAGGTATCAGATCTTTTCCGCGCAGGCAACCCAAAAGCGTATCAAAACAGCAATCTCAACTTTCGATTTCATGATGGTGACCGGATGGAGGAGCCGGGGGATGAACGGAAGGGGTGGAGAGGAAGACCGGCGAATGCATCAGGGGTGATGCATTCGCGGCAGATCATTTTTCGGACGAACCGGATGTTTCTCGAATCCGATGCGCGTCAGGCGGATCAATCAAAGGCCATCTCGGTTTTCCATACCGTCCATACCTTGCCGACGAGATCGGGACCCGGCTTGAGCGTCACTTTCCCCGGACGCCAGCCAGACGGCGCTACTTCGGCGCCCTTGGTGTTCCGAACATGCTGAAAGGCCTGGAGCTGGCGGATGGACTCGCTGATGTTCCGCCCCACCGGTGGATTGAGCACCTCGAATCCCTGGATCACCCCGTCGGGGTCGATGATGAACCGTCCCCGGGTTTCGACGCCGGCTGCCTCGTCGAAGACACCGAAGGTCTTTCCCACCCTGCCGCCGGCATCCGAAAGCATGGGAAACGGCACGCCGCCCTCGACCATCTTCGAAAGTTCCTCGTCGTTCCACATCTTGTGGACGAAGACGCTGTCGATGCTCATGGAGAGGATTTCAACGCCCAGTTCCTGAAAGGTGGGATATTTTTCGGCAACTGCCGAAATCTCCGTCGCTCAGACGAAGGTGAAATCCCCGGGATAGAAACACAGCACCACCCACTTGCCCAGGTAATCCGAGAGTTTTACGGAAACGAACTTGCCCTGCTGATAGGCCGGGGCGACAAAATCCGGCGCTTTTTTGCCGACTTGAATCATAGGTGAAACCTCCTTGACGATGGTGGGTTTTGTTTCGGGGCTCTCATCGACGGTTTCGCCGACGGGGCCTCCGGTGGGTCTGGCGCAGCCGACCGGCACTTCGTCACTCATCACGCCCTCCTTTTAATTATGCGAATTATACCAATAACGATGTATACCATATGGATTGAACAGGTCAATGAAAATTGCGCCGCGTATCGATGAAATCAATCTGACTTCCCACTTCCGATCCCGACCCGCTTTTCGGGTGCATTCAGGATTTCAACCCGCGCCCCAGCGGTAAAAGCCCTTTCTCTTATTTACATCGGGCCGTCATCGGGTATAGAAAGATCGAAGACCGTATCGCGTGTCGCTCCCCGACACCCATCGCATTCCGGCAGCCGCATTTAAAACAGCCAAGGAGGTCTCCATGAACCCGTCCCATCAACCCGAACCCCGGGCGGACATGAAATCCCGCATCAAGCGCGTCCTCTTATCCAGGCCGGTCGTCATCGCAGCGGCGGCGCTGGCCTTCTATACCCTGGTCGGCTTTTTTCTGGCGCCGTACCTGGTCAAACGGTATGTGCCGAGAGGCCTCGAAAGCGCCCTCGGAACCCCTGCAACCATCGGAAGCGTTCGCATGAACCCGTTCCTCCTCACCGCGGAGGTCACCGACTTCAGCCTCCGGGAAAAAAACGACCGCACCCTGGCGGGATTTCACCGGTTGTTCGTGAATTTCCAGCTCAGCAGCCTTTTCCGCTGGGCGTGGACCTTCAGGGACATCCGGCTCGATTCGCCGTCGGCCCGCATCGTGATCGAAAAAGACGGGGCCCTCAACTGGGCGAAGCTGGGTCCTGCCGTGCCGGACCCCCCTGCCCCCGGGCCGGACAGTCCTGACGACACCGACGCCGATTCCGAAAAGAGCGGTCCCGTCAGGCTGCTCGTCCACGCCGTGGCCATCGAGGACGGAAAAATCGACATCGCGGACCTCCGACAATCCCGACCCGCCGCCCTGGCGATTCACCCCGTCGACGTCGCCCTCAACAATATCTCCACCCTGGCCGACCGGGAGGGGGCTTACACCCTCGGCGCCAAATTTCCCGACGGGGGAACCTTTCGATGGGAAGGCCGGGTGTCCCTTGCACCCATCGCCTCCTCGGGAAAACTGTCCATTGAATCCCTCAAGGCGGCCACGCTCTGGCCCTTTGCCCGGGACGCCCTGAACCTGAGCCAACCCCGGGGCGCCCTGGGGGTCAAACTGGGGTATGACCTCGCCATGACGGAGGGGAGCACGAAAGCCGTGGTGGACGACCTCGAGATTCGACTTTCGGATCTGGCCCTGCAGATGGAAAAAGAGCCCGAACCCTTCCTCGCACTGACCGAAATTGCCTTGAAGGGCGGCCGCGTCGACCCGGTCGGCCGAACGGTCGGGATCGGCGCGTTATCGATTCGGGGGGGCCGCCTCGGTGCCGGCATCGGCGCAGACGGACGAGTGAATCTCCAGAACATCCTGCGATCGAACCCGACGACATCCCCATCGAAACCGCCGTCCCCCCCGGGAGCCCCCTGGCGCCTGAAGGTCGACCGGTTCACCGTGGACGACGTCAACCTCGCCTTCACCGATGCAAGCCGAAAGCCTTCGGCGGCGATCCATGCCGGACCGGTTGACCTCGCCCTCAAGGCCGCCGTTGAAACCGGCCCGGGACCGGTGAGCGTCAAGCTCACCGGGATCGAATCCCGCATCCAGGGCACCACGGCGGCGCTCGAGGGGGCTTCCCGGCCGATCATCGACATCCCCGTGATCGCGGTCACGTCGGGAGCCGTCGACCTGGCCGATCGGTCCATCACCATAGATGCCGTCGAGATGAGCGGCGGGAAGATCGCCGTGGCCCGGGACGCCGCCGGCGGGATCGACGCCGTGAAGCTCATCCCTCCGGCAAAAGCCGACGTCACCGAAAAAAAACCGGACCCGCCGTCCGACGCCCAGGATCCCTGGCAATTCATGGTGCGGAAGATCGGGATTTCGGATTTCCGGTCGTCCTTTATCGACGCCGCCGTGAATCCCGAAAAACCGGTCTTCGGGATCGAAGGCGTCTCCCTCGAACTCCTGGACGTTGACGGCCGATCTCCGTCGACGTTCACGCTGGCGATGACGGCGGTTCAGGGGGGGCGGCTGTCGGCCGGGGGCACCGTCGATCCCGCGGGGCCGGCGGCCGAGGTGAACCTTGACGTGGCGGACCTCGATCTGACCCCTGTCCAGCCCTACATCACGCCGTATGTGGACGTGGAGATGCTCTCCGGCCGGTTTTCCACAAAGGGGACGCTCCGTCACGGCGCCGAAAAGGCGCGGGCCAAAACCGTCTATGCCGGGAAGATTCAGGTCGACGATTTCCGGGTGGTGGAAACCGGATCCAAGGAAACCCTTGTGGGCTGGTCGTCTCTCCAAACCGGCCAGCTTCGCCTCCACCTGTCGCCCAACCGGCTGGCCATCGACGAGATCGTTCTCTCGAAGCCCGCCGGCAAGCTGTTTATCGACCAGGACGGGACCGTCAACGTCGTCAAGATCATCAAGACGCCCCCGAAGGACAAAACCGTCGCAAAATCGGCGCCTGAAGCGCCGTCCAACGAATTCCCCATTCGGATTTCGAAGGTTCGCCTGGCGGACGGCAGCCTCGATTTCACCGATCTCAGCCTTACGCCCCCCTTCGGCACCGAGATCGGGGAGCTCGCCGGGGTCGTCATCGGCATGTCGTCCGAAAAAAACACACGGGCTCAGATCAAGCTCGAGGGGCGCGTCAACGAATACGGCTCCGCCAGGATCGAAGGGGAAATCAACACCTTCGATCCCAAGGCATTCATGGATATCGCCATGATCTTCCAGAATCTGGAGATGACCCGGCTGTCGCCCTACTCGGGCAAGTTCGCGGGACGCCGCATCCGTTCGGGAAAGATATCCCTGGATCTCGAGTACAAGATCGACAACGGCCAGATGCTGGGCGACAACCAGATCATCGTCGATCGGCTGATCCTGGGGGAGAAGGTGGAGAGCCCCGATGCCGCCAACCTGCCCCTGGACCTGGCCGTGGCCCTGCTTCAGGATGCCGACGGCGTCATCGACATCGGGCTGCCGGTCCGCGGGAACCTCAACGACCCTCAATTCAGTTTCGGGGGTATCATCTGGAAAGCCTTCACCAACCTGATCACCAAAATCGCCACCGCCCCCTTCCGTGCCCTGGGAGCCCTCCTGGGCATCGAAGGCAAGGATTTGGAGGCAGTGGCTTTCGAGCCGGGAAGCGCAACACCCTCCCCCCCGGAACGGGAGAAGCTCGACAAACTGCGTGAGGCGCTGAAGCAACGGCCTCAGCTTCAGGTCGTCGTGACGGGCCGCTATGATGCACAGGCGGATGGTCGGGTATTGCGGGAACGCCGGGTTCGAAGGACTCTGGCTGAAAAACGGCAGACTCCCTTGAAGCCCGGCGAGGATCCGGGTCCCGTCGATTTCAGCAACCGACGGGTACGGAAGACTCTCGAGAAATGGTTTGAGGAACGGTTCGGCGGTGAGGCCGCGGATCAACTGGAAGAGGAGATCGACGCCGCCGAGAAAACACAGTCCCCGGATCCGGGCAGGGCGGCCAAGACGATTTTCGAGCGCCTGGTTGAAGCAGAGCCCCTGGAACCGAAAGCCCTGGAAAACCTCGCCGCGGAACGGGCGACAGCCGTGGTCAAAGTCCTCACCGGCGAGAACGGCATACCTGGGGAACGTGTCTCCGCGGGACCGCCCGAGGCGAAATCCGGAAAAAACGCCGCGTCCGCGGGACTGGCGCTGGAAGCCAAAAGCCCCGGGGCGGCGGGGGCACCGAAAGGAAATCGATGAACATGACCTCGCCGTCCCTGCCCTTTGACCTTGATGGGCGGAAAAAATTTCTCCGGCACTTGTCCGAAACCCTGAGCCGCGTCGATGTTGAGGCGCGGCTGACGGCAATGGCCGACGCCGTTGGACATGACCGGTTTCGGAAGCAGGCTGCGGACGACATCGTGGCGATCCTCAGGCCGGCGGACGTGCTCCCCCGGGTCTACGGCGGATATCGACAGGTGGTTACCGACGGCATCCGGTTCATCCTCTCCCGTCTTCCGGTGGAACGGATCTCCAGGCTCATGGCGGATCAGGCCCGATTGAGCCCGGAAACCCCGGCCGGAGCCCGTCTCCTGATGCTGGCCCGGCACCTCCCGACACTCCACAAGCTGGGGCAGATCATCGCCCGAAACCGTCACCTGGATCCGTCCCTCAAAAACTGGCTGGTCGCTCTGGAGCACGCCCCATGCACCGTTCCCATGGACGACATCATCGAACGAATCCAGGCAGCCCTCGGAGAAGACATCGCCCGGTACGACATTCGGATCGGCAGCGCGCCCATTGCCGAGGCGAGCGTCGGGCTTGCAGTGCCGTTCACTTTCGTCCGGGAAGACGGGACGCGCCGCAGGGGGGTTTTCAAGATGCTCAGGCCCGGGGTTGAATCGTGCCTTCGGGAAGAGCTCGATCTCCTTCCCGAGTTGGCCGGGTATCTCGACGCGCGGCGGCATCGATATCCCTTGAAACATCTTCATTTCGCCGATGTTTTCCAGGACATTCGTTCGGCCCTGATGGAGGAAGCCGACCTTTCGGGTGAACAGAAAAAATTGAAGGCGGCCTTTCGGTTTTATCACGACAGAGGACCGGCCCGGGTGCCGACGCTCTACCCGTTCTCCACCCCGGAGATCACCGCCATGGCGTTTTTGGGCGGTGAAAAGATCACGGAGGCCTGCACGACGCCGGAGGACCGGCGGCGCCTGGCGGAGGATCTGTTCAGGATTCTTATCTGGCGGCCCCTCTTTTCCCCGGACCCCCGGCCGCCCTTCCACGGCGACCCCCACGCCGGGAACCTTCTCGCTCAGTGCCGCGACATCACGGGATCTTTCCGACTCGGCCTCATCGACTGGAGCCTTTCCGGTACCCTGCCGCGAGACAAACGCAGCCGGCTGATCTTTACGATGCTGGGGATTCTCATGGCGGCACGGGACAGGATTTCCCAGGGCATCCAGGATCTTTCCGTTGATGATGACCGGTATACGCCCGCTTTCCGCTCACGGCTCGACAGGGCGATCGACACCATAACGGCAGACAATCGGTATTTGACGGGCGGCATCGCCGGGAAGACCTTCGTGCTTCTGGACGGCCTCGCCCTCGAAGGGTTCCGCTTTCCCTCGGATCTGCTGCTGTTCCGGAAAGCCTTCTTCACCCTGGAAGGCGTTCTCTTCGACCTCTGCCCCGCCTTTGATCTCGACAAGGCCATGGCAGGGGAAATGGCCCTCCTGATGATGACGGAGGGCCCTCAACGCTGGGCCGCCTGGAGCTTTCCGTTCATGGACCGCCCTGAAAACTATCGAAGCCTGATCTCCAATCTCGACCTCCGAATCCTTGCCCAACATCTCATGACGCTATTTTTTCAACAGGGCACGGCCATGATGACCGGTCTATGGACCGCCGCCGGGGATTGAGACTGAAGATTTTCAACTTTCGACTTTCATGACGATGACCGGCAAGCGGTGGCGCGAGGATATGGCCTGTGAAAGTCGAAAGTTGAGTGAAGATTATTTTTTCCTTGACGAGATCCTCGGGGGGAATTACAGTGCGTTTAAAAACTGACTGTTTAATCAGTCAGGCTGATTGAATGATCAGTATACGCCTGTTGTCAGTCGAAGAGGAGATCATGACCAAAAAAGAAGCCATCCTCGTGGCCGGGACCAAGCTGTTCGCCCGGAAAGGATTCAACGGCACCTCCATGGCGGAGTTGGCCGAGATGACGGATATTGCCGGCGCCACGATTTTTTATCATTTCAGCAACAAGGAAGAGCTGTTCCTCGCCGTGCTCGAAAAGACGAAAGACGGTCTGCTCAAGGCCTTCGACGACTATTTCAACGAAAAGATCTTTGAATCGGGCCTGGAGATGGTGGAAGGCGTCGTTTCGTTTTTTCTTTATATGGCGGGACTGCGGGAAGAGTGGTTCATGCTCCTCCACCGCAATCATCCCTATCGTCTGGCCGAAGTCAATCCGGTCTGCCGCCGGCATCTCGAAGTGATCTACAACTGTTTCGTTGACATTTTTGAACGGGCGATTCGAAGAGGCAAGGCCGACGGCTCCATCCGGGAGGTCTCGTCGCACAAGACCGCCCTCATTCTGCTTGCCATGGTCGACGGAGTGGTACGGTTCAAAACGTACCAATTATATAACGCAGGGGCTCTGTACAACAATCTGATCGAATTGTGCAGAAACATGCTGAAAAAACAAACATGATAATTGCAGGGAGGAGTAATGATCGAAAAGGTTTTACCTTTCATCGGTTGGTTCAAATCCTATCGCGGGGAGGATTTCAAGGCGGACGTCATCTCGGGATTGACCGTCGCCCTGGTCCTGATCCCCCAGTCCATGGCCTATGCCCAGCTGGCCGGGCTGCCGTCCTATTACGGGCTGTACGCCTCGTTCCTGCCGCCGATGACGGCGGCACTCTTCGGCTCCAGCCGTCAGCTGGCGACGGGGCCGGTGGCCGTGGTCTCCTTGATGACGTCGGCGTCACTGGCACCCCTGGCGACCGCCGGCAGTGAGGCCTATATCGCCTATGCCGTTCTTCTGGCGCTCATGGTGGGACTGTTCCAGCTCTCTCTGGGCATCCTCCGGCTGGGGCTCGTGGTCAATTTCCTGTCCCATCCGGTGGTGAACGGTTTCACCAACGCGGCGGCCATCATCATCGCGTCGTCGCAGCTCTCCAAGATGTTCGGCGTCACCGTGGACAGTGCGGAACACCACTACGAAACCATCATCCGGGTGTCCCAGGCCGCCGCCCACTACACCCACTGGCCGACCCTCATCATGGGCGCGGCTGCCTTCGTCATCATGTACGGCCTCAAAAAGCTGGCCCCCAAGGTCCCCAACGTTCTGGTGGCGGTGGCGCTCACCACCGTCATCGCCTGGGCCATCGGCTTCGAGCACAACACCCATGCGCGGCTGGACGCCCTCATGTCCCCAGAGGCCCGCACGGATATCGCGGCATTCAACAGCATCGTTTCCGAGATCCCCCTGAAGGCGGAAGAGCGAACCCGGCTGACCCAGGAGATGGAGGCGGCCAAAGCAAGCCGGGACGAGCTGAAACTCCTGGACGTCGAACACGATCTGGGCGTCGTCAACCTCAACATGGAACGCCTCGGCAACCAGTCCCATCAATACCGTGAACGCATACGCGCCTATCTCTTCGAAGGAGCGCCCCAGCCCGACGGTTCCCTCCTTTTCTATCCCAAAGGCACCCTTCCGGCAGGTGAAACCGGAGACGGCCGCATCTGGCGGGTCAAAATCGGCAACAGTCTTCTCGACCCCGAACAGCTTCTGATGATGGGCGGCGGCGCGGTGGTGGGCAGCATTCCCAAGGGGCTTCCCTCCCTTTCGGTCCCCAGAATCGATTTCGGCGTCATGATGCGGATGCTTCCCTTCGCCGCCATCATTTCCCTTCTCGGGTTCATGGAGGCCATCTCCATCGCCAAGGCCATGGCCGCCAAAACCGGCCAGCGCCTGGATCCCAACCAGGAACTGATCGGGCAGGGCCTCGGCAATATCCTGGGCGCCGTGGGAAAAAGCTATCCCACCTCGGGCTCCTTCTCGAGGTCCGCGGTCAACCTCCAGTCCGGGGCCGTGACGGGGCTTTCCAGTCTTTTTACAAGCTTTGCCGTCGTCATCGTGCTGCTCTTCTTCACCCCGCTCCTGTATCATCTGCCCCAATCGGTCCTCGCCGCCGTCATCATGATGGCCGTCATCGGCCTCATCAATGTCTCCGGCTTCATCCATGCCTGGCACGCCCAGTGGTACGACGGCGCCATATCCATCCTGTCCTTTCTCTGCACCCTCGCCTTCGCGCCCCATCTGGACAAGGGGATTATGGTGGGTGTGGTCTTGTCGATCATCGTCTTTTTGTATAAAATGATGCGGCCTACCGTGACCTCCCTTTCCCGACACGACGACGAAGGGCTCAGGGACGCGGTGGCCCACGGCCTCCAACGGTGCGAGTATGTCGACCTGGTGCGGTTCGACGGCCCACTCTTCTTCGCCAACGCCAGCTATCTGGAGGACAAGATCAACGATCGGCTGCAGCAACAGAAGAATTTGAAACACATCATCATCGTCGCCAACGGCATCAACGACATGGACGCCTCGGGGGAGGAAATCCTGTCCATTCTGGTGGATACCGTCAGGAGCGGCGGCGTGGACATCTCCCTCAGCGGTGTGAACGAATCGGTCATGGCGGTGTTGGAGCGAACCCACCTGATCAACAAGATCGGGCGGGATCACGTCTATCCCACCATGGAAAAGGCCATTTGCGCCGTCCACGGCCAAACCCACACGGGTGCGATGGAGACCACATGTCCGCTCACCACCGTCTGTCGCATCGCATAATACGAGAATCAAGGAGGAAACCCCATGCCTGTCATTACATTGTTCAGCGGAGAATACTGCAACGAAGCGGCGGTGATCCGCGAGGTCGAGACGCGGACCGGTTATCGGAAAATCGAGGAAAACGATATCATCGGTCGGGCCGCCGGTCTTTCCGACATGTCGGAGGGAAAGATCCGCAGCGCCTTTTCTGCGAAAACCTCGCTTTTCAATCGGTTCACCCATGAAAAGGAGCGGGCCGTGGCCCATCTCCGCATGGCCCTCGCCGAGATCCTGGCGGACGACGATCTTCTGATCACCGGATTTTCCGGGCTTCTGATCCCCCGATCCATCAATCATGTCATGCCGGTGTGCCTGATTGCGGACATCCGCAGCCGTGTGGCCAGACTTCGGGAGACAAAAGCCGTCTCCGAGAAGGAGGCCCTGAACCTCATCCGCAAAAGCGACGAAGACTGCGCCGCATGGGTCAAGATGCTTTTTGACAAGGACGACCCCTGGGATCCCGTCCTCTACGACATCCTGGTGCCCACGGACAAGACCGACGCCGCCGACGCGGCGGCCCTCATCGTCGACAACGTCGGGAGCGAGGTGCTGAAGCGGACGGAGCGTTCCCAAAAGGCCGTGGCGGACTTTCGCCTGGCCGCCGAGGTCGAGGCGGCCCTGGCCCGGGAGGGCCACAGCGTGGGGGTTCGTGCCAGGGAGGGCGTGGTCGTCCTGACCATCAACAAGTTCGTCTTGATGCTGCACCGGCTCGAGGAGGAACTCAAGAGCATCGTACAGAAGGTCCCCGGGGTCCAAAAGGTGCAGACCGAGACGGGAAAGGACTTCCACCAGACGGACATCTATCGCCGGTTCGATTTCGAGGTCCCCTCCAAGGTGCTGCTGGTGGACGACGAGCGGGAGTTCGTGCAGACCCTTTCGGAGCGCCTGATGATGCGGGATATGGGCTCGGCCGTTGCCTACGACGGTGAATCGGCCCTGGACATCGTGCGGGAGGACGATCCGGAGGTGATGATCCTCGACCTCAAGATGCCGGGCATCGACGGCATCGAGGTGCTCCGCCGCGTCAAGCAGACGCGGCCGGAGATCGAGGTCATCATCCTGACGGGCCACGGCAGCGACGCGGACAAACAGCTCTGTATGGAGCTGGGGGCATTCGCCTATCTCCAGAAGCCCGTCAACATCGATGTGCTGAGTGAAACCCTCAAGGCCGCCAACGCCAAGATGCGGGAGCGGGCCCGATCCAGGGACCGTTCCTGAAGCGGCCCGATCGCCCCAGGCATCCGTCCGCCCCGTCAGGGGCGGACATTATCCGGACCCCGCCCCCCAATGACGTATCGACGCGGGGCGGCGGGACCCGACGTCCTGCGAGGATAAAGAGATGATGCGAACCCTGTTCGAAAAATGGAAACCCGCCTTCTGGAACCTTCCGGTCCACACCCAGGGCCCGTTCAAGCACATGTTCAACTTCCGCCGGATCTGGAAGCTGACCGTGGCCCTCACCGCCGGGGTGACGCTGTTGCCCCTCATCGCCATTACGCTCATCGACTACAACGTCACCCAGTCGTCCATCGAGTCGGAGATCCTCCTCACAACCGCCAGAAGCGTCTCCAACACCAAGCGCAGCATCTCCTTTTTCCTGGACGAACGCAAATCAGCCCTCGATTTCCTGGTCCACAACAACACCTTCGAATCCCTCATGGACGAATCGAACCTCGCCAGAATTCTGAGAGACCTTCAGAAGGGATTCGGCGGCGGGTTCGAGGACATGGGGGTCATCGATGCCGCCGGCCTCCAGCGCGCCTATGTCGGTCCTTACAACCTCAAGGGAAAGGACTACAGCGACCAGTCCTGGTTTCGGAAGGTGGTTGAAAGCGGCATTTACATCAGCGACGTCTTCCTGGGATTCCGGAACGTCCCCCATCTCGTCATCGCCGTGAAATACGATCTGCCCGACGGCGATTTCTACATCCTTCGCTCGTCCCTGGACACCTATCGTTTCATCCTGCTCCTCTCCGAACTGGAGTTGAGCGGCCGGGGGGACGCCTTCATGATCAACGACCACGGCATTCTCCAGACGCCGAGCCGGTACCACGGCAAGGTTCTGGAACCCTTCTCCCTGCCGGTGCCGGCGTATTCGGACCGCACCGAGGTGCATGAAATCCAGGACGTCAAAGGCGAGCCCATCATCTTCGGCTACGCCTACATCCCCAACACGCCGTTCATCCTCGTCATCGTCAAGCTGAAGCGCGCGATGATGAAATCCTGGCACCAGACGCGGCTTCAGCTGATCGGGTTCCTGGTGGCCAGCATCACCATCATCCTCCTCGTCATCCTGGGGGTGGCCACCTATCTGGTGAACAATCTCTACGTCACCGACCAGAAGCGTCTCATGAGCCTTCACCAGCTCGAATACGGCAGCAAAATGGCCTCCATCGGGCGCCTGGCCGCCGGGATCGCCCACGAGATCAACAACCCGCTGGCCATCATCAACGAAAAGGCGGGGTTGATCAAAGATCTTTTCTGCTATAAGAAAGAATATGCCGACGATCCCCGCCTGATCCGGACCATCGACGCGATCATCGCGTCCGTCGAACGCTGCGGCACCATCACCAAACGGCTCCTGGGCTTCTCACGCCAGTCCGACGTAATGCTCCAGAAGATCGACGTGGGGGAGCTGCTCCGGGAGGTGTTGAGTTTTACCGGGAAGGAGGCCGAGTATCGCTCCATCGACGTCACCGTTGCCGTGCAGGACGCGGTGCCGCTCATCGAAAGCGATCGCGGGAAGCTGCAGCAGATCTTCCTGAACCTTATCAACAACTCCTTCGCGGCCATGGAGGACGGCGGGCATCTCGAGATTTCAGCGGTCCTGAACGCTGCCCGGGAGGTGGTGGTCTCCGTAAAGGACGACGGGTGCGGCATCTCCGAGGCCGATCTTCGGCGGGTGTTCGAGCCGTTTTTTTCCACCAAAACCCAGAAAGGGGGCACCGGGCTCGGTCTTTCCATCACCTATAACCTGGTCAAGGAGATCGGCGGGCAGATCGACGTGGAAAGCGAGGAAGGCGTGGGGACGTGTTTCATCGTGCGCCTGCCCGTGGATGCTCAACCCAAAAAGGAGAATCCCAAGTGAACATTTTGCTGGTTGACGACGAAATAGAACTGGTCTCGACCCTGGCGGAGCGGCTGGAGATCCGTGGGATCGAGGCCCATTGGTTCACCAATGCGAAGGACGCCCTCAAATCCGCCGAAACCGTGCCCTACGACCTGGCGATTCTCGATGTGAAAATGCCCAGAACCTCCGGCCTCGAGCTGCGGGATCGCCTGAAACGAAAATATCCCAACATCAAGTTTATTTTCCTGACCGGACACGGATCGGAGGAGGATTACCGCAGGGGCGCCGTCGATGGGGCCGTTTACCTCGTGAAGCCGATCCAGATCGACCAGTTGATTGCCAGGATGAACGAGATCCTGAAGACCTGAGGAGACGATATGCATACCGACCCCAACACCATCGGCGAGGCGGGAACCCGGTTTTTCGGAAAGATATCCGCGACGGTCTCCCATGAAATCAAGAACGGGCTCGCCGTGATCAACGAAAACGCCGGCCTCTTGAAGGACCTGATCCTGATGGCCCAAAAAGGGCGGCCCCTGGATCCGGGGCGACTCGACAGCATCGCCGACAAGGTGCTGGAGCGGGTGGCCAGAGCGGACGACGTCGTCAGAGACCTGAACCGCTTCGCCCACAAGGTGGACGATCCCGTCGCCGGCGTGGACCTTTCGGAAAACCTGGCCCTCATGGCGGCGTTGACGCGGCGGCTGGCCGCCAACCGGGGCAAGAACATCAATATCAGCCCGCCGACATCGCCGGTGCAGATCACCACAAACCCTTTCGCGCTGCTGAATCTCCTCTGGTGCTGCATGGAAACCGCCATGGATGCCGCCCCGAAAACACCGGAGCTCAGCGTTTCCTTCCGGAAGATCCCCGACGGCGCCCAGGTCCGGTTCGCCGAGATCGAGGACATGGATATGGTGTCGCACAAATTCGGCGACGGCGTCGAGGCCCTGTTGACGGCATACCTCGGCGCCGGAGTGACCGTGGCGGCTGACGGACGGACCCTGGTCCTCACCCTGCCGGAAAAGCGCTTTTCAGAAGATGCCGCCGGATGAACGGCCCTGAAAGATGGAAACCGGCCGAAAGTTCAAGATCGGGGTTTGCAAATTATGAAAATTGCGTCATAACAAAAATATGGGATGTGCCGCGGTGCCGTCAAAAATTTTTGCTCAACTTTCGACTTTCATGACGGTGACCGGAAAGAAGTGCCGACCCATAAATACCAAAAGTTGAATGCTTACCTCAACAAAGGAGATATACCATGCCGGAAAATATTCTGCTGATCGACGACGAAAAGGATTTTCTGGATGTCATGACTGAAAGAATGGAGGCCCGGGGGTTTGAGGTCTCCACCTCCATGTCCGCCGAGGAAGCCCTGGGCATGATCAAGAAAGGCGCCTACGACGCCATCATCCTGGATCTACAGATGCCCGGGATGGACGGCATCGAAGCCCTGAAGGCCATCAAGGATATCCAGCCCGAGGCCCAGATCATCCTCCTCACCGGGCACGCCACCGTGGAAAAGGGTGTCGAGGCCATCAAACTGGGCGCCACGGACTTCATCGAGAAGCCGGCCGACCTGGAAACCCTGAGCCGAAAAATCAAGAACGCCCACGCCGAAAAGATCATGATCGTCGAAAAAAAGGAAAAAGAAGCCGTAATCGACGCGTTGAAGCGCTTCGGAATGTAACCTCCCCTCATCCGGCCTGTCGGCCGGTCCCCTACCCTGCTGTGTCCGGCCGGGCGTCGACAATATTGTCGACGCCTTGCGCCGTTTGTCGACACAGCGGGCCTACTCATTTTCGCAACCTCCTGTAATTCATACCGATCATGTTTGGCACGATTGTTGATAACATTTTAAAACAAACGGCCGTTTGGAAAAGGAACACTCGAGGGTCACGGACAATCGCCATCCCGGCAGGACAACGCCAATACACACGGATGCCGAAGCCGGCCCTCGACAATTGAAACCGACATGCATCGGACACGAAACAACCTCAGGAGTAAACAATGAAAATGACGGCAAAAGCGACATTGGCAGTTATGACAATCTTCATGGCGACAACGATATCGGCCGCGGCAGCGGATGTTCCGGGCAACAATGCCGCAGGCGCCGGTTCCATTATACTGGCGGGTAACGGCCACGGCCCGGGCGACGGCACCGGCAACGGCGGCGACGGTCCTGGCGACGGCACCGGAAACGGCCCCGGAGACTGCTCCGCGAGCGACGCAGCCGCACTGATTCTGGCGGGTAACGGCCACGGCCCGGGCGACGGCACCGGCAACGGCGGCGACGGTCCTGGCGACGGCACCGGAAACGGAAACAGCAACGGAGACTGCTGATCGTAATGGGGGGCGCCTGTTACGGATTTCCGAAAGAAACCCGGAAATCCGTACCCCCCTTTTCCAGATCAACATTCAGCGTCCGGCTCTCGCAACGCCCACCCCCTTCAGTCTTCAGCCTTAAACACCGCTTGACGCTGCCGACCTTTCAAGGCTAAACTGAGATTCTCCTGTCGCCGCCATCCCAGAACCCAGGCTTGAATTCGACGGGAATGCCTTTTTCAAGCCTTCAGCCTGACATCATAATTATCGGGTGATCATTATGCGCCGCAACCTTTTTCTCATCATCGTTATCACATTGTTTTCACACCTGCTGCCGACGGGGCCTGCCGCGTCGGCGGAATTGATCTGGGGCACCGTCGTCTCCCTGGACAGGGAAAGCGGGGAAATGCGCCTCCGGATGGCGGGAGCGTCCGCGAAAAGCGCCCTTCATGAACGAAAAACGGCGCATGTGAGGGTCCGGTTCTTCCCCGAGGAGCTGCCCAATGATATCCGACCCGGCGCAGCCGTCAATGTCTGGGGCAGGTGCCTCAAGACAGACCCGCCGGTGTTCGGCGCGACCACCCTCAAGCGGCAACAGCGGGGGTACGGCGACCCCACGGGCGTGCGCTCCCGACTGGGCCACGGCGGCAACGGACATGGCGGCGGCAGGGGCCATGGGGGCGGCCACGGCGGGGGTGGTTCCGGAGGCGGTAGCGGTAATGGCGGTGGCTCCGGTGGCGGCTCCGGTGGCGGCTCCGGTGGTGGCGGCGGCGGTGGCGGTGGCGGCGGCGGTGGGGGCGGCAACAGATGAAACGCCTTGCCCAGGCCGCTGACGACGGCTTGACATTAAAATCTCCACGCATGCTCCCGGTGTGGCGGGTCAGCCTTATGCTGTTCGGTCTGCTCATCGCCGTGGTTCTCGGCTATTTTTACTGGCAGGTCCGGCACCTGCAACAGACCTTCATGATGCACTCGCTGGAGCACTCCCGGCTGCTGGCCAACGTCATCGAGCAAAACGCCCGGACGGCGGTGTTGTCCCAGGGGGCGATCGAGAAGATCGTCCATATTTTTCTGGGAAACAGCGCGCGTTTCGTCGCCTATCTGGAAGCCGTCGAACCCTTTTCATCCGACGAACTGGCGGAGTTTGCCTACGAATCCGGGCTGATCGGCATTCGCGTCATCAGGGCCGACGACACCGAGGTTCAGGGGCCGGAGGATGCGGCATTGCCTGCCGTCATCAATTGCGCCCTCGGCACCGGAGAGTTGGCCCATTTCCCGGAACAAAATATCTATGCGGCGACCGTTCCGCTGATCAATGGAAAAGGGTGTGTCGTGACAGGGCTCGAATCGGCTGCGATCGGACGGATAAACGAAGAGATCGGATTGAACCGTTTGCTGGGATCCCTCACCGGCATGGCCGGCATCCGGTATGTGCGGGTGGAAGAAAACACCGGCCGGGATCCTGCGGCGGTTGCGTCGGGCAGGGCCTCGCCCGACGAGCACCCCCACATCCGCCTCATCCGCGACGGCGGCGAGACCATCGCGGAAAGCCGCATCCCCTTTGGCAATGATATCCTGGTGGCCGGAATGGACACCAGCCATTTCATGGCCCGAACCCAACAGATATGGCTGGAGTTTTTCTTTTTTGCCGGGGTTCTGGCAATGCTGGGCATCTCCTTTTCATGGATCCTCAACTGGTTTCAGGGGCGTTACACAGCCCATATCCAGGCCGTGGATCGCGAGATGGCCGATCACCGCGAGGATGCCGCCCTGGGCAGGGCCGCCGCGGCCATCGCCCATGAGATCCGAAACCCCCTGAACGCCATCGGCATGGGGCTGCAGCGGCTTCGGATCGAGGCGCCCGGCCTCGACGACGAGTATCGCGATCTGGTGGGGACCCTGCTTCAAGCGGTCCAACGCACCAACGCCATCGTCTCGGACGTCGGGAAATATGCCCGTCCCCCGGCACCGTCGTTCGAAACCGTGGTTCCCGCCGCACTTGTCGGCGAGATCCTCCAGCTCTATCGACGGAAATCCACCGGACAGTCCGTCGAGATCATCCAGGACCTGGCCTTCGCGGGCGAGATAAAAGCCGACCCCCAGTTGACGGCCCAGATGGTCGAAAACCTCGTGAAAAACGCGGTCGAGGCCCAACCCCTGGGCGGATATCTGAAGGTCGCCCTGAGCCGGAAGGACGGCCATGCCGTCTTCACTTTTGAAAACCCGGGATTCGATCTGGCACCGTCGGATGCGGCGCGGATCGCGGCCCCCTATTTTACCACCAAGGCCCGGGGAACCGGCCTGGGGCTCTCCATTGTCCGGAAGATCGTCAACGCCCACCACGGGCACATGGCGTTCGCGGTTCCGGAACCGGGCGTTCTCCGGGTGACGGTTCGGCTGCCCCTCGATCCCCGGAATGCGGAAACGGATGCATGAAGATTCTGGTTGTCGACGATGATGCCCTGCAGCGCCGGCTGCTCACGGGATTTTTGAAAAAAAAAGGGTACGATGTCGCGGACGCCGCCGACGGCAGGGAGGCCCTGGCTTATTTCAACCAGCAGCCGGTGGACCTGGTGATCCTGGACCATCGCATGCCCGGCCTAGACGGAGACGCGGTCCTGGCCGAGATGAAGCGGCTGACGCCCCTGGTGCGGGCCGTCATGATCACGGCCTACGGCACCGTCACCACGGCGGTGGAAGTGATGAAGCTGGGGGCCGACGACGTCCTGGAGAAGCCCGTGGACCTGACGACGCTTCTGGAAAAGATCCAGCGGATCGAGCAGGGCCTGGCCGTTGCCGAAGACGCCGCGGACGTGGCCGAAACAGTGGACCGGAAGGACCTGCCCATCAACCTGGTGGGCGGCGGCCCTGCCATGCAGGAGGTGATCTCCCTGGTGCATCGGGTGGCCCCCACGCCCTGGGCCGTGCTCATCAGCGGCGAGACCGGCACCGGCAAGGAGCTGATCGCCCGGCTGGTGCACCTCCTGGGTCCGTCGTCGGACGGCCCCTTTGTGGAGGTCAACTGCGGGGCCATCCCCGAAAACCTTTTCGAGTCCGAGCTCTTCGGCCACGAAAAAGGCGCCTTCACCGGCGCCGCCGGCACCCGACGCGGGCGCTTCGAACTGGCCGTCGGCGGCACCCTCTTCCTCGACGAAATCGGCGAGCTGCCCCCGAGCCTCCAGCCCAAGCTGCTCCGGGCCCTCCAGGAGAAGCGCTTCTGCCGGGTGGGCGGCGAGCGGGAGATCGAAGCGGATGTGCGGGTGGTGGCCGCCACCAACCGGGACCTCAGGCAGCTCACGACCGAAGGGCGCTTCCGGGAGGATCTCTACTACCGCCTCAACGTCTTCGACATTCCCCTGCCCCCCTTACGCGAGCGCAAGGAAGACATCCCCGACCTGGTGGACTTCTTCCTGCGACGCTATGCCGACCGTCCCGTCCGATTCGACCCCGAGGCCCTGATGACCCTCTCCCGCTACGCCTTCCCCGGAAACATCCGCGAGCTGGAGCACATCGTCCAGCGGGCCGTCACCCTGGTCCGGGGCAACCGCATCCGGGAGCGCGACCTCCCCCCCGAGATCCGCTTCCACCAGGCCGCCCATCAGGGCACCCTGGCAGAGCGCCTGGACGCCGTGGAGCGCGAAATGATCCAGACCGCCCTGGAAAAACACGACGGGGTCCAGACCCGGGCGGCAGAATCATTGGGGATCAGTGAGCGGGTGTTGCGGTATAAGATGAAGAAGCATGGGGTATAGGCTGGAGGCTGAAGGGGTACGTCTTCGACGAACGGGGCGTTTATGCCCCTTCAATCCTCTCAACATTACGAAAATCGAAAGTTGGAAATTGATTATTCAACAAGGTTTGGAATCGAGCCTTTTAAACCGCCATAAGTGCCACCACCGCCTCTGCCTTCAATGACTGATAACTTACACAAGACATTAGCTTCCACATTCGTAATTGGTGGTCCTTCGGAACCCTTAACAATTATAGTTGCAAAACCTAAAATTTTTCCGTATTTTGGATTGGAACATTCTCCTTCTTCCTCGTACACAGGGATAGCGGTTGTCCAAACCGAATCGTCGCCGTCACCATCTCTATACCTGAAGTAGTCGAAAAGATTTGGAAAAGGTGCTGGTGCTTTCCCCACGCCATTGGGAATTATTCCACCTTCATTTCCGTCGTAAGTACTATCTAAATGCGCGGATGAATTTTTCTTTGGTATAAGTTTGCCAAGGTCTCCACCAGTATAGTTGAGCGTATCCCCAACAGACAGCTCCGGGGAAACTTCCGGAGTAACACTTTTAAACGGAGGGGATGTGTAGTATTCTTCATGATTTTCTAATAGCCAGTCGTGGCCAAGCGTTAAATTCTTTTCCTCACATATATCACAATCTTCGTGTCCTTCTATCAAACCTAGCATTTTATCGTATAATAGATTTCCATTTACACCATCAAAAAAATTGTGCCAGCCTGCACAACTGTCCTGCGTCGGAGAAAAATCGATGGTATCTATGTCGTCGCACTTTTCTTTAAATAAAATCTCGGAAATACCGATCGGTAAGGTCAATGCACCTTCAGCAACTTTGTTAGGCCCGGTAAGCGCAGCAGTTGCATGAGCACTTACATCAATCGGGTCATCCATCATGTTGATATCAGAGCTGTTGATGCCTAAGTTTTTGGATAAATTGTTAGTAAATGTAGAAATAGCATTAAAAGCTTTGACGAAAAATGTTGTGAGCTGAGAATTAGCTGCCTTGCTACGTCGAGCCGTTACCTGAACTGCATCCGGAGGGTCATTAGGATATCCCAGAGTAGGATTCACTTGTTTTGACTCACTATCCCATTTTCCAATAATGATATCGCTATCAAGTATGGCTATGCTATCTTCATTCCCGGCTCTATTTTTTTTGGCAACATCTTTAACTGCTGCTGCCACTGCTGTCACCTCTTCCAAGCTAAATGTGTGAGTGCTTTGGTCAGAAACAGGATAGTTCAGGTAAATTGAACCCAAATGGCCAGCGCCCGCCAGCGCACCAGCATCGGCAATATTTTGTAGTTCATTTCTTGTCGTTTTAATATAACCGACATCTATCGCCAAAACAGTAACGCCAATCAATCCAGCAAGCATAAACAACACAAAAACAGCAGTAACCCCCTTGTTATTCCGCAGCGCATCCATTTTGTTTTTTTTCTCATCCATTTTTTCTCCTTTGGGTTTTCCGGCGCTTTTATCTGGATGCAACATAGGTGGTAACGCGCCGCCGTTGATCTATTTTCAGAGATAGCGTTTTTTATCAGGAATAAAAGATAGTTGCAGGATAATTTTGACCGGATTTTATCATGTTCACTCGTACCTCATTACCGTTATGGCTTCCATCGGAATTTGATCTATTGGCAAGAAAAGAAAGTCATAGTTGAAAGTGACTTTCACCATAAGCGTATCTCCAAATTTCGCTTCGTTGATGGAGATTTCGGTATTTTTATTATCGAATGCCTTGGGAACAGTGATTGGATCCTCTCTGTCGCCGAAGGTGACAAGATGACTCTTGCACCATTGATCAACAAGGTCTTTGATTTTATCTTCAGGCACTCTTGGTATCCTGGATACAATCCCCGCCCGCGCCCCTTCCCGGCTCGCGTTGGTGATGACATGTTTGTTCATAAAAAATATGCCGAATTCGATGATCCCAAACAGTATCAGCATCAAGAAAGGAAGAATGAGGACGAACTCCACAGCAACAATACCGCTCCGATATCTGTCACTTTCCGAAAAGAGCTCGACAGCCGATGCAGGATGCGTTCGATTGATTTTTGCCATAACTTCCTCCATGCCGTGGGCTAATTCAGCTTCGGCTCCATTCTCATGGTCGTACTCGCGGATATGTTGATAATATTTTGCAAATCTGGAACCTTGTACAAAATGTCCAAGCCCATAATAGATGCAAAAATAAGATTGTAGTCTTTGATTTTAACGCCAACCGTCAAATACTCATTGCCTGTAGCGGTGAATTCCTCCGGAATGACCGTGACTTCAATATCCTCAGGATCAATAGGCGAAAAACCCAGCAAAAAACTTTTCTTCTCTTCGTTGAGCCAGTAGTTTTTTACAATACCTTCTATGTCTGCCTCGGTATATTCATGCTTAATACCATCAAGAGTATATTCGCGCGTAATGCCGGCACGTGCGCCTTCTCTACTCGCATTGGTAAGGACCTGTTTGTTGTAAAAGATGGCTCCGAATTCAATGCCCCCGAACAAGAACAACAACAATATCGGCAGGACAATGAGGAACTCCAGGACGGCTGCACCGTTTTGATTTTTGGGTAACATTTTTATATCCCTTGCTTGCATTGCTAAACGACAATCAAATTCAAATGGTGTAGTTTGTCGGCATCATGATCTTGCATTGCGTTGTTCTGCTTACCTGCAAGATTTATACACATTTCGAAATTCCAGCGCGAATATTCATGCACACTTTTGCCGTTAACCCATAAAGCTGCCGTCTTTTAATGCTTTTCAACGCATTAGAGGGGTTCGTTTTGTTGCGAGATCACCTGCCCGTTGCACAAAAATAGTAGAAGTCGGACAAAAATTGACACGGATCGCCATTGTTTCCCGGAGGTCGAAGGGATCGGCAGTTGTGTTCCAACATCCCAATCCGATTTTTTTTTTTTGAGATAAACAGGGAATACTTCACGGATTTATCGGAGCTTATTCTTCTCCGTTGCCCTGCCGCATGGCGATCATGTCGCCGGTGGCGGCGTCGATGTGGAAGGTTTTGTAGGTGCGGACGTATTTTTTGGAGCCGATGGACTCCACCAGGTTCACGGAGGGCATGCGGCGGTAGAAGCCGATGGTGACCTGCCAGGTGGTGCGGTCCTGGGACAACTCGACCGCCTCCAGCAGAACGTCTTCGAACCTGCGCGTGTCGTACAGTTCCTGAAAGAGTTGGAAAGCAATCTTGACAGCCGCTCTTACGTCGATCATGACGCATGTCCTCCGCATATCGGGTTCTTATCATATAGATTCAACTTTCGACTTTCATGATGATAACCGGATGGAGGTGCCGGGAGGATACGGCCCGGGCCCCTTCAGCGGTGAGTTTTAGTGCCGCTTAAGCGCCGCGGAGGGTCAGCGGCCCGGACTGTTTGAGCGCAAGCGAGTTTCCGGGCCGCCCGGAGCAAGCTTTAGCGGCACTTGAACGAAACCGCGTGGGGCGCGGGCCGTATCCTCCCGGCACCGGCCTATGAAAGTCGAAAGTTGAGATATCGAATTCTCATCAACCGTTGACAAACCCTACCACAACGCCTACTTATTCATCAATTTCTTTCTACAATGCGACTTTCGGCTTTCGTAATGGTGACCGGATAGAGACTGAAGACCGAAGCGGCATCAACGCCCCATTCGCCACAGGCCCACCCCTTCAGCCTTCAGCCTTTAGTCTTCAGCCTCAAGGGAGGCCCGGACTGTTCGAGCGAAAGCACGTCTCCGGGTCGCCTGAAACAAGCGTTACATGAACCTGAACATGGAAGGTGCCTGAAACATGGAACATCCCGAAGAATCGACTGCCCAGGAATTCACTGTGGACATCGACGTGCGGTTCCGCGACCTCGACGCCATGGGACACGTCAACAACGCGGTCTACTTTACCTATTTCGAGGAAGGCCGGAAGTATTTTTTTTATCATCTCATGCAGTCGCAAAGCGCCGCGGATTTTCCGTTTATTCTGGCCCGCGCCGAATGCGACTACCGCCGGCCGATCCAGCTCGCCGATCCCCTCTCCCTCCGGATGCACGTATCGGAGATGGGCGGCAAGAGCTTCATCCTGACCTACCGCCTGGTCCACCGGGAGGATCCTTCCATTGTGTTCGCC